>CACNFA010000006.1 GCA_902619675.1 uncultured Pelagibacteraceae bacterium
GCTCTTTAAATTTTTCAATGACTTTTTGTGTTTTAGCTAAATCACTATTAATCTGATTATGAAGTTTAATTTTCTTTTTTTCACCTTTAGATAGTTTATTCTCTTTAATGGTTCCTTGAGCAAAAAGCTTACTCATTGTATAAAATACCTTCACTGCTTTTTCAGGTGAGTCTGTAATTGATAAACCAACTGCTTCTCTCATAGTTTTTCTTGCTTGGTTTAAATTAAAAATTTTTTGCATAGTATTTTTTGTTCTAAAAGATGGATAATTATCGGTGAAAGTTTCTAAATCTCTTTTACTATCCCTCAATGTTTGCATGTAAAAAAATTCAAAATATGCCATACCTAGCATCATTCTCTCTGGATATTTATTAAGTAAACCTTTTTGATTTATAAATATTTTAGATACCTTTTGCTGAGCTTTTTGAGCTCGAGGAAAGAAAGTTTTCAGATTTTTTGGAAATAGCCCATTTGGTATATTTTTAATTTCTTTAAATTGACCTATATCTTTTAAATCTTCAAGAAATACTCCTATTTCAATTTCATTTTCACTTCGTTCTTTAGATAGCAATATGTTAGAAAAAAACAAACTTAAAACTAAGATCGCTAAAAGTTTTTTCATCATTTATTATTTTAAAAGATATTACCTTTTTGTCCTCTAGTCTGCAAAAATTAATTTTTTCAATTCAATGTGTAGCTTAAAATTGTGTTGCCACCCTCTTCATATGTTGAGACAAGAACAAATTGTTTACCATCAACTTCATATATTGTGGGAGGAGAGGAACCAGGAGTTGGCAAGTCATTGCTCCAGACTTCTTCCCCGTTAATTGAATTATAAGCCCTTAACTTTTTATCTCTTGTTCCTGATGCAAATATCAAGTTTCCTGAAGTAGCAGTAATCCCTGCTCTATTAAAATCTCCAGTATTGTTTAAACCATATTTTTCACCATCAGGAAATTTTCCAAAAGGAATTCGCCAAATTATTTTTCCTGTGTTCAAGTTTAAAGCAGTAATTGCTCCCCAGGGCGGTTTGATTGCCGGAAAACCCTTATCATCAATAAATTTTTCTTGAGTATACCCATATAAAAATTCAAATTTTTCATCTTTGAAAATTTTTATTATGTATGGATCCTGATCACTTGATACGTAGAGAATATTTTTTGTTGTATCTACAGAAGCCCCAGCCCATCTCACACAGCCTCCCATTATAATATTATTTTTCTCAAGTTGTGGAGGTGTGGGAAAACCACTTGTATAATTTTTAAGAATCTTTTTTATTTTGTCTGATTTTTTTGCCTCCGCAGTCAATTCATTTCTATTAAACTTTGTTCTACAAATCTTTTCAGGAAGTTCTTGTTTAATTTGATATGGAGCAGTTCTTTCACCTGGCACGTTTGATATTGGTGTCCTTTCATATAATATATCAAAAATTGGCTCACCACTTTCTCTATCCAATATAATTGTGTTGCCCAATTTAGATACTCCAACTACTACATCTATATTTTTATTTTCTTTTTTTATCATCGTTAATATAGGAGGGGCTGCAAAGTCCATATTCCAAATATCGTGCTGTATTTCTTGAAAATACCATGCAATTTTTTTTTTACTTAAATCAAATGCAACTAAGCTATTAGCATGTAAGTTTTTTCCTTCTCTATCAACACCGCTATGATCTGGTGCAGGATTTCCAGTTGTAAAAAATAATAAACCTCTTTTCTCATCTAGTGATAGACCTCCCCATGGGCTTCCTTTTTGAAAATTAAATAAAATAAAACTATTTTTTATGTCGTTAACTTTAAATTTCCAATTGATTTTACCGGTGTATACATTGAATGAATAAATTATTGAGCTAGTATTAATACCTATTAATTGATTCTTATAAATTATAGGAGGAATAGGAGATACACCAATTTCCACTGAACCCTCTTTGCCAAAATCGTTTATCCTTTTTCCCGTCGTTGCGCTTATTGCAATTATCTTATTTCTATTATTTGTAAAAAAAATTCTTTTATCATCTTTTTTATTTGGATTTTCCCAAATTATAAGTCCTCTTCTCGCTGCTAAACCTTCTTCAACTTGATATTCCCAAATTTTTTTTCCATTTAGTCCGTCCAGAGCTATAATTTTATTTTCAGTGTCTGGTGTGTAAATTATTCCATCGTCAAATATCGAGTTAGCTTGAATGTTATAAAGAGCTGAAGAAGTTGAGAGAATTTTTGATTTATAAGTCCAAGCTAATTTAAGATTTGATACGTTTGAAATATTTATTTGATTTAAATTAGAAAATCTAGTTGAAAAATAATTTCCGTGACTTCGAAACCATCTATCTTTATTTAAATAATTATCTAGAGAATATTCGGGCTTACTGAAGTCTTTTTCTTTAGCGTATCTAATGTCTGTGAGTGGCAATTTGCTTCTCTTTGAAAAACTTTCGATCGACCACCTTTCATTAAAAGAACTTGGAAAGAAAAGTTTGTAATAGTAAAAATAGTAGTTTCTTATATATCTGCTTAATTTTATTGAGTGTTTACTATTGAGATTCTTAATATCAAATTCTATAAAACTTTTGTTAACAAAATTAGTGTTTATTTTGGCCATATCCACCATCAAGAGTAGAAACAAAACTAAAAATGTCAAAAAAATACTTAAAAAAGAAAATTTTATAATTTTCATAAAATGGACTATATTTTTATTTACTGAATAATCAAACGTAGAATGGTAGCAGCTGTGAAAAAAATTTTAATTTATAACTCTGGAGGTGGATTAGGAGACGCTATTCAATTGTTTCCTTTATTAATTAGTTTAAAAAATCATTTTAAGAAATCAAAATTTTTTTACCTTGGTGCTCACGAAAATCATTATATAGGTAAATTAAAAGAGTATAACATAAACCTAGAGACTGTAGATCTTGGGTTAAAATATTTTGGATTTAGATGGTGGCATATTTTATTTGCAAAAAGCAGGGTTTTAAAAAAAACTTATGGTAAATTTGATTTAATATTAGACTTACAGAGTAAATTAAGAAACTCATTTATATTAAAAAGAATTCCACATAACTTGTTCTACTCAACAACATTTAAGGGTATTTTTTCATCAAAAAAAATTAATTCTAATAACAATAATCATTTTGAGAATTTAAGTTTATTTCTAGAAGAAGATATTATTGAGCAAGAATTTAAGGTTAATAAACTACCAAAACAAATAATTTCAGAGGCAAAAAAACTTCTACCTCATTCTAACTATGTAGGATTTTCCATTACTCAAGGTAATGAATACAGAAAGAAGAGTTGGTCAATTTATAAATTTATTTCTTTAGCGAATAAAGTCACAACTAAAAACAAAATTCCTGTTTTTTTTATTGAAAAAAATAGATTCGACCTTATTGAAAAAATTAAAAATCAAGTACCCTCTGCAATTTTTCCTGAAAGCGTCTCAAATATTTCTTGTCCAGCACTCGTAACTGCATTGTCTTCAAGATTAGATACAGCTGTATCAATAGATAATGGAATAATGCACATGATGTCTTTAGCAAAAATTCCCATGATAGTTTTATTTGGTCCGACAAGCTCTGAAAAATTTGCACCAAAGAATAGATATACAAAGATTTTAGATAGTAAAAAATTACATGATACTTCAGAAATAGATTCGATAGGAGTAGATGAAGTATTTAGTTTAATCTAAATTTTTAAAATTTTTATTTTTTTTTCATTCACTAGTTTAATCAATTTTTTGTTAACTGCATTAAGTTTTCTTAATGATGTTGATCTCGAAACGATTGAAACACCAATTTTTCCTAATCTAAAAAAAGGATAGCTTCCAATATTTACGTCACTCACAAATTTTTTTTGAATTGTTTCTAATTTTTTAGAAATATTACTCTCTACTGTAAACAAATTTAAAGTTTTGCTATGAACTTTCGTGCCTTTAACAAGAAAATTCTTACAATTTTCAATCATTGAATTTAATATTGATGGTACCCCAGGTAGTGATAGCACATTCCTTGTTATAAATCCTGGAGCAGCACTTGAAGGATTGTAAATCAATTTTGCACCAGAAGGCATCTTTGCCATTTTTTTTCTACCATCATTAAACTTTTCTCTTCCATAATAATTCTCTAGAATTTTATATGCTTCTTCGTGATATTTGTATTTAAGTTTAAAAGCTTTTGCGATTGATTGAGCAGTTATATCATCATGTGTTGGTCCAATTCCACCAGTGGTAAATATATAGTTAAATTTTTTTGATAAAGATCTAATATTGTCAATAATAGTTTTTTCAACGTCAGGTATAATTCTTACTTCTAAAACTGTAATTCCACAATTTAAGTTAAGCCAATTACTTAAAAATGCAATATTTTTATCTTGTGTTCTACCAGATAAGATTTCATTTCCGATAATTAAAATTGCAGCATTTACTTTTTTCTTTTTTTTCTTCATAGGTTAATATTTATACATGAACTTTACAAAAAAATTAATAACAGGAGAATTCATAAAAAGATATAAACGTTTTTTTGTAGATATTAAAGTTAACAATAACATTGTAACTGCACACTGCCCAAATACTGGTTCAATGATGGGTTTATTAAATAAAGGTAATAAAGTTTGGCTAAGCGAGTCTGATAACCCGAAAAGAAAATTAAAATATACTTTACAAATCATCGAAGATCAAAATTCAAAAGTTGGAGTCAATACACATTTGACAAATAAAATTGTTTTAGATGCTCTTAATAATGAACTTATCAGAGATTTTGAAAATTTAAATTATTTAAAACAAGAGGTAAATTTCGGTGAAAATACTAGATTTGATTTTCTTATCAAAAAAAAAACAAAAAAATATTTTATAGAGGTTAAAAATGTGACCCTCTCTAGAAAAAAAGGCGTAGCCGAATTCCCTGATGCAGTTACTTCTAGAGGTCAAAAACATATTTTAGAATTATTAAAAGCACGTAAAAAAGGTTATGAAATTTATCTTCTTTTTATAATCCAAAGAAATGATTGCTCTAGATTTGAGTTGGCTAAAGATTTAGATCCTGATTATTGTAATTTATTAATGAAGGCTGTTAAAAAAAAACTAAATATTCTTTGCTATGATTGTAAATTTTCATCAAAAGGAATAAAACTTAATCGTGAAATACAAATTAAAATAAAATGAAAATAAATTATAAAGAGGCTTTTGAAAAAACTAGGATAGCAGGCGCTATTGCTGCTGGAGCATTAGACGAAGTTGCTAAAATTGCAAAACCAGGAATACGAACTGATGAGATTGATTATCTATGCTATGAATTTATAAATGACCATAAAGCATATTCTGCTCCATTATTTTATAGAGGTTTCCCTAAATCTTGTTGCACATCAACAAATCATATTGTTTGTCATGGAATACCCTCTGAAAAAGTATTAAAGGAGGGTGATATTGTTAATGTTGATGTAACCGCCTACAAAGAAGGATGGCATGGAGATACAAGTAGAACTTTTGAAATTGGGGAAGTTTCTATCAAAGCAAAAAGATTAGTTCAAACAACTCATGAGGCTTTGATGAATGCTATTAAAATTGTGAAGGATGACATTCACTTAGGCGATATTGGCGCGGAGATACAAAACTATGTAGAAAAAAAAGGTTTTTCAGTTGTTCAAGATTTTTGTGGTCATGGTATTGGGCAACACTTTCATGAAGTGCCTAATATTTTACATTATGGAAAAAAAGGAACAGGAGAAAAGATTAAATCTGGAATGATATTTACTATAGAACCAATGATAAATCTTGGAAAATTTGAAACGAAAACACTAAATGATGGCTGGACAGCTGTTACAAAAGATAAATCTTTATCTGCACAATTTGAACATACTATAGGTGTAACAGAAGAAGGTTGTGAAATTTTTACACTGCCTAAATAAATGATTGAAAGATATTCAAGAAAAGAAATAAGAGATATTTGGGAAGACAAAAACAAATATGCTATTTGGCTAGAAATTGAACTTGCTGCCGCCGAGGCTATGGAGAAATTAAAAATTATTCCAAAAGGTGTAACAAAAAAAGTGAGATCAAGAGCAAAAATAAATGTAAAAAGAATTTTAAAAATCGAAGATAAGGTTAAGCATGATGTGATAGCTTTTTTAACTTCGATTACTGAAAGAGTTGGTAAGGAAGCAAGATATCTTCATAAAGGTATGACTTCATCTGATGTTTTAGATACCTGTTTTAATTTACAACTCAAACAATCAGGAGCTATCTTATTAAAGGATATTGACCAATTATTAGTTTCGATCAAACGGCAAGCTGTAAAACACAAGTACACTCTATGTATTGGTAGAAGTCACGGTATACATGCAGAACCAATAACTTTTGGTTTTAAGATGTTAACTTTCTACCAAGAATTTTTAAGAAATAAAAAAAGGTTAGAAAATGCAATTAAAGAAATTTCTACGTGTGCGATATCGGGGGCAGTTGGAACTTTTGCTAACGTTGATCCTAAAATTGAAAGATATGTTGCTAAAAAACTAAAACTATCTGTAGAACCAATATCTACTCAAGTAATACCCAGAGATAGACATGCTCAATTTTTTTCCACTTTAGGGATTATAGCAAGTTCAATCGAGAGATTTGCAATAGAGATAAGACATCTTCAGAGAACAGAGGTTTTAGAGGTTGAAGAATTCTTTGGAAAAAAGCAAAAAGGATCCTCTGCGATGCCACATAAAAAAAATCCAATTTTAAGTGAAAACTTAACTGGTTTATCAAGGCTTATCAGGTCTTCTGTTGTTCCTGCATTGGAAAATGTTGCTTTGTGGCACGAGAGAGATATTTCTCATTCTGCTGTTGAGAGAAATATTGGTCCAGATGCGACCATAGCTTTAGATTTTGCTTTAATCAGGTTAGCTAATGTCATAAAAAATTTAAGTATTTATCCAAAAAAAATGCTGAAAAATCTCAATATTACAAATGGAATATTTTTCTCACAAAGGGTTTTACTTGAGCTTACCTCAGTAGGTTATACAAGAGAGGAAGCTTATAGAATTGTACAGAAAAATGCCATGAAAGCTTGGAAAAATAATTCTACCTTTGTAAGCAATATAATTTCAGATAAAGAAATTACTAATAAAATACCTGTTAATAAAATTAAAAAGTTATTTAATTTTGGTTACCATACTAAAAAAATTAATATAATTTTTAATAGAAGTCTAAAAAATAAGTAATCAAATGAATAAAGGCAATAAATTATACGAGGGAAAAGCGAAAATAATTTATGAAACTAAAGATAAAAATTTAGTTATTCAACATTTTAAAGATGATGCGACGGCTTTTAATAATTTAAAAAAAGCTAAAGTTGAAGGCAAAGGGGTTTTAAATAATCGTATATCTGAACACATACTTACTAATCTGTCTCAGTGTGGAATTAAAACCCATTTTATTAAAAGATTAAATATGAGAGAACAATTAATTAAAAAAGCTGAAATTTATCCAATAGAATTTATCGTAAGAAATATAGCAACAGGCTCTCTAACCAAAAGATTAGGTATACCCGAGGGAACAATATTAGAAAAACCATTGCTAGAATATTGTTACAAAAAAGATGAGTTAAATGATCCGCTTATTTCAAAAAATCACATATTTTCATTTGGGTGGGCTACAGAAAGTGAAATTAAGATTATTGATAAAATGACCTTGAGAATAAACGATATTTTAACAGGTATGTTTAGAGCAATCGGTATTAAACTCGTAGATTTTAAAATTGAATATGGAAAAGCTTGGAACAAAGATACAGAAAAAAAGGAAATAGTATTAGCAGATGAAATTAGTCCAGATACATGTAGGTTGTGGGATGCAAAAACTGAAAAAAAATTAGATAAAGATAGGTTTAGAAAAGATTTAGGTAATATTATTCAAGCTTATCAAGACGTGGCTAGAAGACTTGGAATTATGCCAGAGGAAACTAATATTAGTGAAGTTAATTTTGGAAAAACTATCCCAATAAAATTTAAAAAAAAATAAATTGAAATTTTCAGTTACAGTAACACTTAAAAAGGACGTATTAGATCCACAAGGTAAAGTTGTTCAAAACACATTATTTAACCTTGGGCTCAAAAACTTGAAAAACATAAGACAAGGAAAATACTTCGAAATAGAAATTAATGAGCAAGATGAAAAAAAAGCAGAAAACATGATAAATGAAATGTGTCAAAAACTTTTGGTTAATTTAATAATTGAAGACTACCAAATTAATAAACTACAATGAAATCTTCAGTAATAGTATTTCCTGGATCAAATTGTGATCGAGATATAGCAGTTGCCCTTGAAAAAATGCAATTTAAAAATCAAATGATTTGGCATAAAGAAACAACATTACCAAAATCAGACCTTATAGTCATTCCTGGTGGTTTTTCTTATGGGGATTATCTTAGATCAGGCGCAATAGCCGGTAAATCATTAATAATTGATGAAGTTATAAAAGCAGCTAATGATGGATGTTTGATATTAGGTATTTGTAATGGCTTCCAAATTTTAACGGAAACAGGTTTGCTCAAAGGAACATTACTAAGAAATAAAAATCTTAAATTTATAAATAAAGATGTTCATGTAAAAGTAACAAATAACAAAACAAAATTTTCATCAAAATATAAAATTAATCAAATATTGAAATTAAATGTTGCACATAATGAAGGTAATTATTTTACAGATAGTTTTCACCTTGAAACTTTGAAAAAAGAAAATCTTATCGCTTTTCAATATTGTGACAAATTTGGCAATATAAATAATCAAGCAAACCCTAATGGAGCTATTCAAAATATTGCAGGTATTTATAATTCAAAAAAAAATATTTTAGGTATGATGCCACATCCAGAGAGAATGGTTGATAAACTAATTTCAAATACCGATGGTATAAATTTATTTTCAAGTTTAATTAATTGATATATGCAAATTACAAATAAAATTATTGAAAAACACGGTCTAAAAATAGATGAATACAAAAAAATTCAAAAATTACTTAAAAGAGATCCTAATTTGCTTGAGCTTGGTATTTTTTCTGCAATGTGGAATGAGCACTGTTCATATAAATCCTCAAGAATACATTTGAAAAAACTTCCTACTAAAGGAAAGCAAGTTATTCAAGGCCCGGGTGAGAACGCAGGAGTAATTGATATAGGAGATGATGATGCAATCATATTCAAGATAGAAAGCCACAATCATCCCTCTTATATCGAGCCATATCAAGGTGCTGCTACTGGAGTTGGGGGAATTTTGAGAGATGTTTTCACAATGGGTGCAAGACCTATAGCGCTTTTGAATTCTATACATTTTGGAGCACCTGATCACCCTAAAACTAAAAATCTTTTAAATGGTGTAGTTTCAGGAATAGGTGGTTACGGTAATTGTATTGGAGTACCTACCGTTGCTGGAGAAACAAAATTTAATGAAACATATAATGAAAACATTTTAGTTAATGCTATGGCAGTCGGACATGCTAAAAAAAGTAAAATATTTTACTCTAAAGCAAAAGGAATTAATAAAGCAGTAGTATATGTTGGATCTAAAACTGGTAGAGATGGTATACATGGTGCGTCAATGGCCTCAGCAGAATTTGATGAAAATTCTGATGAAAAAAAACCTACAGTTCAAGTTGGAGATCCGTTCACTGAAAAATTACTTTTAGAAGCTTGCTTAGAACTAATGAAGGATGACTCAATTATTGCCATCCAAGACATGGGAGCTGCTGGTTTAACATCATCGAGCGTAGAAATGGCATCTAAAGGTTCTCTGGGAATAGAATTAGAATTAGATAAAGTTCCTTGCAGGGAGGAAAATATGACACCTTACGAAATGATGCTTTCTGAAAGCCAAGAAAGAATGTTGATTATTTTGGAGGATGGAAAAGAAGAGCGTGCAAAAAAAATTTTTGATAAGTGGGATCTAGATTTTGTAATTATAGGTAAAACAACTAATACAAAAAATTTAACCATGAAATATAAAAATATAATTCATGGAGAAATTCCGATTGATGCATTAGCTACAAAAGCTCCGATTTACGATAGAAAATGGATAAGAAAAAAACCTTCAAAGTGCGAAGTAAACTTAAAAAATCTAAAGAAAATTAAATTAGAAGAGGGTTTGATCAAAGTTTTGTCCTCACCAAATCATTCAAATAAAAGTTGGATTACAAATCAATACGATCAGATGGTGATGTGCGATACTGTACAAAGATCTGGCTCAGATGCAGCAATAATAAGAATACATAATACAGAAAAAGCTATAGCTGTAACTGTTGACTCCTCTGCGAATTATTGCAAGTCACATCCAATTTCTGGCGGAAAACAAATTGTTTGCGAAAATTGGAGAAACTTGATTTCAGTTGGTGCAAAACCTTTAGCTATCACTAATTGTTTAAACTTTGGAAATCCTGAAAATAGTGAAATTATGGGTGAGTTTGCAGAATGCTTAAGTGGGATAAAAGAAGCATGTGAATTTTTAAATTATCCTATAGTGTCTGGAAATGTTTCTTTTTATAATGGAACAAATAAAAAAAATATTTTTCCAACACCAGTAATAGGCGGTGTAGGTTTAATCTCTAAATTAAAAAAACCTATAGGCCAATATTTTAAAGCTGAAAATAGTTTCATAATTGTTGTGGGAAAAACCTTTGGACACATTGAACAAAGCTGTTTTTTGAAAGAAAACTTCTCAATAACTGATGGGTCTCCTCCTGAAACAAATCTTACAAATGAGAAAAATAATGGTGAAGCTGTGCTTAATTTAATCAATAAGGATTTAGTTCTTACTGCACATGATGTGTCAAGCGGAGGGTTAATAATTGGGCTTTGCGAAATGTCTATTTACTCTGGGGTAGGTATTAAAATTAATAAACCAAAAATTTTGAGCAACTTGATTGAATATTTCTTTGGAGAGGATCAGGGCAGATATATTTTAGAAGTTAATACTGAAAATATCAATAAAGTTGAAAAAATTCTAAAATCAAACAATATTTATTATGAAAATATTGGTAAAACGCAAAGTAAATATTTTGAAATAGAGGGAGAAATGAAATCGGACATTAATGAATTGTATAAAATCAATAATCAATGGTATAATGATTTTAATGCCGTTACCAATAAATGAAATAAAAAAACTAATTTTAGAAAGTATTCCAGATGCTACGATTGAGATAAAAGATCTTATGGGTGATAATAATCATTATTCGGCTGTGATAAAATCAAAATTATTTAATAATTTAAATAAGATTGATCAACATAAATTAGTTTATAAATCTTTAAAAGGTAAAATGGGTAATGAGTTACATGCCCTATCAATTACTACGGAGGGGAAATAATGGAAATTAAAGAAAGTATTAAAAAAACAATTAGTGAAAACGATGTCTGTCTCTTTATGAAGGGAACGCCTGACTCACCACAATGTGGTTTCTCAATGGCCGTCTCTAATGTGCTAAAACATATGAATGTTTCATTTAAAGGTGTTAATGTCTTGGAAGATGAAAATTTACGAAAAGGTATAAAAGAATTCAGCGACTGGCCAACTATTCCTCAACTTTATGTTAAGGGGGAATTTATAGGCGGTTGTGATATCGTTAAAGAAATGTTTGAAAAGGGTGAATTAAAAAAACTTTTTGAAAAAAAAAAAATAATCTAATTTATTTTTTTTTTAAAAAACAAATGTCAGAGTCATCTAAATTTCCTTTGAATATTTCAAGATTTTCAATATTCTTCATTAAAAACTTTTGATCTTCTTTGCTAAGCAAATTTGAATTAAAAAATACATTATTTTTTAATTTCTTAAGCATTTCATCTATAAATAATTCATTAGTATCTTTGTTATAATTGTAATAATTAGGATGTTTGAAATCTTCAATAATATAAATTCCCTTATTATTTAAATACTTAAAAAAAAAATTCAAACTTATAATAATATCGCTTAATAGATGAGATCCATCGTCAATTATAATATCAAACTTACTAAAGTTATTTGAGATAAATATTTTATTTAAAGTTTTCAATAGATTTTTACGATTGTTGACATCTAAGCCGTAAACAAAAATTTTTTTAGAAGAATATTTGAAATTTGAAATATTTATATCAAAACAAAAAATTTTTGAATTACGAAAATATTTGGCGAACGAAGCTGCAGAAGCTCCTGCAAATGAACCTATTTCTAAAATATTAAGTCTTTTTTCTCGGTAATCTTTTAATTCAGACGTATAAAATTTTGAAAATCCATGTCCTTTTTTATTATTTTTTTTGAAAATATTTGCCTTATCACTTCCGTAATAATAAAATAATTCATCTAATGATTTGTTTTCAAAGTCGTCCCTATCTATAGATATTTTTTTTTTTAATTTGTATATTAGTTTTCTTTTAAAGAGGCTAAAAAAATTCAATTATCTTGAATAGTATTCTATTACTAAATTTGGTTCCATTATTACTGGATAAGGTACTTCTGAAAATTTTGGAACTCTGACTAATTTTACAGTTTTGTTTTTGTTATCTAATTGAATGTACTCTGGAATTTCTCTCTCTTTGCTCTGAATAGACCCTTCAATCACATTAAGTTTTTTAGATTTGTCTCTTACTTCAATTAAATCTGACCCCCTCACAATGTAACTTGAAATATTAACTCTTTTTTTATTTACTTTAATGTGGCCGTGGTTAATCATTTGACGCGCAGAAAATACTGTAGGTGCTAATTTAGCTCTGTATACTACGGTATCAAGTCTGCTTTCAAGGATAGCTATTAAATTTTCAGTAGTGTCTCCTTTTTTTGAAAGTGCTTTTCTATATATATTTCTAAATTGACGTTCGTTTATATTTCCGTAATAAGCTTTTAATTTCTGTTTAGCTTGGAGTTGAATTCCATAATCTGTTGGCTTTCCCTTTTTATTTTGACCATGTTGGCCTGGTGGGTATGCTCTTGAATTAAACGGGCTTTTAGGTCTTCCCCAAATATTAGCTTTTAACCTTCGGTCGACTTTATGTTTTGATTTTAGTCTTTTTGTCATAATTTATAATTTTGTGTTTATAAGGTTTCAAATTTATTTGTCAATTACGGTTTTAATTTTTTTTGCTCAATACGCTTATAATACTAGCTAAAACCCTCAATTCTTTGTCATTTGGCTCAAGTCTGTAAATAAGGTTATGAATATTTAATATCATAGAGTGTTTTTTTTCTAATGGAAGAAAAAAATCTTTTTTCTCCAGTAATTTAATCAAATGTTTAACTATTGAGGAAATTTTTAACTTAGATGAAATTTTTATTTCTTTTCCTTTTTTTTCAAAAATATTTTTATTTAAAAATTTAAATATTTCATAACATATTAATGTAACTGAGTGTGATAAATTTAAAGATTTGAAATTTTTTGAAGTTGGAATTTTTAATAAGAAATTTGAATATGAAAGATCTTTATTAGATAGACCAGAGGCCTCTGGTCCAAACATTAGGCCAATTTTTAAATTTCTATATTTTTTTAAAATTTTTAAAAAATCTCTCATAGTTATGTGTTTTTTATTAACATCCCTAGACCTAGCACTTAGAGAGATTACTACGTCATATTGGTTAACAGCTTCTTCAGTGCTATGAAATACTTTTGCATTATTAATTATATCATAAGCTCCAACAGAAGTTGCTTTAGTTTTATGATTGGGAAAAGTAAATTTAGGCGAAACAATATTTAATTTTAAGAATCCAAAATTTTTCATTGAGCGAGCACAAGCGCCAATATTTTCACCTAATTGAGGTTTTATGAGTATAAACCCAAACTTATTCTTCATTCAAATTTGCGGGGGCTTTTTCTTTAAATAATTTGTAATCTAAACTATCAATCAAAGCTTTGAATGAAGCTTCAATTATATTAGGTGAAACTCCAACAGTAAACCAACTTACTCCTGATTTATCTGTACTTTCAATCAATACTCTTGTTGTCGCTTCGGTACCGGTATTTAAAATTCTTACTTTATAATCAAGTAATTTTAAATCAGAGAAATAGTTATAATACTTAGTTACTTTTTTAAAATTATTTCTTATCGCATTGTCTAAAGCATTTACAGGTCCATTCCCTTCTCCATTACATTCTATTTCTTTCCCATCAATTAAAAAAGTTACATTGGCTTTAGTTTGTATATCCTTGGATTTAGAAACATTTACATTATAACTTTTAACTTTTAAATATTCAGGAACCTTGTCTAATAATCTATTAGCAAGCAATTCAAAAGAAGCATCAGCACCATCATAAGAATATCCACTAAATTCTCTGTCTTTCACTTCATCAAGAATTTTTTGGACTTTAGAGTCTTTCGAGTCTATTTGAACGCCATATTTCTCTAGTCTTGATAATATATTAGATCTTCCTGCTTGATTAGAAACTATTATATTTCTATGATTTCCAATTATTTTTGGGTCTATATGTTCATAGGTTTTAGGATCTTTTTTTACAGCTGAAACATGAAGACCCCCTTTATGTGAAAATGCTGAAGCTCCCACATAGGCCATACTTTTATTAGGTTTTCTGTTAAGTATTTCGTCAAGTAATCGTGAGCACTCAGTTAGTGATGATAATTTTTCTTTTTTAATATTAATTTCATATCTGTCACTAAAAGATTTTTTAAGACACAGATTTGGTATAATAGACATTAAATTTGCATTACCGCATCTTTCACCTAATCCATTAATTGTTCCTTGAACGTGTCTAACTCCACACTCTATTGCAACTAGAGAATTTGCAACTGCATTTTCTGTATCGTTATGTGCATGTATTCCGAGATTACTTCCAGGAATTTTTTTTGTAACTTTTGAGACAATTTCTCTTACCTCATTTGGTAATGTGCCACCATTAGTGTCGCATAACACAACCCACCTTGCACCGTTATCATAAGCCTCTTTTAAACAATTAAGCGCATATTCAGAATTGGCTTTGTAACCATCAAAAAAATGCTCTGCATCAAATAAAAACTCTTTATTATTTTTGACAAAATGTCTTGCAGTTTCTCTTATATTTTCTAAATTTTCCTCATTTTTAATTCCCAAAGCAACTTTGACATGAAAATCCCATGACTTTCCGACTACACACACAGCTGGAGTATTAGCATTTAATAATGAAGATAAACCAGGATCATTATCTGCGCTTCTACCGGTTTTTTTTGTCATACCAAAAGCAGTAAACAATGTATTTTTCATTTTAGGAGGGTTGGTAAAAAAGTTAGTATCAACCGGATTAGCCCCTGGCCAACCACCTTCAATGTAGTCGACACCAATGTCAGACAAAACTCGAGCTATTTTGTTTTTGTCTTCAATCGTAAAGTCCACACCTTCTGTCTGTGCGCCATCTCTTAAAGTTGTATCAAAAATATATATTTTTTCTTTACTCATTTATAGTTCCAGGTTGTTTTATCTTTAATGTCCTTAATATCAATACCTTCTTCATTAAGTTCTTTTCTTATTTTATCAGCGAGATCGTAATTTCCAGTTTTTTTTGCATCTTCTCTATCTTTTATTTTGCTTAAGATCTCTTTCTCAGATATTTTAATTTTGCTTTTTTTAAATTTATCTCTTTCAATATTTGTTTCGTGAAATAATCCTACTAACCTACAAGCTCTATTAAACTCTTTAATTTTTTCTTTATTACCATCTTGTGCTTGATTGAATAAATCATGTAATTTAGAAATATAAAGAGGTGTATTTAAATCATCAAGTAAATGATTGAAACATTCAGGCAATTTTTCACTATAGTCTTTTGAATATATTGAGTACCACTTATCTAATACCTTGGATTGAGTTTTCAATAATTCATCACTCCAATCTAAAGGCTGTTTGTAATGAGAACTAAGTAAAGCAAGTCTTAATACTTGGCCTGAATATTTTTTTTCTGCTTCTGTGATTGTAGAAATATTTCCAAGGGACTTGGACATTTTTTCTTTATCAAAAGTTACAAATCCATTGTGTACCCAATAATTTGCTAATTTTTCAGTTTTATTGTTCACACACGATTGAGCTATTTCATTTTCATGATGGGGGAAAATTAAATCTAGTCCTCCTCCATGAATATCAAATTGACTACCTAAATATTTTTCACTCATTACTGAGCACTCTAGGTGCCATCCTGGTCTGCCTCTACCCCATGGAGAATCCCAACCAGGCTCATCCTTTTTTGAAGGTTTCCATAAAACGAAATCCAAAGGATCTTTTTTTAATTCGGATACTTCAACTCTAGCTCCAATTTTAAGCTCGTCAATTTTTTTATTTGATAGTTTGCCGTAATTTTTGAAGGAAGACACTGCAAAATATACATGATCTTTTTTCTCATAAGCTGCATTTAATTTAATTAAATTTTTAATCATTGAAATCATTTCTTCTACATGATCTGTTGCTTTAGGTTCAAAAGTTGGTTGAGTACAATATAAAGATTGGCAATTTAAATGAAACTCTTTTGTAATTTCATTAGTGAGTTGTGATATTGGTACACCTTTTTTTTTTGAAGTTTCAATAATTTTATCGTCTATATCCGTAATATTTCTCACATAAGTTACTTTATTCTTGCCATAAATTTCTTTTAAAACTCTATATAAAATATCAAAAACTACTAAAGCTCTAGCATTTCCAACATGGGGTTTATCGTAAACAGTAGGTCCGCAAGCATATAAAGAAATTTTTTCAGGGTTAATTGGTTTAAAAATTTCTTTTTTTTTAGTTAAAGAATTTGATAAATAAAGATTATTCATTAAATGTACAAACTGGTATCGGTTTCATCTTGTGTAAATTTTTTTCTCTTATTTCTAAATATTTTTGGTAATTAGGATCATTTTTATCTTTCATAGCTTTTTCAAGATCTTCATAAGACATTCCAAGTTGCTCTACATCATTCCTTCCATCATTCCATAATCCGTCAGTGGGTGGAGTATTAATGATTTCGTCGGAAACCCCTAGGTATCTTCCTAGCTCCCAAACTTGTGTCTTTGTACAATCAGCTATTGGAGATATATCAACTCCTCCATCACCATATTTAGTATAAAACCCAACGCCAAAATCCTCAACTTTGTTACCTGTTCCAACAACTATTCCCGAATTGGCAGCTGCAACTTGATACAATGTTGCCATTCTCAACCTAGCTCTGGAGTTAGCGTATCCATGCTCATTATTAAAGTTACTTAACACTTCAGAAAATGAATTGAAAATTTTATCCATTTCTAACAAATGATGATCTACATTTTTATATTTACCTTTTAACCATTTTGCATGTAATAAGCTTAAGTCATGTTGAGACTTAATTTGTTTTATTGGCATTGTTAACACAATAGTTTTACGTCCAGTATTTGCACACAAAGTACTAACAACAGATGAATCAATACCACCTGAAATTCCAACAACTAAAGCTCTCGGTTTATAAGACTCCGAATCACAATATTTGTTAATCCAGTCTGTGATAATTTTTGCTCTTTTTTTTACATCCATAATTAATACCTTACCTATCTTTTTAAGGTTTGGTCTTAATAATTACAATAATTATTAAGACGCGGCTTGAATAATTTTGTTTGATATTTTTGAATTTTTCTTAATTTCGTCTGAAATTAAGAAAGCTAGCTCTAAAGCCTGGTCTGCATTTAGCCTTGGATCACAATGAGTCCTATATCTATTAGAAAGGTCATTTTCTGATATTTTTTGTGCTCCCCCAGTGCATTCTGTTACATCTTGTCCAGTCATCTCAATATGGAGACCGCCGGCATAACTTCTTTCCGCCTGACTCACTGAAAAGAAATTTTTAACTTCTTTTAAAACACTTTCGAAAGGTCTTGTCTTAAAACCAGTTGTTGCTTTTATAGTGTTACCATGCATAGGATCACATGACCAAACTACTTTAAGACCTTCTTTTTGAATAGATCTCATTAATTTAGGTAAATATTTTTCAACATTATCTGCACCGAATCTTGAAATTAAAGTCAATCTTCCTGCTTCATTATCCGGATTTAATATATTGCATAATTTGATTAATTCTTCTGGTTTTAATGTTGGGCCACATTTTAAACCAATAGGATTTTTAATACCTCTGCAAAACTCAACATGCGCTCCATCAATTTGTCTTGTTCGATCACCTATCCAAACAAAATGAGCAGATGTATCGTGGTGCTCACCTGTAGTGGAGTCTATTCTAGTCATAGACTCTTCAAATGGTAAATGTAGTGCTTCATGAGAAGTATAAAAATTTACAGTTCTTAATCTACGATTGTTATCTGAATTTATTCCGCAAGCTTCCATAAAAGCAAGAGAGTCACTAATTTTATCTTCTATTTCTTTATACTTGCCTTTTGTTTTATCTTTAATAAATCCAAGATTCCACAAATGAACTTGTCTGAGATCAGCAAATCCACCTTGAGAAAAAGCTCTCAATAAATTTAAAGTTGAAGCTGATTGTGAATAAGCTCTAAATAATCTTTTTGCATCAGGTATTCTTGCTTTCTCGGAAAATTCCATACCGTTGATATTGTCACCTAGATAACTGGGTAATTCCTTGCCATTTTTTTTTTCAGTTGGTGCACTTCTTGGTTTAGAAAATTGTCCCGCGATTCTTCCTACTTTCACAACTGGCATTGAAGCTGATGCAGTTAAAACCAAAGACATTTGCAATAAAACTTTAAAAGTATCTCTTATATTATCTGGATGAAATTCTGCAAAACTCTCAGCACAATCTCCTCCTTGTAACAAGAAAGCTTTGCCTTCTGTCACATCTGCAAGTGCTTTTTTTAAAGACCTAGACTCCCCAGCAAAGACTAAAGGGGGGTATTTTTTTATTTTGCTCAAAACTAAGTCTAATTCTTTTTTATCCTGATAAACTGGCAAATGTTTAGCAGGTAATTTAGTCCAACTATTTAAAGTCCATTTTTTCATTTTCAACTTATGGTATATATATAATGGTATTAGTAATATTCCAAGTCAGAATTTACATTAAAATAAGTAATTTATGAGAAATATTAAAAAAAAAAATGAAAATTCATTGATTAATCATTTCATTGAAATCTTTAAAAGAGAAATAGAAAAAAAAAATAGGAATAAAAAAAGATTAAGTTTTGTTTTAACAGGGGGTTCAAGTCCGGTAAACTTATATAAAAAACTAGCTAAATCACAGATAGATTGGTCTAATGTTGACTTATTCTGGGGTGATGAAAGATTTGTCTCAAAAGACTCCAAATACTCAAACTACAAGCTTGCTTATGATTTGTTGATTAAAAAAATAAAGATCAACGATTTAAATTTATTTCCATACCAAACTAATAATATTGAAATAAGAAAAAGCTCCTTAAAATATCGAGACGAAATTAAAAAATATTTTAAAAAAAAAAAAATTAGGTTTAATATATTTTTACTTGGGATGGGAGATGATGGGCATGTAGCATCTATTTTCCCAAATTCAAAAGAGTTAACGCAAAAATTTATCATAAAGCCAATTTTTAGAAAAGATTTTAAAAGGCTAACTTTCAGTCTAAATGTAATTAATGACTCAGATAAGATTTTTTTATGGCTTAATACTAAAAAAAAAACATCTATTTATAATAAATTAAAAATAAAAGGAAAAAAAATCACTGTAAATAATTTGAATAAGAAAAAATTATTTTGTTTTTCTATTAATTAAATATTTCAATTTTTTTATTTAAAGAAATTAAAATTAATTCAATTTGAAGATTGGGATATTTTTTTTTTAAAGTTTTTTTTAATTCTTGGAAAGATTTTTGATGAATTTTCGTTTCATTATCAAAATTAAAATTTTTTTTTCCACTTATAATTTTAGCTACACCACAATCACGATGATTTATAACAATTAATTTTTTAATTTTATGAAGTTTAACGGATATATGAATATTATCCCAGAAAGTTTTATGCCATTTTTTAAATTTTTTTTCTGTAATTCCAATTGCAGATCCTGCTATTGTAAAAGAACTATATTTCCCCCTCAATTTTCTTTTATTTAAATAGTTAAAAACAATCGGTTGAAACCTTGGGTCTATACAAGATAAAACCATTGCTTCATATTTAAAAGACATTTTACTCAACTGTAACAGATTTAGCTAAGTTTCTAGGCTTATCAATATCACAGCTTTTTAATAATGCTACATGATAAGCCAATAATTGCAAAGGTATAGTTAATAAGATTGGAGATAAAAAATTATCTAAGTGTGGCACTCTTAACCTGAGTCTTATATTTGTACTTAAAAGCCTTTTTTTTATATCAGTGATAAAAAAAATTTTTCCTCCTCTAGCTATAACTTCCTGTGTATTTGAGAGTGTTTTTTCAAAATATTTATCTTTAGGAGCTATAACTATTACAGGTAAACCTTCTTCTATAAGAGCTAACGGGCCGTGCTTCATTTCACCTGCTGGATAACCTTCAGCATGAAGATACGAAAGCTCTTTTAATTTCAAAGCTCCTTCTAGTGCAATTGGAAAAGAGCTTCCTCTACCTAAAAACATAGATCCTCTAGCCTTTAAAAATTCTTGCGCCATTATTTGTATATCACCTTCTGATTTTAGAGTTTTAGCTATAGCGTCAGGAAGTTTTTTTAAATTCTCAATATTAATATTATAACTTTTTTTATCTATATCGTTTCGTACAGAGGAGAGTTTTAAACATAAAATATATAAAACTATTAATTGTCCTAAAAATGCCTTTGTAGATGCAACACCTATCTCGGGGCCTGCGTGAATAGGTAAAACCCAATCAGAGTTCCTTGCTATTGTGCTTTCTACGACATTAACAACTGAACAAGTTTTAACTTTATTCTTTTTGCAAATCTCCAATGCCGCTGCTGTGTCAGCTGTCTCACCAGATTGAGATACAAAAATATATAAATTTTTTGTACTAAATTTTAAATTTCTATACCTAAATTCTGAAGCAATATCTATCTCAACTTCAATACTAGTTAGTTCCTCGAACCAGTATTTTGCTACTAAGCATGAATGATAAGCTGTACCACATCCAATCAAAATAATTTTTTCAATTTCGCCCGGAGTTATTGGAAAATTATAAATATTTATATCCTTTTTGAGACTATCAATGTACTCACTGACACATTTTTTTGCAGTGTTTGGTTGTTCAAAGATTTCTTTGGACATAAAATTTTTATAATCTCCTTTATCAGCAGTATTTTCATCGTCAGATACAATATGTATCTTTTTATTGATTTTGTTTTGATTGGCATCGAAAAAAGAAATTTCACTTTTGGATAAAACACAAATTTCACCGTCATCTAAATAGGAAATCTTATTTGTCATTGATTTTAGAGCATAAGAGTCTGAACCAAGATAGTTTTCCTCTTTAGAATAACCTACTGCAAGTGGGCTTCCTCTTCTTGCGCCAATAATAATATCAGTATGGTTTTTAAAAATAATACCTAAAGCAAAACTTCCTTTTAGTTTTTTAAGTGTTTTAAATACTGACTCTAGAGGATCTGATTTTTTTAACGACTCTGTAACTAACAATGTTATAACCTCAGTATCAGTTTCTGATTTAAACTTAAAACCTTTTTCTTCTAGAGTTTTTTTTAATTCATCTGAATTTTCAATAATCCCATTATGTACAACGGAAACCTTCTCTGATGAATGTGGGTGAGCATTTAAAGTATTAGGTATTCCATGTGTTGCCCATCGTACATGTCCTATGCCAACGTTACCTTCTGAAGGGTTTTTGAATAAAATTTTTTCAAGCTCCTCTACTCTCCCGGAACATTTTTTTTCATTTATTGTGTTATTGGTAAGAGTGGCTATTCCGGCTGAGTCATACCCCCTATACTCCAATTTCTTTAATGAATTAATGATATTCATAGAAACTGACTTGTTGCTAGCTATTCCGATTATTCCGCACATTATTTTCGTTTTTTTCTTTTATAATTTTTAATTTTAATCTGAGAAGATCTTGTAAGTGCTAAGGATTTTTTTTCTACATTTTTTGTAATTACAGATCCAGCTCCTATAATACTACCTTCACCTAATTTAACTGGTGCTACTAAAGATGAGTTTGAACCTACAAATACATTGTTGGAAATTTTTGTTTTTGATTTTTTTAAACCATCATAGTTACAAGTAATTGTTCCAGCTCCTATATTAGAATTTTTTCCAATTGAAGTGTCACCAATGTAAGATAAATGGTTTACTTTTGAATTTTTATTTATACTAGATTTTTTAGTTTCTACAAAATTTCCAATTTTAGTATTTTCTTTTAAAACAGTTCCTTCTCTCAATCTTGCATATGGACCTATGACAACATTTTTTTCAATTTTAGTTCCGTGTAAATGACTAAAAGATTTAATGTATGAATTATCACCTATCTTAACTTTTGGCCCAAAAACAACATAAGGCTCAACAGTTACATTTTTTCCAAATAAAGTATCTTTTGATAAAAAAATGGTCTCTGGAGCAATTAAATTCACACCTTTTGTTAAAGCTTTATTTCTTAAGATTTCTTGTGAAAGCCGATAAGCATTAACTTGTTTTAATTTATTATTTCTTTTCATTTAAAATTTCTTTACATTAATAATGATACTGAAATAAGTCACAAAATATTTCTTTTTAATACTTTTAAAATGACTCAAATTTATACAATTCTTTTCGATTTAGATGGGACCATTGTCAATACGGCTCCTGATTTAATGGCAGCTCATAATCATGTTATGAAGAAATTTGGTCATGCTGAAAAAAAATTAGAAGATATTAAATCTTTAGCAGGCAAAGGTGCCTGGGTTATGATGCAAAGATCTTTTAAAGAAGAAATAAAAGATGAAAAATTAAAAAAAGAAATGACTAAAGAATTTATAGATTATTACTCGAAAAATATTGACCAACATAGTCGACCGTTAAAAGGATCAATTGAATTTTTCAATTGGGCAAAAAAAAAGAATATTTCAATGGGAGTGTGTACCAATAAACAAGAAAAGTTGGCGATAGATCTTTTAAAGAAATTAGATATGTATAAATATTTTGAATATATTGCCGGAAGTGACACCTTCACGTTTAATAAACCTGATCCTCGACACTTGACAAATGTAGTTGAAATAATTGGTGGAAATTTAAAAAAAACAATTATGATTGGCGATAGTGAGGTCGATGCCAATTCAGCTCTTAATGCCAATTTGCCATTTGTATTAGTAAAAGATGGATACACTGAAAAATCTGAAAATGAAATTAAACATGATGAATTAATTAGTGACTTCATAGGTTTTGAAAAAATAATAGAAAAATATTTATGATTTCTTTTGCTCTATTTTCAGCGTTATCTGCGTTTTATTTTACAATGTTTTTCACTCCCGGCCCTAATAATGCAATGCTAACAGCATCTGGAATGAAGTTTGGTTTTGTGAGAACATTGCCTCATTTAATCGGAATTCCGTTAGGTCATATTTTACAAATTGGCTTAACTTGTTTCGGCCTAGCAAATTTATTTTTACTTTACCCTCAGGTACAATTCTATATGAAAATTTTATGTTTCGTATATTTAGTTTATTTAGGTTGGAAAATGATTGGTTCGTTTAGCATGACTCAAAAAGAGACTGGTAGACCATTAAAATTTTATGAAGCTTCGTTATTTCAGTTTATAAATCCAAAAGCATGGTCAATAGCCGTAACTGTTGCATCAGGTTTTTTTCCAACTAAAGAAAATATTTTTATTGGACTGGCGTTTGTAACAATTACAGCTGCAGTCATATGTTTTCCAACAATAAGTTTATGGGCACTTTTTGGAAGTGGCTTAAGAAAATTTATCACAGACACCAAAGTAAAAAAAATTATTGAATATTTACTTGCAGTTTTATTAGTTTTAACTGGTTTATTCATCCTCTTCAAATAATCTTTGATTTTTATATTATGCTCTAATATAAATCTTCAAGATGCACTTCACTAAAAAAACAATCACAGAAAAAAGATTAAATTTAGTCCAAAGTTTAAAATCAAAAAAATTACTAAGATTTCCTGGTGCTTATAATCCCCTATGCGCAAAATTAATTGCTGAAATAGGTTTTGACGGTGTTTATGTCTCAGGTGGAGTTATGTCCAACGATCTTGGGTTACCTGATATAGGGTTAACAACTTTAAATCAGGTTAGTTACAGAAGTGGACAGATAGCTAGAGTTACCGACCTTCCAACTATTGTAGATATTGATACAGGATTTGGAAACTGCAAAAAAACAATCGAAGTATTTGAAAATAAAGGTTTAGCTGGATGTCATTTAGAAGATCAAATAGCTGAAAAAAGATGTGGTCATTTAGATAATAAAGAACTTATATCTAAAGAAGAAATGGTAAAAAAGATTAAAGACTCAGTAAAATCTCGAAAAGATAAAAATTTTTTAATAATTGCGAGAACTGATGCTAATTCAGTTGAGGGATTAGATAAAACATTAGAAAGAATAAAGGCTTATGAAGATGCAGGTGCGGATATGATTTTTCCAGAAGCCATGAAAAATGAAAATGAATTTGAAAAAGTAAGAAAAATAGCAAAAGGGTATTTGCTTGCAAACATGACCGAGTTTGGAAAATCTAAGTTATTAAATAAAAAACAATTAGAAAATCTAGGCTATAATCTTGTAATTTATCCTGTGAGTACACAACGACTTGCAATGCAAAATGTAGAAATAGGTTTAAAATCAATATTTAATGATGGTCATCAAAATAATATTATTGACAAAATGCAGACTAGAAAAAGGTTGTACGAGTTAGTAGAATATGAGAAGTACAATACACCAGATAAAAAAATAACTGACTTTTCTACAGAAGGACACGAATAATGAGTGAAGAAATTAAAAAAGGTTTACTAGGTATTGTTGTTGATGAAACAACTATTTCACAAGTAGTACCTGAGTTAAGCGCACTAACTTACAGAGGTTACACAGTTCAAGAACTTTGTGACAAATGTGACTTTGAAGAAGTTGCTTACCTAGTATTAAACGGAGAGTTGCCAAATAAAAGTCAGCTTAAAAAATTTATTAAACAAGAAAGATCTGAGAGAAAACTTTCTAAGCAAATATTAAACGACATCAAAAAAATGCCTCGTAATGCACATCCCATGGATGTTATTAGAACTTGCGTAAGTTTAATGTCGCTGGAAGATAAAGACACAAAAGATAATTCTCCTAAGGCTAATATGAGAAAAGCTATGAGAATTTTTGCCAAAACTCCAACTGCAGTAGCTGCTTATTTTAGAAGTAGAAAAGGAAAATCAATTATCGCACCAAGTAAAAAATTATCATTCTCAGAAAATTTCTTTAAGATGATGTTTAATAAGGTCCCAGATAAAGATATTGTAAGAGCCTTTGATATTTCTTTAATATTATACGCAGAGCACAGTTTTAATGTTTCTACTTTTACAGCGAGAACAATTACATCTAGTTTATCAGATCTACATGGTGCAATTACTGGTGCAATCGCATCTTTGAAAGGTCCTTTGCATGGTGGTGCAAATGAGGCTGTTATGCATATGATGAAAGAAATTGGAAAACCGGAAAAGGCCAAAGCATGGATTGAAAATGCTCTTGCTAAGAAAAAAGTAGTAATGGGATTTGGTCATAGAGTTTATAGAACTGGTGACTCCAGGGTTCCAACAATGAAACACTACATGTTTAAAGTAGCTAAACTTTTGAAAAAAGAAAAATATACAAGAATGTATGAAATTTTAGAAAAAGTAATGATAGAGAAAAAAAATATTCATCCAAATGTAGATTTTCCCTGTGGCCCGACATATTACATGATGGGAATTGATATAGATTTCTATACTCCAATATTTGTTATGTCTCGAATTACTGGTTGGTCTGCACACATTATGGAGCAACATGCTTCGAATAAACTTATTAGGCCTTTATCTAAATACAGGGGTGCTGAAGTAAGAGAAGTAATGTTATTAAATCAAAGATAAATGACTTTAACTAATTTACTTTTATTTTTAATCTTAGTTACGCTAGCTACATATACATTTATGCCTTGGAAGGGTATTGATAAAGGTTCATTGACAAAAGTAGCTTCTCAATGGTTTATGTGGTTTGCTATTTTTGTGATCATAGTTTTAATATCTACTTTTTTTGGAATTGAAGTTTCTGGATAATAATTTTTTTCAACAAACAAGAATTTTAGATGGAGGTATGGGCCAAGAGCTACTTAACCGTGGAGTAAAACCTCACGGAACTCTTTGGGGAGCCTCAGCTTTATATAAAAGGAAATACCATAGAACGGTTATCAAAACTCATTTAGATTTTATAAAAGCTGGAGCAGAAATTATAGTAACTAATAGCTTTGGTAGCAGAAAACGAAGGTTGATCGAGAATGGTTTAGTAAAAGAATATAAAAACCTGAACGTTTTAGCAGGAAAATTGGCTAAAAAAGCTGTGGCCATATCTAAAAAAAAAGTTTTGATTGCTGGGAGTCTACCGCCTCAAAACTTTACTTATTTTGCCGATCTTGGAAAAGATCTTAACTTTATAAAAGAAAGTTTTAGATCTCAGGCAAAATATCTTAATCCATTTGTAGATTTTTTTTACTTAGATGTAATGAGTAGTTGGAAAGAGTGTTCATTAGGTTTTAGTGCAATAAAAGAATTCAAAAAAAAATTTATAGTAGGTATACATATTAGGAGTAAAGGTCTGTTACCATCAGGTGAAAAATTTATAACTGTAGCAAAGAAAGTCCAAAAATATAAACCTATTGGTATTATGGCTTCTTGTGTTTCATTTGAGGATCTGAATGAAGTGATTAAAGATGCAAAAAAACTTAAAGTTCCATTTGGATTTAAAATCAATGCTTTTAAACATATTCCGCCGGGATGGAAACCTGACTCTAATAATCCTAAGGTTCAGCTTGGAAAAAGAAAAGATCTCACTCCCAAAAAGTTCTTTGAAATTTGTAAAAAATTAAAGAATAAAGGAGCAAAAATTATTGGAGGATGTTGTGAAATTACTCCAAAACACATTGAAAAATTAAAGTCTTTAGTGTGATTTAATTATTTTTTGCGTAATTCTATCTAAAATAATTGCTAGAATTACAATTCCTGTTCCGCCAACAACTGCAGAACCAACATCAAGTCTACCAAGTGCAATATATACAGTTAAACCTAGCCCTCCAGCACCTATAAGAGCTGCAATAACCACCATCGACAATGCAAGCATCAATGTTTGATTAACTCCTGCCATTATAGTTTTTAAAGATAAAGGAATTTCAATTTTGATTAGTATTAAAAATTTTGTAAGTCCTAAGCTAGATCCTGCCTCTTTAAATCCTTTACCAACTTGCCTTATACCTAAATTTGTTAATCGAATAATTGGCGGTAAAGCAAATATAATGGTAGCAACCACTCCAGGAGTCAAACCAACTCCAAAAAGCATAACTACAGGTATTAGATAAACAAAACTTGGTATTGTTTGCATTATATCGAGTATTGGACGTAAAATTATTTCAAAAGTATTACTTCTTGAGGCAATGATACCAAGTGGAACTCCGATTAACATACAAAATAAAACTGCAGTAAATATCATTGCTAATGTGGTCATACTTTCTGACCAAAGATCAACAAGATCAATAAAAACTAAACTTATAAAAGAAAAGATTGCAAACTTTAAACCGTTAGTTCTATAAGCAAAAAAAACAAATATTAAAAGAATTATTGGAAAAGGAATAAAATTAAAAAGAGAGTCTAAACTATTTAGAACAGTGTCAATTGGTGCTGAAATTTTTTTAAAGAGTGGCCTTTGTTCAAACAGCCACTCTTTAATGTTACCTTCTATCCATTCACCTATTGGAATGTATATTTCGTAATCTGAAGGGGCTAATTTTAAACTCATTAAAATTAACCTGAACCTTTACTTGATCCAACTATCAAATGTACTTTGATTAGCTTTTATCCATTCAGCTGCGTGTTTCTTAATAGCCTTTTCACTTTTCTCACCCTTGTTCATTTTCAAGTTCTGAGCTGCAATATCTCCGAGAGGTATAGAAGCTTTTTTAAGCATCTTCTCTACTTTTGGATTTGCTTTAAGAAAATCTACATTTGCTGCCGGTCTAATATCATCAGCGCCAAAACCTAAATTTACTTTAGACTTTGTAGCATTAGCTATCTTAGTTGGTTTTGTTTTACTGTATGGAACTTCAATCCAAACTACATCTTTACCAAGTTTTAAAGCGCCAACTGTCCAGTTAGGTGTCCATGTATAAAATAGAATTGATTTTCCATTTTTGTATTTAGACACTGCGTCTGCCATCGAAGCAGAGTAGTCTGCTTTTACTGGATTGATAAATTCACCTAATCCTAGTTCATCAAAGTGTTTAGTGATTTGTTTTTCACAACCCCAACCTGGAGGGCAAGCAACCATGTCTGCTTTTCCATCTCCATTTGAGTCGAACTCTTTTGCATGTTTTTTGATATCCATTACGCTTTTGATACCAAATTTATCTGCTGATTTTTTATCAATTAAGTAACCTTGGGCTCCTCCACCCTTCATTACATAACCAACTGGTTTAACTTTTCCTTTAGACTCAGATATGTAACCATCATGAGTGCCGAACCAACCGTTCACCCATAAATCAACATCCCCTGATGTTGCAGCTACATAAAACACTTGAGGTTTCATTACAGTTGGGCCTGAAACTTTGTAACCCATTTTCTCAAGAGCCGCCTTATAGATCTCAGCCTGAAAATAACCCGTATCCCAGTCTGCCTTACCCATTTTGATCTCGTTGGCAAATACAGCACTACTAATAGTAAGAGCTGCAATTATTGATACTAAATGTTTTAAATATCTCATTTTCCCTCCTAAATTTAAAAAATTTTAACATGTATGACTTTTTAATGTAACCGTAATACAACTAAAAAGTGAGATATGTCTTATATGCGCACGAGAGTGCGCATATTTTCTTATTTGCTAAATTATTCTTAATTTATCCAATTATTAAAAGTTTTTTGATTTGCTTTAATCCACTCTTCAGCATGTTTCTTTATTGCTTTTTCACTTTTCTCACCCTTATTCATTTTTAAGTTCTGAGCAGCAATATCAGCTAAAGGTATAGATGCTTTTTTTAAAAACTTTTCTACTTTTGGATTAGCTTTTAAAAAATCGACATTTGCAGCTGGTCTAATGTCGTTTACACCAAATCCCATATTAAGTTTTGACTTTGTTGCATTTGGTACGCTAACCACTTTTGTTTCACTAAAAGGAGCTTCGATCCAAACTACATCTTCACCTAATTTTAAAGTACCAACTGTCCAGTTCGGAGTCCAAGTATAAAATAAAACAGATTTACCGTTTTTATATCTTGAAATTATATCTGCCATAGCAGCTGAGTAATCTGCTTTTATTGGATTAATAAATTCACCCAGACCAAGCTCTTCAAAATGTCTTGATATAATTTTTTCACAACCCCATCCAGGATGACAAGCAACCATATCTGCTTTACCATCGCCATTTGAGTCAAACTCTTTAACGTGATTTTTTATATCCATTACAGATTTTATATTAAATTTGTCTGCTGTTTTTTTGTCAATTAGGTAACCTTGTAAGCCACCACTTTTTGCAACATAGCCTACAGGTTTAACTTTACCCATAGCCTCTTTTACATAAGAGTCGTGGTTTCCAAACCATCCATTCACCCAAAGATCCATATCTCCTGCTGCTGCCGCAACATAGAACACCTGAGGCTTCATAACAGTTGGGCCAGTAACTTTATAACCCATTTTTTCTAGTGCTTTTTTATAAACTTCTGCTTGGAAATAACCGGTATCCCAATCAGCTTTACCCATTTTTATTTCTTTTGCGTTTGTTGATAAACTTAATGCTGAAACAAAAACTATAGTTAATAATGTTTTAAATAATTTCATAATTATCCCTTTGTTATTAATATATTAAATTATAAAAATTTTAATGAAAAGAGAGTATTGTCGCAGAAGTATTTTTTATGATGTAATCTAATCTTTTTTACACTTTTTACAAATACCAAAAAATTCTAGATTAAATCTTTTAAATTTCATTCCTTTTTTATGATTAAAACCTGATAAATATTTTGAGAGCTTGGTATCACTGATTTCATCAACCATTTCACAACTTTCACAGATAGAAAATGCAGTTGCTTTCGAAATTTCACAATCTGAGCTTCTACATGCAACAAAAGCATTTTTACTTTCTATTTTATGAATTTTACCCATTTCAATCAACTTATCTAGAGCTCTATAAATTTGCTGAGGTGCGTTAATTCCTTTTTTTTGTACATTAAATAATATGGAATAAGCTTTTAAAGGACCTTTTGCCTTTTCAATAATATCTAAAACTATTTGTTGGTTTCTAGAAAGTGTTTGTACTCGTGCCATAAATATAATTTACTAATTAATTATCATTTTTTCAATTCGGAATATTTTTTAAACTTAATAAGTGAAAAACAAAAAAGTATTAAAGCTGCGGTTATTATTGATGGACCTGATGCGGTATTAAATTCTAAAGAAGAAAATAATCCTATTAAAATAGATAATAGTCCACCAATTGTCGATAAAATAACCATCTGTAATGGATTGTTAGATATATTTCTTGAAAGAGCTGCGGGAATTATTAGCATTCCAGTTATTAAAAGAAGTCCGACTATTTTAATTGAAATAGCAATTATTGCTGCCATCAAAATTGTGAATATTGCATTATACCTATCAGGGTTCATTCCTTCTGCTTTAGCTAAATCATAATTAATTGTGGAAGCAAACAAAGGTTTCCAAATAATCTTTAAAATTATTAAAATAAATACGCCGCCACCCCAGATTAATAACAAATCACTTTGACTTACAGCTAATATATCGCCAAATAACAATCCCATAACATCAAATCTAATAGTTGTTAAAAATCCAATGATTACAAGTCCTATTGCTAGCGATGAATGGGCTAATAAACCTAACAAAGCATCATTAGGAAGATTTGTTTTAGTTTGTAATTGAAGGAGAAAAATTGCTAAAACTGCTGATATTAAAAAAACTGAAAAAGCAATATTAAGTTCAAATACCAAAGCCATAGTTACACCTAATAAAGCTGAATGTGCAAGTGTACCTGCAAAAAAAGACAATCTTCTCCAAATTACAAAGCATCCTATTGGACCTGTTATTAAAGCTATTCCAATTCCTGCAAGTAAAGCTCTTATAAAAAAATCATCAAGCATATTATTTTTGATCTATCGTTCCATCTTGAGAGTGAGTATGATCATGTTTATGCTCATATAAAGATAAGATATTGGAAGCTCTATCTCCGAACAATTCCTTATATTTACTATCTTTAACGACTTTATGAGGTGCTCCTGAACAACATACATGTCCATTTAAACATAATACAAAATCAGTTGCAGACATTACTACATGTAGATCATGTGAAATTAAAAGAATTCCACATTTCATTTTTTCTGAAATTTGTTTGATTAATTCATATAAAGCAATTTCACCTTTAAAATCAACGCCTTGTACTGGCTCATCAAGAACTAATAATTCTGGTTTTTTAGAAATAGCTCTTGCTATCAAAACTCTTTGGAACTCTCCTCCAGATAAATTACTTAAACTTTTATCTTTTAGGTGTTCAACGCCAGTTAAATTTAAAGCAATATTAATTTGATCTTGAGTTAATTCTTCTGTCAAAGTCATAAAATCCAATACTCTTATTGGCAAGGTCCAATCTATTGAAATTTTTTGAGGCACGTATCCAATTTTGTCAGTATATTTTTTAACTTTGCCATCTATCTTTTTATAAATCCCTAAAGCAATTTTTGCTGTTGTTGATTTCCCAGAGCCATTTGGACCTATCAAAGTGACTATCTCGCCTTGTTTAATCTCAAATGAAACTCCTTTAACTAAAGATTTGTCATTTATAGAAACGCCAGCATTTTCAACCTTTAGTAGAACTTTATTTTTATTTTCCATAATAAAAAACCTTGACCTCAAATATGTTATATTATAACAAACGTTATATTATAACACCATGATAAACAAATTTATTAAGCTTACAATTGCTTTATTTTTTACATTAACTCTTAGTTTTTCTGCTAATGCAGATATTAAAGTTGTGGCTTCTATTAAACCAATACATTCACTAGCTAGTTATTTGATGGATGGAGTGGGTAAACCAGATTTAATTGTTGATGGATATAATTCTCCACATGGATTTGCATTAAAACCATCACACGCTAAAATGTTGCAAAATGCTGACTTAATATTTTGGGTTGGCGAAGACTTAGAAACTTTTTTAGAAAAACCATTAAAATCAATAGCAAAAAAAGCTGAAAAAATAGAATTAATGGAAATCAAGAGTTTAAAAAAATTAGAATTCAGAGAAAGAAACATATTCGAAGGGCATGATGATCACGGACACGATGATCATAAAGAACATGGTCATAAAGAGGATAAACATGATGATCATAAAGAACATGGTCATAAAGAGGATAAACATGATGATCATAAAAAACATGGTCATAAAGAGGATAAACATGATGATCATCACGAGCATGCTCACGGTGAACACGATCCGCACATTTGGCTTGATCCAATAAACGCAAAAGCAATCTTAAGTGAGATGGCAGAGCATTTAATTGAAAAAGATCCAAACAACGCACCTGTTTATAAAGCTAATTTAAAGAAGGCTCATAAAGCTTTAGACAATCTTACAAAAAAAGTTAAATCTGAATTAAAAGGAGATTTTAAATCTATTGTCTTCCATGATGCCTATCAGTACTTTGAAAAAAGATTTGATGTGAATGTTTTAGGAGCTTTTACAGTTAATACAGATGTATTACCAGGAGCTGAACAATTGTCTGAAATCAGAGAGATAATTGAACATGAAAAAGTAACTTGTGTATTTTCAGAACCTCAATTTAATCCAGATATTATAAAAGCAGTTGCAAAAGATACCAATATAAAGACCGGAGTTATAGATCCATTAGGAGCGACTCTTGATCCAGGAAAAGATTTATACTTTGATTTAATTAGAAATATGTATGCTTCTTTTAAGAGTTGTTAAGAATATTTAAAATAAAAACTTAAGTTTGAAATCGTATTATTTGAAAAGACTCAATTTGGGTTTTACTAATATTAATAATAAAATTATTTAAAATTTTTATTATCTTCATTAATTGCATCTTTAAGTCTTTTTAAATAATCAGGGATAGCGCTTTTAACTCTGCTCCAGGTGGGTATGAATGGGGTATCCATAGGACTTTTTAAGAAAGAGTCGCCGGCCTTTATTATATTTAAAGCAAATAACTCAACTGTTTTTTCCTCAGTATGAGAGTCAAATTTAAAACCATTCATTTCAGCATCACTTCTATAAATATCGATTAAATCTAATGCATATCGATAATACGTAGCTTTTAATGATCTAAAATATTCAGGGCTAAATGTATTTCCTTGTGTTGCTAGTTTTCTTATTAATGTTTTGATTATATCTAAAGACATCCTTGATAATCCTTTGTTTTCATTATTTGCTGATAAGTCCTGATGTTTGTGATCATACCTGTCTGCTAAATCAACCTGACAAATGTTTTGAGGAGAAAAATTTCTTTGCATTTCTGATAGAATACCTACTTCAATACCCCAGTCAGATGATATTCTTAGCTCTGGTAAAACGTTTCTTCTAAAGGAGAACTCTCCCGCAAGGGGATATTTAAATGATTTCATAAAATCTAAATAATCACTTCTTCCAATAGTTTTTTCTAAAGCATTCAATAAAGGAGATACTAGTAATCTTGCAACTCTACCATTCATTTTTCCGTTAGATATTCTTGGATAATATCCCTTACAAAACTCAAAATTAAAAAAAGGATTTACAACAGGATAGAATAACTTTCCTAACATTCTTCTGTCATAAGTTTTGATATCACAATCGTGAAGGGCAACAGATCTAGCTTCATCTCGTGCTATACACATGCCAAGACAATACCAAACATTTCTTCCCTTTCCCATCTCTCCCGGTGCTAAATCTTTTTCTTTAAGTTCTTCATGTAATTTTTTTAATCTAGGTCCATCATTCCATAAAATTGTAAAAGGTGTATTTAATTTTTTAAAAAATTTCCAAGCTTGAATAGCCTCAGCTTTTGAAGCCCTGTCTAAACCAATAATAATATGATTTAGATATTTTGTTTCACTAACCTGTTTTACAATATTAGGTAAGGCATCTCCTTTTAACTCTGAATATAAACTTGGTAAAATTAATTCCATTTTTCTTTCTTTAGAAAATTTTTCTAATTCTTTTTCTATATCAGCTGTAGTTTTAGTTCCAAAATCGTGAAGATTTGAAATTATTCCATTTTGAGAAAAATCACCCATAACAAAATTTATTCCTTTTATTTAATTTTTTCTAGTGCCAATTTGACTATCTCTACCCAACCTTCTGGTGCTGCTTGTTTTGATACTATCAAATTTTTAATTTGTAAGTTTTTTTTTAAAAACTTATCATTTTTTACTAAACAAGGAATATCTGAATTTTGAAGCATCTCTAAATCATTATGATTGTCACCCACTGCTATAGTTTTTGGCTTACATTTAAATTTAGTTTCAAGCATTTGAATTATTTTTTTCATGGCGTCCGCTTTGTTTACTCTATCACCTAAATTTAAAACTCTACCACCTTCCATATAATCTAAACCAATTTTTAATAATAGATTTTTTAAACTTAATTTTTCTTCATTATTTCCCTCAAATATTATGGGTATTGTACATGATCTCTTAAAAACTTTTTTAAGTTTATTTTCAGGTAAACCAAAAATTTGAGTTTGTTCGGAAATTGTAAGGTTAGAAATAACTTTACATTTTGATTTTAAATCTTGACTTATATTTTTATCAAAAATTTTTTGAATTTCATGAATATTTTTAGCTAGCATAATTTTATCAGGGAATTCGTGGTTTAAAAAATTAAGGTTATGAATAATTGACCCATTTTCACTGATAAATGGAAATTGAAAATTAGCTTCATTATTAAACTCAATTATTTCGTCTTCAGTTTTACTTGAATTAGGTATAATTATAATATCTTTATTTATAAGCTCTTTAAGAAAAGGTTTGATGCTGTCAAACTCAAAAGTATCTCTATTTAAAAGTGTTCCATCAAGATCAGTAAATATTAAAATGGACGAATTTGAGAACATTTTAACATTTTAGCACAAAAATTTTAAGATTATACTTCAATAACCATAGTATCTTTAGAGCCACCACCTTGAGAACTGTTCACGATAGTGCTTCCTTTTTTAAGAGCTACTCTAGTAAGTCCACCTGTTGTAACCCAAGATTTTTTACCAGTTAAGACAAATGGTCTAAGATCTAAATGTCTTGGTTCAATTCCTTCTTCAGATATTGTTGGCGTTGTAGATAAAATTTCTAATGGTTGAGCAATATAATCACTTGGCTTAGATTTAATTTTATCAATCATATTTTCTCTCTCTTCCTTTGAGGCTTTAGGACCAATCAATATTCCATTACCGCCCGATCCATTTGTAGGTTTAACGACTAGTTTTGAAATATTTTCGATGACATGATCTTTATGAATTTTTTTTCTACACAAAAAAGTTTGGACCTGTTTTAGTTTTGGTTCCTCATCTAAATAAAATTTAATCATTTTATCAACATATGAGTATATAGCTTTATCATCAGCAATCCCCGTACCAGGTGCATTTACAATACCAACATTACCTTTACGCCAACATTTAAATAAACCGGGCACTCCTAGTAAAGAATGTTTGTAAAAAACTTTTGGATCTAAGAAGTTGTCGTCTATTCTTCTATAAATACAATCAACTTTCATTGGGCCTGTAACAGTTTTCATATAGACAAAATCTTTTTCAACAAATAAGTCTTTCCCCTCTACAAGTGCAATCCCCATTTGTTCAGCTAAAAATCTATGTTCGAAAAAAGCTGAGTTATATCTTCCTGGAGTTAAAACACACATATGTGGGTTTCTTGTTTTTCGAGGGACACATTCAAGCATACAGTGATATAATTTGTTTGGATATTGATGAACTGAAGAAACTTTATATTTTGTAAATAATTCGGGAAAGACATCTCGCATTACCATTCGGTTCTCAAGCATGTAAGAAACTCCTGATGGAACACGTAAGTTATCTTCTAGAACCATGAACTCACCATTGATATTTCTAATTAAATCAATTCCTGAAATATTTGACCAAGCTTTATATTTTGGTGAAAATCCATAACATTCTCTTAAATAGAATGGTGAATTAAAAACTAGTTCCTCAGGTATAATATTGTCTTTAAAAATTTTCCTGTCGTTGTAAACATCGTCTATAAAAAGGTTAAGAGCTTTTACCCTTTGAAGTAATCCTTTTGAAACCTTAGCCCAATCTTTTTTAAGAATAATTCTAGGAATAATATCTAAAGGCCACTTTTTTTCTTGGAGTTTTTTTCCAGAAGAATAAACTCGAAAATTTATTCCCCTAGCATTTATTGTACTTGCACAATTTTTTTCAATTTCATTTAATTTCTTGATGCCATGTCTCTCTAAAATATGAGAGATAATAACAGCTTGCTTACGCAACTTATGGTCAGAGTTTAGATACTCATCATAAGTTTTTTTAGAGTCGTATTTTTTCCACAAATTAACCATTAGATAATTCTTTATAGTTTAGTAGCTTTATCAAATGCACAAATTCGATAATAGCTATGATAATTAAGAATTGAATATTTACTGATTTTTAAATAAGAATTCACCATGACATATTGTATTGGAATTAAGACTAATGAAGGCGTTGTCTTGGCTTCTGACTCTAGAACAAACGCGGGTTTAGACAACGTTAACATATATTCTAAAATGCTTACTTACGATGTAGGTGACAGAACAGTTGTGATTGTGACTTCAGGAAATTTGGCAACGTCTCAGGCAGTTTTTAAGTCCATTGAAAAAGATATTAAAGAAAATTCTGGTTTAAATCTTAATAAATGCAAAGATTTTGAGCAAATAGCTTCGTATGTAGGCAAACTGACGATTAAACATTCATCTCCAGACGGAGTGAACACAGATAGCCTTGCTTTAGGAGCTACATTTATTATTGGAGGGCAAATAAGAGGTCAAGATTTAGAATTGTACTTAGTTTATCCTCAAGGAAATTATATAAGACCAGCTGATAGTAAACCTTATTTAGTAATTGGTGAAGTAAAGTACGGTAAACCAATACTCGATAGAGTGATAACTCCAAAAGTATCCATAGGTGATGCATCGAGGTGTGCACTGATCTCTATGGACTCTACACTTAAAAGTGATTTAACAGTTGGTCCACCCATAGATATCGCAGTTTATAAAAAAGATCAAAAAAAGTTATCTTATCTCAAATGTCTAAATACATCTGACGAAGATTATAAAAAAATTTGCAATCAGTGGTCTGATAAGGTTTTGCAAGTTTTTGATACTTTTCCTAAATTTAATTGGGAATAAAATATAATTTAAAAATTACCTAAAATTATAGAATTTTATTTTATATATTCCTTTTTTATCAGCGGATACATATATATTTCCACTTTTATCTTCATAAAGAATATTCTTATCATCAGTTACAAAGTGCCTTAAAACTAGATTTCCTAATTGAATTTTTTCAATAGATTCTACTTTATTTAACTTATTATTAAGTAAAAAAATAATTAATGAATGTCCTTTTCTTAAATTATTTCCATAAAGTGACAATGCAATTAAACAATTTTTTTTATAATAATCTTTAATAACTTGAGGACAATTATTCAAACTTGAAATTCCTACTGAAGGCACAAATGCAAAAAGTGGTTCCTCAAAATTATTTTGCTCATGATTTATACTAAATGATGAACCGTCCCCACCATTGTCTTTTAAATAATTTGTGCCATAAGAAACTTTGGGCCAACCATAGTTTTTTCCCTCTTCAACTTTATTTAATTCATCTCCTCCTTTTGGCCCATGTTCAACATTAAATACTTCATTGTTAAGTACAGTTAACCCTTGAGGCACTCTGTGCCCTTTAGAGAATATACTTATTTCTAAATTATTTGATGAATTATTAATTGTATTTTTTAATTTGTCTTTATTGATTTGAAGTATCTTTCCAAACTTTGAATTATCCAATTGTGCTAATAAACTATTTTTACTTGCATGTTTTTCTGGCGTTCCTAAAGAAAATAAAATTTTATTTTCGTAATGAACATTTGAACTACCTAAGCCATTAAAATCATTATTTTTTGCGACTTCAGGCAAACAAGCGCTTCTGAAAAGTTCTTTTTTATCATTAATCAAAAATAAAGAAGCAAAAAAGCAATTTTTTTCTCTAGAAGAGATTAATGCTATTCTTTTTTCATTATATGAAATAATAGTTTTTACTCCTCCGTTTCTTTGTAAAGTAAAATTATCTGGAAAATTAATTTTTTTTGGCTTTAAATTTTTGATTAACATTCCGTTTTGAGTAAAAATTTCTAATTTCTTTTCATCAAAAATATCATTTTTATCTTTGTAAATTAAAAACGCGGTTTTCTCACTTAGATCTAAAACTTTCTCTGCTTTTATGCTAAATGAATTCGCAATAAATTCTTGGGTATTTTTATCTGGTATTTTTATTTCTGGTATTTTTTCTTTTTCAAAAATACCTTTTACTATTTCAACTTTTTCAGGATTTTCAAAAGTCCATACTATAGCTATCAAAATGGTAATTATCCAAATGAATGTAAATACTAAAATTTTTTTAATCATTTACAATATTAATTCTGCAAACCTGTTTTCTATTATTTTAATTTTAATATTATTTTTGTTTGAAAAATCATCAATTGCATTTTTAACATCTTGGATAAAACTTTCAGCTCCATAATCATCGCACAAGATGACTTTATTTTTTCCCTTTAAAACCTCATATATTATTTTTAAATCATTGATAACTGTATTATAACTATGCCCTCCATCCAAAAAAATATAATCTACATTACTTATATCTGTCTTTTTCAAGACCTCGTTGGTGTCTCCTGCAATTAATTTTACATTTTTCTTAAATTTTTTTAGTAAATTTCGATTGCTTTCTATAGAGTTTAAATTCTCTTTTTTTATATAGTTATAATAAAGATTTTTTAGGGGATTTGAAAAAGTTTGATTTTTTAGAAAATTAGGTTCTATCTCGTCAATTTGAGATTTTTTATCTCCTCCAAATAAATCTATTCCAATATAACTAAAAGAATTTCCGTGTAATTTGTTTAAATATTCACAAGTGTTTCTTGCTGTTACACCGCAGAACACTCCTATCTCGAGAAAATTTTTTGGTTTAAAAGTATTTAGGTGATTTAAGTAAATGTCACCCCATTTACCCTTAAGTCCGGTTTTGCGCCAATAACTTTTGTATTTAAGTATCAAGTATTAAGCAAATACTTCGCCCCATGTACCTTTAGTTGAAGCTTTAGAATACTCTGTTGCTCTACCTTCAAAGAAGTTCATGTGCTCAACCCCGTTAAGCATTGTATCCAACCAAGTTAATGGATTTTTCTTAACGTCGTAAATAGGATTTAAACCTAATTGCTCTAATCTTCTATTACCAATAAATCTAATGTATTGCTTAACTTCATCTGCCGTTAAACCTTGCATTGGACCCATTTGAAAAGCTAGATCTATAAATGCATCCTCATGATGAACAATTGTTTTACATGCTTCATAAATTTCATTTTTTAATTTGTCATTCCAAATTTGTGGTTCTTCTTTAATAAAATCTCTAAAGAGTCTGATCATTGAATTACAATGCAAAGTTTCATCTCTTACTGACCAAGTTACTATTTGGCCCATACCTTTCATTTTATTAAATCTTGGGAAGTTTAATAAAATTGCGAAACTTGCAAATAATTGTAAACCCTCTGTGAACGCAGAGAATACAGCCATCGTCATTGCGATGTTATGTTTTGATTTAACATCAAAGCCTTGCATATAGTCGTATTTATCTTTCATTTCTTTATACTGTAAAAACGCTGAATATTCTGTCTCAGGCATTCCTATAGTATCTAATAGGTGAGAATAAGCAGCGATATGCACTGTTTCCATTGCTGCAAAGGCTGTCATCATCATTAAAACTTCTGTTGGTTTAAATACTGTTGTGTAGTGTCTTAAATAACAATTATTTACTTCAACATCTGCTTGAGTAAAAAATCTAAATATGTGTGTTAAAAGATTTTTTTCTTCAACTGATAAGTTTTTCTGCCAGTCTCTGACATCATCTCCTAATGGCACTTCTTCTGGTAACCAATGGATTCTTTGTTGAGTTAACCAAGCATCGTAACACCACGGATATCTAAATGGTTTGTATACTGGATTTTCTACTAATAAGCCCATTTTATTATTAGGCTGGATTATTGTTGGTTTAGTTTTTTCTGCTACTGACATGATAAACACTCCTCATAGTTATTGCTTTCATTATTTGATTCTTGTTTTCCAGAGTAAACATTTTTTGTCACATCTGTTGAAGATCCATTATTTACATTTTCAGCTCTCTGGATTGATTTGGATCTACAGTAATAAAGGCTTTTCAGACCTTTTTTCCATGCTTGAAAATGAATGTCGTGAAGTTCTTTTTTATGTATATCTGCGGGAACAAAGATATTTACCGATTGTGCTTGTGAAATATGGGGCGTTCTATCTGCGCCAAGTTCAACAATCCATCTTTGATCGATTTCAAAAGCGGTTTTAAAAGTATCTTTTTCATTAGCAGTTAAAAAATTTAAATGAGACACGGATCCTTGATTAGTTGTTATTGTTGACCATACTTCATCGGTATCCTTATTATATTTTTGAAGTATCTTTTTTAAATACTTATTTCTTACATTAAAAGAACCCGATAGCGTTTTATGAGTGTAACTATTAGCAGCAATTGGTTCTATCCCTGGAGAAGATCCACCACAAATAATTGAGATAGAGGCTGTTGGAGCTATTGCGGTTTTGTTTGAAAATCTTTCTTTCATTCCATACTCTGCAGCATCGGGGCATGAACCTCTCTCTTCGGCTAAGATTTTTGAAGCTGCGTCTACCTTTTCTTGAATATTCTGAAATATTTTTTTGTTCCAAACTTTACTCATTACTGAGCCAAAAGGAATATTTTTCTGTTGAAAGTATGAGTGTAATCCCATAACACCAAGACCAACGCTTCTTTCTCTCATGGCTGAATATTTTGCATGAGCGAATTCATCTGGCGCTCTGTTGATAAAGTCTGTCATGACATTATCTAAAAATCTCATTACATCCTCTACAAATTGTGTGTCGTCTTTCCACTGTTCGTAAGTATCTAAATTTAAAGATGATAAACAACAGACAGCTGTCCTTTGATTTCCCTCATTGTCTACCCCTGTAGGTAATGTAATTTCACTGCAAAGATTGGAAGTTTTAACTTTCAAACCAGCAAGTTTATGATGTTGAGGAATTTGTCTGTTAACAGTGTCTATATATACAATGTAAGGCTCACCTGTTTCAATTCTTGCTGTCAATAATCTAATCCATAAATTTCTAGCTGGTATAGTTTGTTGAACAGATCCATCATAAGGACTTCTTAATGCCCATTGACCTCCTGTCTCAACTGCTCTCATAAATTCGTCGGTGACTAAAACACCATGATGGAGATTTAAGGATCTTCTATTAACGTCACCACCTGTTGGTCTTCTCATCTCAATAAACTCTTCGATCTCTGGATGATCAATTTGTAAATAACAAGCTGCTGATCCTCTTCTCAATGAACCTTGGCTAATTGCTAAAGTTAAAGAATCCATAACTTTGATGAATGGAATTATTCCAGATGTCTTTCCAACTTTGCCGATTTTTTCACCAATAGATCTTAGATTTCCCCAATAACTTCCTATTCCTCCACCCCTTGCAGCAAGCCAAACATTTTCTTCCCAAAGATTTGTAATACCCTCTAAACTATCGCTGGCTTCGTTTAGAAAACATGAAATCGGTAACCCTCTTTCAGTGCCTCCATTCGACAAAACTGGTGTTGCTGGCATGAACCAAAGATTACTGATGTAATTATATATTCTTTGAGCATGTAAATTGTTGTCTGCGTAAACACTAGCAACTCTTGCAAATAAATCTTGAAAACTTTCATTTTGACCAAGGTATCTGTCTGTTAGGGTTGCTTTTCCAAAATCAGTTAAATTTTCGTCTCTAGATCTATCGATCTTTATTGTTATGCCTTTCTCATTTTGAAATAATTCTGTTTCCCCTGAAAGAGAGAATAAGTCTGGTTTTTTTGGACCATTATTCTTTAGTTCGTTTTGGTTTTTTTGATTTAAAGAGTCGACAGCTTTCTCTATTGCCAATGATACACTTTTATTCATATTTTCCTTGTTTTTACTTGATTTGTTAACAAAACAACTACATGTTGTGTTACAGATATGTTAATATACTATATAACATCGAAATCAATAGAACATTATAAGAACATATGATTAATTTTGCAAGTGGAAAGTTTTGTTAATAAACATTTAATGAAAAATGCCTATATTCTCTAGTATTTATTACTGATGAAAATCAATACAAATGGTTTTAGAGAGTACGACGCAAGGTGGGTCTTTGAAAAAGATATCGATATTGAGGGAATCACTGCTTTAGGCAAAGGCTTAGGAACTCAAATAATCAGCCATACCAAAAAAAATAATCCAAGGGTAATAGTTGGTCATGATTACAGATCTTACAGTGAGAAAATCAAAAAAGCTTTAATTGAAGGTTTGGTTTCAACGGGATGCAATGTTGAAGATATAGGGTTATCTCTTTCTCCGATGGTTTATTTTGCTCAGTTCAATTTAAACTCAGACGCAATTGCCATGGTAACTGCCAGCCATAATGAAAACGGTTGGACAGGAGTAAAAATGGGTATTCAAAAGGGTTTAACTCATGCTCCTGAAGAAATGTCTGAGTTAAAAAAAATTACGTTAAATCAAAAATTCACAACCGGCAGAGGTAATCTTAAAAAGATAGATAACTTTAAAAAAAAGTATATTGAGGATTTAATTAATAAAAACAAAATTAATAAAAAAATTAAAGCGGTTGTTGCATGCGGAAATGGCACAGCTGGGGTTTTTGCCCCTGAGATTTTAAGAAAAGTTGGTTGTGAGGTGATTGAATTAGATTGTGAGCTTGACTGGTCGTTTCCAAAATACAATCCAAATCCAGAGGATTTAAAAATGCTTCATGCTATTGCTAACGCCGTAAAAAATAATAATGCCGATATTGGTTTTGGATTTGACGGGGATGGTGATAGATGTGGAGTAATTGATGAAAAAGGAAATGAAATTTTTTCAGATAAGATAGGTTTATTAATTGCCAGGAATTTAGCACCTAAACATAAAAATTCTAAATTTGTTGTAGATGTGAAATCGACTGGCCTTTATTCGAAAGATAAAGTTCTGAACAATAATAAATGTAAAACTATTTATTGGAAAACTGGTCATTCGCATATTAAAAGAAAAGTCAATATTGAAAAAGCATTAGCCGGTTTTGAAAAAAGTGGACATTTCTTTTTCAATAAACCATTAGGATATGGATATGACGATGGAATTAACTCTGCAATACAAGTTTGTCACTTGTTAAACGATCAAAATAAAAAAATAAGTGAATTAATGGAGGAGTTACCCAATACATTTCAAACACCTACCATGGCTCCATTCTGTAAAGATGAAGAAAAGTACAAAGTTGTTGATGATATGGTGAAAGAAGTACAAAAACTCCAAAAAGAAAATACTAAAATTGATGGCCAATTAATTACTGAAGTTTTAACGGTAAATGGTATAAGATTTTCTTTGAAAGATGGCTCTTGGGGTTTAATTAGAGCTTCATCGAATAAACCTTCTTTAGTTGTAGTTACAGAAAGTCCATCATCAAATATCCGAAAAAAGAAAATTTTTGAATTTATTGATAATTTATTACAAAAGACTGGTAAAGTTGGAAAATACGATCAAAAAATTTAAAGATTGAAATATTCATAAAGAAATCTAGTTCCTATAACAACTAAAAATAACCCAAAATATCTTGTCATTTTCTTTTTATTAATTCGATGACTAGCTTTAGCCCCTAGCCTAGCCATAAAAGCTGTTATTGGAAAAAAAATAAGAAAAGCTGGAATGTTTAAAAACCCAATACTCAAAGGTAATTGAGCATTTAAATATGAACCAGATATTAAAAAACCTACAGCTCCAAATAAGGCAATAATAAACCCTATTGCAGCTGCACTTCCTATTGCTTTGTTTATTGGGTATCCAAAGAACTTTAATATTGGAACATTCATAACCGCTCCACCTATCCCCATTGGTGCAGATATAAAACCACTCACTATTCCAGCGATTATCCTTGCTGGAAAACTCATTTTCACATCTAAGTTTTCCTCCCTTTCTTTAAGAAAAAGCAAATAAAAAGCTAAAAAGTATACAACGATTGTGAAAAATAAAATTAAAGGTTTTGTTTTTAAACTTGCTGCTAAAATTGTTCCCAAGATTACTCCTGTGGCAACAAATATTCCATAACCTTTTACAATATTAAAATCTACTGCTTTATGTTGATGATGAGTCATCACTGAAACTATAGAAGTTGGAATTATAATTCCAAATGAAGTTCCAACTGCTAAATGCATTAAATAATTAGGTTCTATTCCTGAGGTGCTAAAAATATAAAATAAAATTGGAACTGTAATTAGACCGCCACCAATTCCAAATAGCCCTGCTGCAAAACCAGCTGGAACTGCTGTAATTATCATTATAAAGATTAGATAAATAATTTCTGACTGTGATAGAATATCCAAAATTATCTTTCTAGCGAAAATGGACTTGTGTTTTTAACATGATCCATAATGTGATTTACTTTTTGAAGATCTGCATCTCTAATGCAAATATTTTTTGAAAGATATTGTTTCCAAATTTTTGAACCGTTTTGTCCATGAAATAAACCAACTGTGTGTCTCATAATATGATTCAATTGAGTTCCTTTTGATGTTTCTTCTTGAATATAAGGAATTAAATTCTCCATGACTTCAGATCTTGTTGGAACATTTTTGTTACCAAATATTTCTTTTTCAATATCTGCCAGAAAATATGGAGAGTGATAAATAGCTCTTCCAATCATAACGCCATCAACTTTTTGTAAATGATCTTTGATTTCTTTGGTTGATTTTACGCCTCCATTAATAATAATTTCATCATTTTTAAAATGACTTTTAAGCTTGTAAACAAAGTCATATTTCAACGGAGGAATATTCAAATTTTCTTTAGGGCTTAATTTTTTCAATAATGCTTTCCTAGCATGGATAATAAACTTTTGAGAGCCTGCATCTTTTGTTGTTTGAATAAATGATTTTAAAAAATCAAAATTTTCAACATCATTATAACCAATTCTTGTTTTAATTGTAATTGGTAAATTAGTTGCTTTAGTCATTGCTTGTAAGCATCTAGCTACAAGATCAGGTTCTTGCATTAAACATGCTCCAAATTTATTTTTTTGAACTTTTTTGCTGGGGCAACCTAAATTCAAATTAATTTCTTTATAACCAAAATCTTCAGAAATTTTACATGCCTCTGCTAAATCATTTGGATTTGATCCACCAAGCTGTAGCGTCACTGGATTAGAAATCTTTTTAAATGATAATAATTTTTTTCTATCGCCCCTGATGATTGCATTAGCAACAATCATCTCGGTATATATATGAATATTTTTACTAATAAGACTTAAAAAATAAATTTCGTGCCTATCAGTGCAATCCATCATAGGTGCGACTGATACAGTTTTCCTCATGATTTACTCTGGTTTAGTTTCTTCTTCTGTTGGAACCTCTTCACTGAGTTCTAGAGGCGACTCTTCCGTATCTAAACTCTCTTCTTTGATTTCTGGTTGTTCAGCTTTTAATTCAGAAAGAGCTTCGTCTGCTAAACTCGGTTTTTTGACTTCAGGTATTCGTCTGGTTCTTTTAGAGGGTAAAATAGCAACACCACTTTTAGATACTTGTCCTTTATATAAATTCTCAAAATCATCATTTGTTTCTTCTTCTATTTCTTCTTGCTCCTCTGCCTCATCTGGTTCTTTTCTCAATCTTTTGATCGCATTTGCCTCTACTTCTTTTACATCAATTTTACCATCGCCAATCTCCCTCAAAGAAATGATTGTTCGTTTATCATTATCCTCTTCAACTAACATAGGAGCTCCTGCATTCAATTGAACAGTTCTCTCCTTAGCTAATAAAACTAAATCATATTGATTATCGACTTTTTCTAAGCAATCTTCTACGGTAATTCTTGCCATGATGCAGAGTATATATTCAAATAATCTTAATAAATCAATTATTTTTTAAGCTTTATGGGCTCTAAATTATTTCTAATCATTACGAGAAGAGTTAGCGATAAAAGAATATAAATGCCTGCAATAAATGCGATATTTTCAATAGAGAAGCCTTTGTCTATCAATAGCCCAAACACTGCAGTTCCAAATGCTGTTGAGAAAACCATAAGTGCTGTAGTTAAGGCTTTAATTGAACCAATAAACTTAACTCCATAAATTTCAGCCCAAGTAGAAGATCCTAGAACATTAGCTAATCCATTCGATATACCTACTAAACCTAAAAAAACGAATGCTGAAATTTCTTGTTTAAAATAAAACAGAACAATCATAGCTAATAGCAATGGTATATTCATTATTGTAATTAATTTTCTACTAGTAAACTTGTCAACTAAAAAACCAGAAAAAAATAGAGTTATGATTGAAGCTAAAGAGTAGGACATGAAAGCCTTTGGAATAGTGTAGATAGTCCACATTTTTGAGTCAGAAATAAATGATTGGTAAACAAATATTCCAGTAGCTATCCAAGGCATGGCTAACATGTTTAAAGATAAAATATAAAATCTATAATCTTTGATTACTTCTCTTCTCCTCCAGCTTTTAATGTTAATATTCTTTTTAGGATTTAAATCCTTCTCTCTTGAGTCTAATTTAATAGTTTTTATAGTATTTAAAATTATAATTGGTAAAAATAAAATAATTAAAATTGCAATACCTTGCCAAACTGATCTCCAAGAATAAACTACAAATAAATAAGTTATTAAGACTGGCAAAATAAATTCAGCTGATGATAATCCAAACCAAATAGCACTAAGAGCTTTTCCTCTTGATCTTTCAAAAAATCGAGAGATAGTGGTTGTTGAAGTGTGACTCATTAATCCTTGGCCAGAAAATCTCATCAAAAATATTCCAATCGCTAAAAAATATATACTGTTAATGAATGAAAACATGAGCGATGAAAAAAATAATAAAAATACAACAAAAAAAGAATAATAAATAATTTGATAATCATCTATTTTTTTTCCAACCCATATGAGTAAAAGACTAGAAAAAATTGTTGCTGTTGCATAAATATTTCCAAATTGACCATGTGTGATACCTAGCTCATCTCTCAATGGTGCGTTAAACAAACCCAAAAAAAAGCTCTGTCCAAAACTAGAAAAAAATGTAAAAATAAACCCAAAAATTATTACTTTTTTATTTAGAGAAAGGTTTATCATTTATGAGTTGTAACGTTAGTTTCATAGGTTTGGGTGTAATGGGCTATCCCATGGCTGGATATATATCAAAAGCAGGTCATAATGTAACTGTTTATAATCGAACCAAAGCAAAAGCAGAGAAATGGATTACGGAATATAAAGGTAAAATAGCTGATACTCCAATGGAAGCTGCTAAAGATTGTGATTTCGTATTTACATGCGTTGGTAATGACAAAGATTTAGAGGAGGTAACAATTGGTAAACAAGGAATTTATAATACTATTAAAAAAGGCGCAGTACACATTGATAACACAACAGCATCCGCAATTATTGCAAGAAAATTATATGCAAACTCTAAAGCGCATGGTTGGGGTTTCTTAGATGCACCAATATCTGGTGGTCAAGCAGGCGCAGAAGGTGGAACTTTAACAGTAATGGTTGGTGGGGACCAATCAGATTACGATAAAGCTTTACCAGTTATAGATTGCTATAGCAAAAAAGTTAAACTAATGGGTCCAGCTGGAAATGGTCAATTAACCAAAATGGTGAACCAAATTTGTATCGCAGGTTTAGTGCAAGGATTATCTGAAGCAATAAATTTTGGAATGAACGCAGGATTAAATATGCACGATGTTATTGAAGTTATCTCAAAAGGCGCTGCTCAGTCATGGCAAATGGAAAATAGACACAAAACAATGATTGAGGATAAATTTGATTATGGTTTTGCCGTTGATTGGATGAGAAAAGATTTAAAAATAGCAATGGATGAAGCAAAAAAAAATAATTCACCCCTGCCTATCACAAAAATAATTGATGAATATTATGCAGAAGTACAAAAAATGGGTGGTCAAAGATGGGATACCTCAAGCCTAATTAAAAGATTTAGAAAATAAGTTGTGTCAGAAACAGTAAGCTACTACGAAAATTCAAAAGAAATTGAAAAAAAAATATGGAGCCTTTTAACTAAAGCAGTTAAAGATAGATCTTCAGAGTTTAGAACGCCTGTATTTATTTGCGGAAATGATAAAGATCTAGATGGAAGAGTTGTTGTTTTAAGAAAAGCAGATCAACAAAATAAGTCTATTCAATATCATAGTGATATTAGATCATCAAAAATTGAAAAAATTAAAAAAAATCCAAAATGTTCAATTTTATTCTATGGTAAAGAGGAAAAAATACAGCTTAGAGTTAAAGCTGAGTGTGAAGTAAATTACAATAATGATGTTGCAAAAGAGTCTTGGGAAAAAACAGGGCATATCAGTAGAAAATGTTACTTAGTTACTAAAGGACCTGGGACAGAGTCTAAAAAACCAACGTCAGGTTTAGAAAATAAATTTGATAACTTTAATTTTACAAAAGAAGAAAGTGAAGTGGGCTATAAGAACTTTTGTGTAATTAGATGTAAAATTAAAAGTATTGAGTGGCTTTATTTAGCTGCAAAAGGTCATCGAAGAGCTTTAATTGATTTGAATGGATCTAAAAAATTTACTTGGTTAGTGCCTTAAATTATTGAGTATAACCTTTTAAAGACTTTGCGTCTTTCTTATCGACAATAATTGATTTTACATCGGACCAAAATTGTTTTGCACCATATTCTTCATAGCCTTGCAGAGTTCCTTTATCAATACAATTTTCTCCAAACCATTTTTTTTGATCTTTTTTATATCCTTGTTTTTCTCCGTTCCATTCTTTTGATCCGTCTCTCCTTTTAATAATCTGGTGTAAATTAGATTTATAATTTAACGAACATGTTGGAAGTGCATGTGCACTCTCAGTATCGTATCTTGAAGGTGGATACATTCTGCTTTCAAAATGATGTCCGCCAGAGTAAGTTAAAAGATATAAATTAGGATTTTTGGAAGATTCTTTTAAATTTTTACAGACCCACGGAGGTGTTGACTCATCTTGTTTCCCATTGATCGCAAACATTTTAATTTTATTACTATAATTAACTTCTGATATATCAGGACAAGCAGCATTAATCATAAAACCCTTGGAAATTAAGTTCAAAGAGGGATATTTATCTCTAAAATCTTGCCAGCCTGCTTTAAATATAGCTAATGAACCTGTTGAGGATCCAATTAAAATTACTTCTTTAGTTTTTCCGTATTGTTTTGTTACTTCGTCTATAGTTGCTATAGCATCATAAAGGATCATTGAGCTTGTATACGATCCGGTAAACTTCTTTTGGTACCTTGGTTCGGCGCCGTATACTATAGCAGTTGCATATCCATGTTTACTTACTTGATTTTCATAATAAATCTCATCATCCATGTTAGGGGTACTTGAGGGAACTACAATTATTAAACCATTTGAGATTGACTCAAGATTTCTTAATTCTACTCTTACTTTTTGATCCTTACCTTCGTTATTTAATAAAGTAAGATCGTCTATTGTATTTTTTGAATTTATAGTTATTTCCGTGACCTTCCTATCATCTTTTGAAACAACTTTTTTAGGCACATCTCCAATTCTTTTAAAATTAATAACACAAGGAACATAGTCACTATCTCCTTTATATTTTCTTTTCATTTTTAGATTCCCGTATTGTTTGTCTCCATAGTAATGTGATTTACCACCTACTTTCCTTTTAAATTGATAAACAGAATATTTTTTTTCATCATTATTTAAGTTACCTGTGATGATACTTTTATTGCCTCGTCTTTCACCCTTAATATAAATTTTACCTTTTTCATCAACTTTTGATTTTTTTTCGTCTAGCACCCATCTTCCAGCTCCTCCTCTGTCATTTGTAACCATCCCGTCTTTAATTATAAATTGACTACCGTCGTAAGCATTACTATTTTTACTACCTCTACAATAATCGCTAAAGGTATATGCTCCATCATACTTAGGTGAGGGCTTTCCAACCTTTGCAAAAGTATTTGAAGTAAGTAAAATTAAAATTAGTAAACTATTTTTTATATTTTTTGAAATTTTCAACATAGTCTCTAGCGTTTTCTTTAATATGTTCAATTTCTTCATCCGTAACTTGTCTTACTACTTTACCTGGACTTCCAAGTACTAATGATCTCTCTGGTATAATTTTATTTTCAGTTACTAAAGAGTTAGCTCCAATAATACAATTTTTTCCAATTTTTGTTTTATTTAAAATTGTTGAACCAATTCCTATTAAACAATCATCTGCAATTTCACATCCATGAAGCATAACCATATGGCCTACAGTTACGCCATTACCTACAATTGTGGGGCAGCCTGGATCAGTATGAATGACACTTCCATCTTGAATATTGGAATTTTCACCAATAATGATGGGCTCAAGGTCTCCTCTTAAAGTTGTATTAAACCAAATGTTAGAATTTTTTTTCAGTTCTACTCTTCCAATAACAACGGCATTAGAAGCTACCCAGCTACCTGGATCTATTTTGGGAGTATTGCCTTCAAAATCATAAATCATAAAATTGCTGTAATGTAATATTAATTAATTTATAATACATTATGGCTCTGACTAAAACCCCAGTTTGTGATTTTGGAACAAAAGCCAAAGATTTCAAACTTAAATCAATTAATAATGAAATGATCACTTTAAATGATATTAAAGGTCAAAATGCTACTTTAATAATGTTTATTTGCAATCATTGCCCTTACGTAAAAGCAATAATCAAAGATTTAGCTAAAGATTGCAATGATCTAAAAAGAGATGGGATTAATACAGTCGCGATAATGTCGAATGATACTAAAATTTATCCAGAAGATTCTTTTTATAATATGGTTCAATTTGCCAAAGAAAATGAATTTAAAGAAATAGATTATTTAATAGATGAAACGCAAGATATAGCAAGAAAATATGGGGCAGTTTGTACTCCAGATTTTTTTGGTTACAACAAAGATTTAGAATTACAATACAGAGGTAGATACAAAGAACTTAAAGATTTAAAACCCGTAAATGATAATGAAAGTGATTTAAAATTAGCAATGAAAACAATAGCTAAGACTAATAAAGGGCCTATTGAACAAATTCCAAGTATGGGCTGCAACATTAAGTGGTTTAAATAATGTTTTTAGTTTCTACTAGAAATTTTCCGCCTGAATTGGGTGGCATACAAAACCTTATAGAAGGTTTATCTATTTCTCTACTGAACCACGGACCTGTGAAAGTGTTTGCCGAAGCTGATGACCACGCAAAAAATTATGATCAAAATTCTAAATTAAATATAGAAAGGGTTTCTGGGTTTAAAATTTTTAGAAAATATAGAAAAGCTAATCTTGTAAAAGAATTTTTAAATCAAAATCAAATAAGAGCATGTTTTTTTGATCACTGGAAAAGCATCGAAAATATTGACTTAAGCTCTTTAAGAAAAACTAAATCTTTTTGTTTAATTCACTCAAAGGAAATTAATCATCCTTTAGGTTCGTCATTAAACAATAGAGTTCTTAAAGCATTATCAAAAGCAGACTTTGTTATTGCTAATTCAAGATTTACAAAAGAACTTGCGATGAGCTTGGGTGTTAAAGATGTAACTGTTATTAATCCGGGATGCAGTTATCCGATAGATGTTAGTGACTCTGCAAAAGAATTTGCAAAAAAAATTTATGGTAATTCTTCTCCAAAAATGATCACAGTTTCAAGGTTAGATGGAAGGAAAAGTCATCAAAACATACTGATGACAGTAAAAAATCTTTTACCGAAGTTCCCTAATCTAAAATATGTTTCATTAGGTGACGGAGATGAAAGAAAAAATCTTGAAAAACTAAGAAAAGAATTAGATTTAGAAAAAAATGTAGAATTAATATTTAAATCTTCGGAACAAGAAAAAGTGGGATTGCTTGAACAATCGGATATTTTTGTAATGCCGTCAGTTGTATATAAAAAATCAGTTGAGGGCTTCGGTATCTCTTACATTGAGGCAGCATCTTACGGGAAAGCTTCTATTGGGGGAATATATGGAGGTGAAGGAGATGCTATCAAGAGTGGTAAAACCGGATATTTATGTAATGGAAATGATTTAAATGCAATTTATGAAAATCTATTGAAAATTCTTACTAATGAAAAGTATAAAGAACTTGGCTCTAATGCATTAGAGTTTTCAAAAGATTTCAGATGGGAAAAAATTATTAAAAAATATATTAATTTAATTTAGATTTTATTGCGTGTAAAACTTCGTCAACGCTTAGACTTTTAAGATCTTTTACACTGATCGCTTTAAAGTTATAATTTTCAATACTTACTTTTTTTGGTGAAGTATGTTTGCCAAATAAAACAATACCTTTTTTATCTAGGTGGGAAGCAATATGTGCTGGCCCAGTATCGTTAGCCACAATAAACTTTGCATTACTTATAAGAGAAATTAGTGTTTTTATATTTACTGGCTCATTTTTATCTAAAACAACTTTTGCGTTTAATTTATTTGCCTCATCAACTTCATTTGGACCAGGGGCTAATAGAATTGGATATTTATTTTTATATTCTTGCTTTAATTTTAAGATTAACTCCTTAAAAAAAGGCCACTTTTTTTGTGGAAGTTTTTTTGAACAAAAAGGAAAAATCAAAATATACTCACTATTAGAGTACTGTCTTAATAATCTTGAAATATCTATTTTGGTCCAGGTTAAATCAATGTTTTTAACAAACTCTGTTTCGATACCACTTTTTTTAAGCTGAATTTCCATTCTATCTAAAACGGGTTCTTGATCAAAATCTTTTTTTTTTTGACCTGGCTCTAGAGAGCTTTCAGATGATGACCATTCAACATTTTTAATTATGAATCTTTTATAGAATTTTGTTCTGCTAGAATTTTGTAAATCGAAAACTTTTGAAAAATTATATTTATTTAAAATTTTTTTTAAATTATTTAAATAAAGCAAGTTCCATCTTGGTAGTCTTTTATCTATTATTACACCATCAATGTAAGGACATTCAGACATAAATATTGCATAAGGTTGGGCCGTAAGCAAAAATACTTTTCTATTTTGATAAAAGTTTTTAATGTCTTTAATAGCTCCGTTGGCTTGGATTAAATCACCTAAAGAGCCATGTTTTATTATTAATATATTTGACATTATTATTTCGAATTATATTTAATGATTGATATAGTCAAATATAATATGGTCAGAAATATGGACAAAATATTGGCAGAAATATCGGCTGGTGAATTAGTTGATAAAATAACTATTCTTGAAATTAAAAAAGAAAAAATATCTAGTAGTAAAAAATTAGTTGAAGTAGAAAAGGAATTAGCATCTTTAAATGAATCTATGAAAAAATTTATCCCAGATCAAAGTGGTATTATGGATTTAAAAAAAGACCTTAAAAATATTAATTTAAAACTTTGGGATATAGAGGACAGTAAGAGAAATGCTGAAAAGAAAAATAAATTTGATGAAAAATTTATTGAGCTAGCCCGAAATGTATATAAATTCAATGACAAAAGAGCAAAAATTAAACTGACTATAAACAATACTTTAGGTTCAAATATAAAAGAAGTTAAATCTTACGACTAATTAATCGCCTTTTAAACTTGGAATTCTTGATCTTAAATATTTAGGTAATTTAGGATTGATTGTTGCAGTAATTACTCCCTCTGATTTTTTTAACTCCTTAATAATTTCACCATCAGGAGAAATTATCAAAGAATGTCCAAAAGTTTTTCTTCCGTTGTAATGCTTTCCGCCTTGAGCTGGAGCAAAAACATAACAGAAATTTTCTATCGCTCTTGCTCTTAATAAAGAATGCCAGTGCTTTTTTCCTGTTGTCTCTGTAAAAGCTGATGGAACAGATACAAATAAAGAACCTGCTTTTGAAAGTTTTCTATAAAGATTTGGAAATCTTAAATCATAACAAATACTTAATCCTAATTTACCCCAGGGTAATTTAAATATTTTTATACTTTTTCCAGAAGTGAAACTTTTTGACTCAAAATATTTTTCTTTTTTGCTCAATACAACATCGTACATATGGATTTTATCGTAATAAGTTCTTACTTTTCCGTTTTTATCGATTAATACTGATCTATTTACTAATTTATTTTTCGAAATCTTTATTATTAATGACCCTATCAAAATCCATTTCTTATATTTTTTTGCAAGTTTCTTAATTCCATTTAGATATATATCTCTCTGCATGTTGGTGCATACTTTAAGTAATTCATTTTTATTCAAAGAGAATTGAGATGAAACTTCAGGGGTTAAAATAAAATCCGTTTTTTGTTTGATTGCCTTAATTATAAGCTTTTTAGTCTTCTTTAGATTATTATGAATACTATTGTTCGATCTTAATTGAATACAAGAAACACGAAACATTACTTCATTATAGATGAAGCAAAATTCCAATTACAGTCAAAACTTGGTATATAGGCGCCTGTTAATTTAACGTTTCCAAAGCTTTTTTCTAAAACTTTACACCAGTTTACAACTTGTTTTGGCTTTTTGTTTTGACTTCCAACTTGTGCGGTAATTACCCCGCCTTTTTTTAGAATTCTTTTTAATCCCCTCATATTTTTTCGAGCAAGATCTATGCAGTATTGATCATCATTTAAATCAACAAAAATTTTGTCATATTTTGAGTCCTCAATTTCTTTTATACTTTTAAAAGCATCACCCCAAAAAGTTTTTATTTTATTGCTTTTTTTAACTTTTGAGCAAACTTTTGGTAAATGACGATAACAAACATCTACTATCTCTGGATCTAATTCAAACCAATCAATATAATTGGAGTTATTTTCTAGACACGCTCTAGCAACTCCGCCGTCCCCACCGCCAATAATCGCAACATTATTATTTTTTTTGCTTAAATCATAACTTGATTTAAAAAAATTTGAGCTATAGATTTTTTCATCTTTTTCAGCTACTTGAATTTCATGATCTATGAATAACGCGTGCCCAAATTCTTCTAGATCCATGATTTCAACAAATTGACCAACTTTAGATGTAAATTTTTCTAAAATATCTTTTACAACATAAAATTTTTTTTGACCCGGTGTGCTATAAATATCATCATAAAGACCTAGACTGCTTCTATCAAAAGTATTTGTTACTACTCTCTTATGATCAATTTCTTTCCTTAAAATTTTAAGCGCAACCTTAGGGTTAACTCTAGCGCAAGTAAAAAAATCAAAGCTAACAACTTCTTTTTCCGGAAATGTATGAAAACTAAAATGACTTTCTGCAAGTAAAGCAACTAAAGTAAACCCCTGCGGTTCAAATTTATGAGATACTACATTTAGTATCTCTACTTTTGCAGCTTTGGCAATTTTATATATTACTTTTTCGTAAAATTCTGGCGAATAGTCTTTTTTAACACCAAGAAAATCAATGGTAATGTGCTCACCAACCTTAATCATAAAAAACTATCCTTTTTTATAATTTTTAAATTTCCCTAAAACTATTTTCATTTCTTTTTTTGAAAGAATCTTAGGTATTCCAATTCTTAGGGCATTTATATATTGATGGCAAATATTTTCGATTTCTTGAGCAAGCTCAAAAGTCTTTTCTAAATTTTCTCCAAAAGCAACCTGACCGTGATTGGCAATTAAACAAGCTGTTCTATTTTTTAGTGCTTTAATAATATTTCTTGAGAGATTTTTTGTTCCAAAAGTTGCATATTTACTGCATTTAATGTCTTCTCCTCCAGCCACTGCAACCATATAGTGAAATGCTGGAATACTTTTTTGATGAGTAGAAACAGCCGTAGCACAAGTAGAGTGAGCGTGAACAATAGCTTTAGCCTCTTTTTTATTCACATAAATATCTTGATGAAATCTCCATTCCGATGATGGTTTACCCTTTTTTTTATCGTAAACACCTTTAAGGGAAACAAAGATGATATCTTTTGTTTTTAAAGACGAATACTTTCTCCCTGATGGAGTTATATAAAAACCATCCACACCTTTTTCTTTTGCTCTTGCAGAGATATTTCCTGATCTTAAAGCAGATAAATTAGTAATATTTAATTTTTTAGAATATTTTATTACCTCTGACTTTAGCTTACTCATTATATTCTGGAAGATATATAATCTAAGATTTTTGGATTATAATATTGAAAACAGGTAGCATGATCCATTCTGTGACCATCTTTAACTGGCTCTTTTTCATTGGCATGTTCCTTAAAACATTTTTGACCGTTGATTGTATAGTCTTCCGAAATAACAATTCTTTCCAAACCAGGTATCTCATCAAGCCAGTCAGACAATAATCCTTCGTAACTATCTTTTGGATGTGTAAATGCAAGTAAAGGCAAGTTTTTAGAACTTTTTATTTCATCAATTTGTAACTGTCTTACAACTGAGGGTCCTGGTTTTTTTTTTTTAAAACTCTCTAAAGCTGCTTTTGGTCCAACTTTTTCGGCTTTATATTTTTTTGAAATTTTGCCATAACAAGCTTGATTGAGAGAAATGCCTCCGCCTGCTGCATTAGGATATTTAGCAAATAGCATAAGCGTCATAAGCCCACCACAGGAATGCCCAGTGACTATTATTTGTTTTTTTGGAACACCCATACTAACTAATTGCTCTATAAGTTTGATGTTTGCATCAACCCTTTTTTCTAGTTTATGTTTTCCTTTATAGGGTCCTACGTATTTTTTGTGCCATAAAGGGTATTTTTCTAACATTTGATCACCTTCTAAATGATTAGTACAAAAA
>CACNFA010000007.1 GCA_902619675.1 uncultured Pelagibacteraceae bacterium
AGCCCACTCTGTAGAAATCAAATATATTACAGGACCTAATATAGTTCCTCCAATAACGGCAATAGATATACTTAAATTTTTCATTGCACCTATCATCATACAAAAGAAATAAACTGGATTGACTATAGCAAGACCAATTAACATTTCTTTATTAAGATAGTCTGCAGACAAATATCCAATTACTGTCATCAAAATTGCTGTAGACCAAGTTCCAATTCCTATTCCCATCCAAAAATCTATTCGATGTTTTTTATCAATCTTTTTGTAACCGTCTTTAGCTATGAGCCAGGAAGTTACTGCTAAAAAATGACAAGACAAATAATATTTCCATTTTGGTTGTGATTTGTGGTCAAGTAATGGAAACAAAGAAACTGTCATAGGATAAAGTCTAAAATTGACTAACCATACTGCTATAAAAATATTTATTATTGAAGCTCCAACTAAAAGTGACTCAGCCATAACTAATTGACCAGGCAAAGCATAAGTAAATAAACTTGAGGCAGCACTCTGTTGAATATTAAATCCTGCATCTTTTAATAAAGCTCCAAGAGCGATGAAACAAGCTGCTAAAGGAATAGCTGGGCTTCTAGAACCTTTTAGAGATTTTAAACCTGTAAGAAAAACTTTTATGTTAATCATCCACCAAGGAATAATCTTCCTACGTCTGGATTTTTCAAAAGATCGTTACCTTTGCCAGCGATAGCGGTTTGTCCAGAAACTAATACATAACCGATGTCAGCAAATTCTAATCCTTTTTTTGCATTTTGCTCTACAAGTATGATTGTTTTCTTTTCAGTTTTTTGAAGATCTTCCAAAATTTCAAAAACCATATTAATATATTTTGGTTCTAAACCAATTGATGGCTCGTCAACTAATAATACTGAAGGTTTCATTACTAATGCCCTTGAGATTTCTAATAATCTTCTTTCACCGCCGGATAAAACTTTTGCAGGTTGATTTCTTCTATTTCTTAATCTTTCATATTTTTGGAAAATTCTCTCTGCCTCTTCATATGCTTCATCCTGCTTATCTTTAATATATCCACCCATTAAAAGATTTTCCTCTACTGTCATATCTGGAAACACTGAATTATCTTGTAAGATGTAGGCTATACCAACTTTACTTAATTTTTGTGCAGGAGTTAATTGTGTAATTTCATTGCCTTCTAATTCGATTTTTCCATCAAAGATATTTGTGAAACCATAAATAGAATGAAGTATTGTAGATTTTCCAGCTCCGTTAGGTCCTATCAAGCACAAGGATTGTGCTTTACTAACTGTTAAATCAAAATTATGAAGTATTTCCATCTTCCCATAACCAGCATTCAAACCTCTGATTGTTAGATGGACGTCATTTGGAGATAATTTGTTTAAGTCCTCTAAGCCAGGTGCTTTTCCTAAAACATCATATTGATTTGCCATTACTGAGCTCCTAAATAAGCATCAACAACTCGCTTATCATTTTTAATTTGATCTGGTGAGCCTTCTGCTAACATTTTACCGTGCGCCAAACAGAAAATTCTTTGTGCTAGACTCATAATCACTTTCATATTGTGTTCTATAACTAATAAAGTAATTCCATAATCTTTATTAATTTTAATTAATCTATCTATAATACCATTAATTAAAGTTGGATTTATTCCGGCTGTAGGCTCATCAAGTAAAAGCATTTTTGGTTCATTCATTAAAGCCATTGCTAATTCAAGTAATTTTTGTTGTCCAAATGATAGATCCCCTGCTCTTAAATTTCTTTTTTGGTAAAGACCTACAAAGTTCAAAAGATTTTCTGCTTTCTCAGTAAGTTCTGTAGGCACTTTTGCAAAAATAAATCCAGAGTCACTAGCTTTATGACTTATAAGCATATTCTCAACGCAGTTTAGTTTTGAATAAATTCTTGTTTGCTGAAAGGTTCTTAACAAGCCTAGTTTAGCAACTGCCGGGACAGGCATCTCTGATACCTCAGTGTTATTAAAAACAATAGATCCTTGATCTATAGGGTGAGTTCCAACAATAGAATTGAATAAAGTAGTTTTACCTGAACCATTTGGTCCTATTAAACCAACAATCGATCCCTGCTCTACAGAAACTGAAATATCTACGTTTGCTTGCACACCGCCAAAAGATTTACTTACATTTTTAACTTCTAAAATACTCATTTTAATTCTACCTGTGCTTTCCGATCTTTGTCATCAATTACTTCGCCAAATCTCTCAGGATATTTTTCTCTCAACCAACCCATTAATCCTTCTGGGAAATAAACAACGATTACAACAATTAAAACTCCTAGCGCAACATATTGCCAACCTAATATTAAAGTCCAAAGACCCTCTTTGAAAAAATGAAATAAAGTTGCTCCAATTACTGGTCCCCACAAAGTTCCTTTACCACCGAGAATTGCCATAAGCACCATAAATACTCCCATTTCTCTTCCGTCAAATGCTACATCGGTTGAGTCTATATATCCAATTAGTCCACCCATAATTCCACCAGCAAGACCACAGAAGAATGCAGAACACATCCAACCTACAATTTTATATTTCATAGTTTGAATACCCATTGCTTCTGCTTTATCTTCATTGTCTCTTATCGCATTCAAAATTAATCTAAATCTAGAACCGTAAATGTATTTAACAAAAATAAATGTTCCAACTAGTAATGCGAAACTTAAAAAGTAGAAAAATTTCCCTCTAGCCTCAGTATCAACTATTTCAGCTGGAAAAGGCGGTGTAGTGAAACCTTGACCTGCTCCAATAATTTCAATTCCGCCAGCAATTTCACCTGCCGCGATACCTAAACCTAAAGTGCAAATTGCAAAGTAATGACCTCTCAATCCTAAAATAGCGTAACCTATAGCGCCAGCAATAACAGCAGGTATAATAGCTGAAACTAATAATCCGACACCTATTCCTTGAAAATATTGTGCAGTAGTATGAACAAATGTTTTTTCTCCACCACTTTCAGTCCACTCAGCTAAAGGAAAAAACATTCCTACTTGAACCGAGGCAGTAAGATACATTCCTAAACCATAGAAAAGTATATTTCCAAAAGTATTGTAGCCCATCTCTCCGCCTTGTAGGTTCCAAGTCATTGCTAGAACAATCAAGACACAAAGATATGTAAGTTGAACTTTAAAAGCTGAGAATAAATAAGGTGCAGCTAAACCTAAGATAATTAGGCCAGAATATAATATTAAATCTTTTTGTTTCATCATAATAAATTTTCCTTAAAGAAATTTATAAATTGAGGCATATAAGCATTCGCGTTATCTCCGCCTAAAGTTACTCCTTTAGAAATACATTTTTCTTTTTTCATAACTTTAAAACCAGTTTTCCAAGCTTTTCTAGGATCTTTTTGTGCAGCGTCATAAAATTCTTCTACTGAAGCATATTTTTTGTGTTTATTCACCATCCACTCAACCCATATAGGATTTGTAAATCGACCTTCATTATCAACAAAAAAATCTGGACAATCATGAAGTGTCATCGCCATTTTTTCTCTCCATGGTTTTTTTCCTGCGTGCCATACATGGTACCAACCTTCTTTAATATCAACTTTTACTTTTCCTGGAGGAGCTTTAATTCTGTCGGCATGCTCTTTGCAAAACTTAGCCAAAGTATAATCGTCTGCACCGCCGTGCACTACAAGCATTGTGGTATTAGAAGTTAATTCTGGTTCTGCAAAAAAGCCAGCCATCCTACATTCTGCTGCTTCAGGTAAAATCGCATCAAAACCTTTTGTGCCACCAAGAAACTTCGATGTGAGTTTAACATCCGATAAAAAAAATGAATTAGTTCCACCTCTCGAGTGGCCAGTTGTTCCAAATTTCCCATTAGATCTAGGATGAGATTGTAAAACTTTTAAAGCCATAAGTGCATCAATAGCTCCATTAATTAAAGGAACTTTAGACTGGTCTCGCCACGTAGACCTGGCACCTCTTGCACAAAAATTATCAATATACATAACACCAATGCCCTCTTTCAGAAGATTTTGTGCAGCATGATATACGAAGTCATCCCAAACATAATCTCCTGGTCCTCCGCTACTATGCGTGTAAATTACTATAGGAACTTTACCTGTTCCCTCTGGCAATCGAAGATATCCTGTAATTTCAACAGGGTTATTTAAATGACCATCTATTAAGACTGTTCTCTGATCAAATCCAGTATAGGAACTAAATTTGATTATTTCACCTCCATCATAACCCTTTAATTTGGAGATACCTTTAAGCATCGATAATTTCTTTCTGCAATTGTCTTTGGAATTAAAATTTGGCGGTTCGTGAGCTAGTAAGCTAGTCGAGAATAAAATTGCAAATAAGATAAGAAAACTTCTCCTCATTTTAAATATTCCCTTTTTTTTGATAGTTTAAACCTTCTGTAAACTAATATTAAAACGAGCAGCATAAATACTGCACCAATTCTAAATTCTGTTCCTAAAATGTAATCTGCAAACTCTTCAAATAGTCCTAATCCCATTCCTGAAACTGCTACAGCTGGTAAATTACCAAGACCTGCAACAATAACTATCATGAAAGATCTTACTGTATATGGAAGTCCCACATAAGGGTGAAGTGTTAAAGTTATTGAAATTAAAGCTCCTGCAATTCCACATAGCGCAGCGTTAATTCCAAAAGTTGCAGCATAAACTTTTTCTGTATCTACACCTAAAATTTTTGCAGCTCTAGCATTTTGTGCTGTAGCTCTTATAGCTCGTCCAAGTCTGGATTTTTTCATATAAATAACTAAAGCTACTGCATATAAAACACTTATAAAAGCTGAGAATATTTTTGAATTTGGTAAAGTTACTGAATTATCAAATAACATTGTTGTTCCGTATTCAGACTGTGCCACAACTACGTCTGCACCAAAAATAAAATTCATTAGTTGTTGGAATACGATAGCAATACCAAAAGTGGCTAAAATAGAAATAAATAAATCTCGATCTACAACTTTATTAATAACTAACTTGTAGAGTGCCCATCCAACAAAAAACATAATTATGGGAGAAATAATAACTCCCCAAGCAGGATGAATTCCCCAAAGATAAATAGTGTATGCAATGTAACCTCCAAGAATAACTAAGTCACCTTGCGCAATATTAATTATATTCATTACACCCCATTGAAGTGCCATGCCGTATGCTATTAATGCAAATAATATACCTAAAAGAATACCATCCAGTGATGCCTGGACCATTAACATTGGAGCTTTAAATATAAGAAAGTCCATAAAATTTCAAAACTTATAAAAGAAAAGCCCCTAGAAAACTAGGGGCTTTTCAAATTATTCAGAAGTTATTAGCTTCTTTCAGACCATTTCGGGATTGGATGATAGAACTTATCAGAAGCCCATTTTGTAGGAGCTACTACTCTATTTTCACAATCGTCGCCTTTACATCTTACTTGGAACAATATCATTGGCTTAGCAATGTTTTGACCACCAGGACCAAATTTAATGTTACCATAGAAAGTTTGCATTTCTGTATCAACTAGCGCATCTCTAACTGCATCTCTATCAAAAGAATTTGCTCTTTCGAACGCATCTTTAAATACTAATAATGCTGCAGAAGATTCTGCTGATTGATATGGCGGGTCATATCCAAATTCTTTTTGGAAGTCTCTAGCGTATTTTTTACCACCACCAAAAAACTTATCTTTGTATGATAAATTTTTGTGCCACTGAGAAGCACATAATGCATACTCAGATTTCTTTCCGTGTTGTTTAGAAAGTTTTGCGGCATCGCAGTGTGTCATCGCTAGCATAGGAACATCAACTTTCATCTCAGATATTTGTCTGATTGCAGTTAAAGCACCTTTTGTGTGACCTGATACAACAAGCACATCTGGCTTAGTAGCTTTTACTTTAGCCAATGTAGCTGCCATATCGTTAAGTTCTTTTGGTAGTTTGTCATCGATGATGATCTCAGATCCAGTTCTTTTCGCTGCATCTAAAATACCTAGTCTCACGTCTTGTGAAAAAGCATCTTGTTCAAATGCTTGAGCAATTCGAACTCCTTTACCACCGTTTTTCTCTACCGCTAAATCAATAGCTACTTCAAGGTATTGGTTAGCTGGTGATAACACCGCGAACAAATATTTGTATCCTTTAGTAAATAAAGATCTAGATGCACCATTTGCTTCAACCATAGGAATTTTATATTTCTCGGTTACTGGTGCAATGGCTTTCGTTAAACCTGAACTGTATGGTCCAAGCATGTAATGAACGCCATCCTGTTTAATTAGTCTTTCAGCTAACTGAGCGGCTCTTTTTGGGTTTGACTCATCATCATAGTAAATGATCTCAAACTTATATTTCTTACCTTGTACTTCTACTCCACCCATTTTGTTAATTCTGTCAACGGCCATGTTATAACCATTTTGAGTATGAACTCCATTTGAAGAGTATTTACCTGTAAGAGATATCGCAGAACCTAACACTATGTATTCGCCTTCTACTTTTGCAAAAGAAGAAGTGAAAGAAACAAGTGCTAAAGTTATAGCTGAAATAAATGTAACAAATAGTTTTGCTATTTTATTCATTATTTCCCTTCTTGTTGTTAATTAATTAATTAATAATTAAATAATTAAAACAAGAAATAGAGATTTTGACAACAGTAAGAATTAATTAAAAATTCTGTGTCGCAGCAATGTAAACTGCTAAAATTAGAAGAACACACGCAGAAATTGTATTTAATAGCTTTGGTTTACTTCTTAACCACACTGATATTTTTTCAGCTGCTAATCCATAAATCATTAACGTTAAAAAATCTAAAACAACATATGTAATTAATAATATTAAAAACTGTGAAATTATATTTGATCCAAAATTTATAAAAGTAGGAAAAATTGTTCCAAAGAATAAAAGTGCTTTTGGGCTTAAACCTGCAACTAACAGTCCATCTTTATAAAACGATAGTGGTGATTTTAAATTTTGGTCTTTAGAATTAAAACTTCTAATTTTAGACGTAAAAGTGTCATAAGCTAAATAAACTATATAAAATATCCCAGCCCATTTTAAATAGTATAGAACTTGAGGGTTATCACTTAAAAAAGAACCAATTAGAAAAACTACTAAAATAGCTTGGATAGTATTTGCAGATATATCTCCTAATGCAGTCCAAACAGATCTATTTAATCCATAGTTTAATGTGTGTGAAACAATTACAACTCTAGGCGGGCCTGGTGAAATAAATAAAAATAAAATGATTTGTAAAAATATTATATAGTCTGTTGGAAACATTTGATTAGTCACTATATATAAATTTATGAAGAAAAAAAGTTTTATCCCTCAAACAAGAGTTAAAAACCCTGAGCCAAAAGAAAAGGATGATAATTGGATTATTTGGGCTGCATGGGCAGATAGGATTACTTTTGAAGAAATAAAAGAAAAAACAGGAAAAAATGAGTCACAAGTTATTAAGATAATGAGAAAAAATTTAAAACCAAGTGCTTTTAGGCTATGGAGAAAAAGGGTACATAATACTAGCATCAAGCATAGAAAAAAGTTTCAGTTAGGTAGAAAAAAACTTAGAGAAAAAATAAAAATAACTGATATATATTAATTATGAAAAAAGTCACAATGTATACTGGCAATCCTTGCTCATTTTGCGCGGCAGCAAAAGCTTTATTAAAAACAAAAAATGTTGAGATAGAGGAAATCGATATTTGGGCAGACCCAGCTAACGCTAAAGAAATGTTACAAAGAACCAATGGCGTAAGAACTATTCCTCAAATTTTTATAGGTGATCATTACATTGGTGGAAATGATAAACTTCAAGAAGCTAATCGAAACGGAGAATTGGATAAGCTTCTTTCTTAATTGATAAATCTTTTAATAATTTTTGAAGCATTAACCAAAGAGCCTGAGGCATGTTTGCCTTCAATTATATAAAGTTCACTTTTTAAACCTTTAGTGATTAACATTTCATGATAGTTTTTTGACAATATTGGAAATGTATTTGTGTCATCCCTCCCAACAATAATAATTGTATGAGAGTCTTTGGAGATTCCATTTATATTTCTATGAGGTGAAGTTTTTAGTTTAAAAACACTTTCTCCCTTCATTTTTCTCCAATTCTCAAAATTACAAGGGCAAGAAATTAATATTGTTTTATCAATTAATTTTGGGAAACGGCTATTTATTGTTGCTAAAGAAAATGCGCCTCCAGAATGACCAATCATAATTAAATTATTAGCTCTGTAGTATTCTTTGAGATTTTGAGCTGCTTTTGCAACTAACTCTAATTTCTCCCATTTATAATTAGTTTTTGATTTTCTAGTTTCTTGGTAGCTTCCATAAGATTTTCGCCCTGAGTCAAGAGTGTATCCAGGTCTTGCGAGAAAGAAAAAATTAGTATTTTCTGACAGCAATTCATTTCCTAACTTCCAATATCCCTTTTTTCCAGGAGGTTTTGCGCCAGAAGATAAATCGCCATGTAAAAATATAATTAAGTTTTTTTTGTTTTGCTTTATTTCACCAATAGTTTGGAGTGCTATACACTTGTTTTTTTCAGCAGAAACAAAAGTTAAAAAATCTTCCTTTTCACATGCTAAAGAATAATTGGGTAAGATTAAAAAAATTAAAAATAAGACTTTATCCCTTATCATTTTATATCACTAAAAAAAGGCATCGCATCTCCTGCACCAAGTTTTGTTGTAGAAATTCCAGCAACTTTATTTGCTAATTCTAAACACTCTTTTATTGGTTTTTCTTTTGATAGCCCAAAAGCTAAACCCCCATTAAAAGCATCTCCTGCGCCAGTAGTATCAATAGCTTTTACAGCACTGGCTTTTAAATAAGTTTCTTCTTTTCCATCAGAATAAAAGAGCCCTTTTTCTCCAAGAGTTATTATTACTTTTTTAATTCCTAATTTTAAAAGTTTATCTGCTGCCTGCTTTGCCTCTTTCTCACTAGTAATCTTTATTCCAGTATAAAATTCGGCCTCGGTTTCATTAGGCGTAAAAAAATCGATATTATTATAAAACTCTTTTGAAATTTCAGATGCTGGTGCAGGATTTAAAATAGTAATACATCCATTTTCTTTAGCAGTTTTCAAACAATGTAAGGTTACATCTTTTGGAACCTCTAATTGAGTTAAAAAAATTTTTGATCTTTTTATTAAATTAATTTGTTTTTCAATTTCACTTATTCGCAAAGAACTTGGGGCGCCTACAATTACATTGATTGCATTTTTTCCAGTATTTTGATCAACTAAAATCCCTGCTACGCCAGTTTGTTGATTACCATCTTGAATTATATTTTCTGTAGAAATTTTATTTTTTTCAAGAGTTTTAAGAGCTAACTCTCCGTAAGCGTCTTTACCAATTTTACTTATGAAATTTGTGTTTCCACCAAGTCTTGCAATCGCTATAGCTTGATTGCAGCCTTTTCCTCCTGGGCCTACATTATATTTTTTGCCTAAAATAGTTTCGCCTATTGATGGGATTTTAGGTCCAGAAAAACTTATGTCAGCAACAAAAATACCTAGGACTGTTATTTCACTCATTAACCAACTTTAGCGAGAATTGGGAAGGTCGTCAAAATATAATAACTTATGACTTGAATATAATTTGTAGTAATCAAGATGCCAGTAATTAAAAGTATAGCTCCGCCAGATTTTGTAATAGTTCCATAATATTTTCCAAAACCTTTTTTAGAATTTAAAAATCTACTCATATAGTATCCGGATAATATAAATGGGATGGCTAATCCTAAAGAATAAAATGATAATAATAAAATTCCTTTACTAATTGTAGCCTCAGTAGCAGACAAAGCAATTATAGATCCTAAAACCGGACCAATGCAAGGTGTCCAGCCAAACGCGAAAGCTGCGCCAACTATAAAAGGAAATGCATAATTATCTTTATAACTTGAAGCAGTTTGGATTCTTTTTTCAGTATTTAAAAAAGAAAAATTTAGAAAACCTAACATTTGTAATGAAAAAATTATAATTATTAGTCCTGCAACAATTCGTAATTCATTTGAAAAGAAAAGAAGCACGTTCCCTATTGCAGAGGCGGCCGCTCCAAGTGTTATAAAAACAAAGGAGAAACCTAGTGAAAAAAGAATAGTTTTAGTCAAAACTATTGATTTGTCTTTATCTATTTCCCCTAAATCTTTTCCAGTAATATAAGAAATATAACCGGGGATAATTGGAAGTACGCAAGGGGTGAGAAAACTTATAAATCCAGCCCCAAAAGCGAACACAAGTTTAATGATCATATTACGTTTATATTTGCCTTTGAACTTTACCGCAATTACAATATTGGCTCATGATAATTAAATACGCAGGTTTTTTATTCACTCTTTTATGGTCATATACTTTCATTAAGTCTCAAAGTATTTTTAAAAAAGGATCAGGTATTTTAATTACTTTATTTGTAACCAATATATCCTGGTTCACGTTTATCGCAGCTTGCTTTTATGGCCTTAAAAATTTTAGTTTTTACCATGCTTTACTTGGTATAGCTTTGAGTATTGTTTTGGTTCACTTGGCTTTTTCTCGATTAACTTTATTCATCAATAACAAATTTCAGGATAAGAACACTCTTTTAAAGATTAAAACATTTATTGAATACTTAATTTTAATAGCAGTTGGATATTTTATATTTTTTTAAAAAGTATTAATTGTAGATAAAACTTTAAAATTTTTATCAGTGATGACTAGTTCACCGGATCGTGTTGTTTCTCCAGTTATTGCCAAGATAATTACATAATGCGTAACTAAAACAAGGTTTCCCCCTTTACCATTCCAATTACTTACATATTTTTTTAAGTCTTTAATCTGCTGTTTTTCATTTTGGTCGTATGGTGGAGTATAAGTAGAATTTAACGCTGAAAATTCTTTGAAATTTCCAAAAGCATATTTTGCAGTATCTTTACATCTGCACCATTGACTTGATAATACTTGATCAATCTTAATTTTTTTTTCTTTGAAGAGATTACCAATTTTTTTGGATTGATTAATTCCCATCATATCGAGATTTCTTTGGGTCTTACAATCATTAATATTAAAACCTTCTGGGTCTCCGCCTCCAGGAGCTTTAGCATGTCTAATTAAAATAATTTTATCTCCATCCTGAGCTGGTTTCCAATTTTGTTCTGATGAATGCGCGTGAAAAGAAATTAATGAAAAAATTATTATAAATAGGGAAATAATTTGCTTCTTCATGGTGGATGAAATGATAATCTAACAAACTTATGTTGCCTTGGTCTAGAGGACATGGCAAATGAGATTATAAATTTTTGAAAGGTTGTATTAAAACACTTAATTGGTTTGTGAATAACTACTCGCCTTTTGGTTTAAAGACTAAACAGACTCCATTGTTGCAATATCGTTTACCAGTTGGTTTTGGACCATCATCAAAAACATGTCCATGGTGACCTCCACATTTTTTGCAATGATATTCAGTTCTTGGATAACCAATGTGCATATCTTTTTTTTCTTCGAATACCCCTGGAATAGATTCGAAAAAAGAAGGCCAGCCAGAACCACTCTCATATTTAGTTGAAGACTCAAATAACTTTGTTCCACAACCAACGCAATGATAAGAGCCTTCTCTTTTTTCTTGGTTTAAGTGACTACTGCCTGGGGACTCTGTTCCCTCTTGCTTTAAAACATAATTTTGTTCTGGAGTTAAATTTGGATCCCAGTCTTTACTCATCTTTTACTTTATCATCAACACCATAAGGTCTAAAGCTTCCTTTATTTTCTAACTTGACTGCTTTAGCGGGGATACCGACCATCGTTGCGTTTTCTGGTACATCTTTAACAACAACCGCGTTAGCGGCAATTCTTGAATTGTTACCAACTTTTATTGGCCCGATTATTTGTGCACCCGACCCAATTACAACATCATTACCAATTGATGGATGTCTTTTTTCATGTCGTTGTCTTTCGCTATCTATACTTGGAGAGATTCCACCTAAAGTAACATTTTGATATATGGTAACGTTGTCTCCAATTTCAGAAGTTTCGCCTATTACTACACCCATACCATGATCAATAAACAAATTTTTACCTATCTTTGCTCCAGGATGAATTTCAATTCCTGTAAAAAATCTTACCGTTTGAGAAATAATTCTCGCTACTAAATCAAATCCAGCTTTGTAAAAAAAGTTTGATATTTGATGAAAGAAAACTGCTTTTACACCAGGGTACGTGAGAATGATACTCAGTATAGATTTTGACGCAGGATCTCTTTTTTTTATAGATTCTAAATAATCTTTCATAGGATGTATATAATGACTACTTGATAAATTTAAAGAAGAATATATATAAATGTCCATGAGTAGTTCATTTCATTTGGCAATCCCAGCAGGTGATTTAAAAAAAGCAGAAGCTTTTTATACTAATATTTTAGGATGTAAAACTGGAAACCGTGAAAACGGTAAATGGGTTGACATAGATTTTTGGGGCAATGAACTCACATTACATCAAACATCCATGAAACTTCCAAGAGAAAGACATGACGTGGATATGGGTCAGGTTCCAGTTCCGCACTTTGGTGTGCATTTAAAAAAAGATGTTTTTAATAAAATCAAAGCAAATATTGAAGCTAATAAAATTAATTACATCGACAAACCCTACACTAGATTTGAAGGTACTGAATTTGAGCAGAATACATTTTTTATTGAAGATCCAAACGGAAATGTATTAGAGTTAAAAACGTTTGACTAATAAATCAACTTCCTTCATTGAAAATAAAAATCAGCTAATCCAATATTTTAACGACGGGATTAAAAAAAATACTAATCTTAGAATTGGTGTTGAGCATGAAAAATTTCTTTTTAATAAAACAGATTTAAAAAGAGTGGATTATGATCAAATTAAGAAAATATTTGAAATCTTAAAAGAAAAAGGTTGGAGACCACAATTAGAGAAAGATAAATTAGTTGGTTTACGTAGACAAAATCAAAAAATTACGACCGAACCTGGATTTCAGTATGAATTATCGGGCGCGCCGTTTAAAAACATACATTCAGTTTGTTCGGAAAATAGTTCTCATTTTAATGAACTGAAAGAGGTTTTTAAATCTACAAATATTACTACTTCATCAATTGCATATGATCCATTTAATAAATTAGCTGATATCCCTAAAAGTCCAAAAGAGCGTTACAAAATTATGACAGCCGAAATGCCGAGAGGAGGTAAGCTAAGTTTGGATATGATGTATAAAACTGCAGGTATTCAGATTAATTATGATTATACTTCTGAAGAAGATTTTGAAAAAAAATTTAAGATAGGGAATTACTTAACTCCTCTAACAATTGCTTTATTCGCGAACTCTCCATTCTCTGAAAATAAACCTTCAGGTTTTTTATCCTATAGAGGGAAAGTTTGGCAAGAAACTAATAGAGGTGGGATAATGCCAATTACTTTTGAGAAATTAAACTTTGAAAAATATATAGATCATGTAATCAATTACCCTATTTTATTTCTCAAAAAAAATGGAACGTACCATTCTCCTAATGGTCAAACATTTAATGATTTTTTAAATGGTAATTTAAGTTTTTTAAAAGGAGAAAAGCCAAATTTAGAAGATTTTGAAAATCATTTAGGTACTATTTTTACTGAGATAAGATTAAAACAAGTTATAGAATTTAGATCGTTAGATACATGCAACTTTGGATGTATTTGTAATGGACCTTCTTTCTTCACGGGATTAATTTATGGGTCATTAAATGAGACTTATGAAATAATTAAAAATTGGAAAAAACAAGATGTAATGGATGCATATTTAAATGCACCTAAAAAAGGACTTAACACTGTGCTTCAAGATAAAAAATTAATTGATTGGGCAAAAATATTTTTAGATTTATCTAAAAAAGGCTTACAAAATAGAAATGAACTTAATAAAAGTGGGAAAAATGAGACAATTTATTTAAAACATATAGAGGAAATAATTAACAATAAAAAAACTAGAGCAGAAATGCTAATTGAGCAATATAATAAAACAAAAAAATTAGATTTCTTAATAAGCCATGATGAAAATTTTAGCTATTCAGGGTTCTGATCTTACAAAAGTAAATATCAAAACTGATACAACTATTCTTTTAGCATCTGAAGCACAAAAAAGAGGTTACAAAATATATTATTTCGAACCAGAAAATTTAAGTTTTTTAAATGGAAAGGTTATAGCTTCTTGTAAGCATATAAAAATCAACGAAAGTAAAAAGAAATTTTACTCACTATTAAGAACTGTTAATTTTAATTTAGAAAAATCTAAAATAATTCTTATCAGAAATGATCCGCCTTTTGATAATCGTTATTTATATACAACATTCTTACTGAACCATATCTCTAAGAAAGTTAAGATAATTAATCATCCTTTTGCAATCAGAAACATATCTGAAAAGCTATTTTCCATCAATTTAATGAGGTATATGCCTCCAACTTTGATCAGCGAAAACCTTGTAGAAATAAGAAGTTTTTTTAAAAGATATAAAGCTATTGTGGCTAAACCTATAAATGGTTTTAGTGGTAATAACGTAACTCTCTTTAAAAATTTTAACGCTTCTAAAGTAAGAAAATTATTGAAAACTCATAATCATTTATTTTTTCAAAAGTTTTTACCTGGAGTTTATAAAGGTGATAAAAGAGTTTTTATCATTAAGGGAAAAATTGTAGGTGCTATTTCTAGAGTACCAAAAAAGGGTAGTATTTTATCTAATATGAGTAAGGGAGCTAAAGCAAACCTAACTGTACTCACAAGCAAAGAAGCTAATACATGCAAAGCAATTGGGAAATTATTAGTGAAAAATAATATATATTTTGCAGGAGTAGATTTCGTGCAGGAGAAATTAATTGGTGATATTAATGTAACTAGCCCTACTGGACTTGTTGCATATAAAGATTTATCTGGAATCAACCTTGCAAAATTGTTCTGGAATAATATTTAATTGATAGTTGACAAAATCCTAAATTTCTTGCTATAAATCTATTAGCGCTGAGTTAAAGCAACTTGCGGGCGCTTAATAAATCCTGCTAAAGCGCAAAGTCTTTAGACCACCGCTTTAGTCGGTGGTTTTTTTTTGGAGCATTCTAAAATTAAACCGGGTATTTGAACCATATTGTACACCTGGCAATCGCCGAAGTACTAAAAAGGAGAAGATGAACAAAATTAAATTTCGTTCATTCTTCTCCAAAAAAAGGAGAAAAAATGAACGAGACAATTAGAGAAACAGTAAGGGGGAAAATCAATGGCTGATTTTAAACATCCGGAAACTATTGGCTTACATGGTAGCGATTACAGATCAGATCCTACTACTACAGCTGTAGCAGTTCCTATTTACCAAACAACCTCTTACCAATTTAAAAATGCAGAACACGCAGCAAATTTATTTGGTTTGAAAGAATTTGGTAACATTTATACGCGTATAATGAATCCAACAGTAGATGTTCTAGAAAAAAGAGTTGCGGCACTTGAAGGTGGTGTAGCAGCATTAGCAGTTGGATCAGGTCAAGCAGCTTCAGCAATGTGTATTCAAAACTTAGCACAAGCTGGAGATAATATTGTTGCGTCTACTGACTTATACGGAGGCACAGTAAACTTATTCAAAAACACTTTGAGACAACAGGGTATTGAAGTTAGATTTGCAGATCCTGCAGATCCTAAAAACTTTGAAAAAGTTACTGATGATAAAACAAGAGCTTACTATGGTGAGTCTTGTCCAAATCCTTATCTTCGTGTGTTCCCAATCAAAGAAGTTTCAGATATCGGTAGAAAAAAGGGTATTCCTTTAATCATCGATAACACAGCTTCACCAGTAATTTGTAAACCTTTAGCTCACGGAGCTGCAATCGTAATGCACTCATTGACTAAATATATTGGTGGTCACGGAACTTCAATTGGCGGAATTATTGTTGATGGTGGAAACTTTGACTGGATAAAAGACAGAAAAAGACAACCATTAATTAATGAACCTGATCAAAGTTATGGTGGTGCGGTTTGGGCAGATGCAGTTCCTCAACTAACAGGAGCTAACATTCCTTTTGTAATCAGAGCAAGAGTGGTTTTATTAAGAGACTTAGGTGCTCCTTTAAGTCCATTTAATGCTTTCCAAATTATTCAAGGTTTGGAAACAGTTGCTCTTAGAATGAAACAACACTGTAGTAATGCAGAGAAAGTTGTATCTTTCTTAGAAACACAGAAAAAAGTTAAGAATGTAATCTACCCTACTAATCATCAAGGTGAGATTAAAGAAAGAGCTAAAAAATATATGCAAGGTGGATATGGTTCTTTAGTTGGAATGGACTTAGGTACTAAAGAAGCTGGTGCCAAATTCATCGATAACTTAAAGATGTTATATCACGTTGCTAATATTGGTGATGCTAGAAGTCTAGCAATTCACCCGGCTACTACAACGCACAGTCAATTAGATGATGCAGCGTTAGCAGCAGCAGGAGTAACACCTGGTTATGTGAGACTGTCAATTGGTATCGAACACCCGGATGATATCATTGCAGATATCAAACAAGCATTAGCTGCTTAATAATTGATTTTGTGGTCCCAATTATTTATATTGGGGCCACTCAATGATCAAACAAATCAAATCATCAGAAATAAAAAAATTTATAGATAGCAATCCAAACACTGTTTTACTAGACGTTCGAACAGAAGACGAATGGAATACAGTTGGTAAGCCCGATACGAAAGGTTTCGGTATTGAATCCTTTTTTATTACTATTTCACAAGACCCAAGTTTTTTAAAGAGTGTTAAAAAAAATATCGATAAAAAAAATCAAGTATTGGTAATGTGTGCAGCAGGTGGCAGATCAATTGTTGCTGCTAATCTTTTAGCAAATGAGGGTTATAATGTCTTAAATGTCTCTGATGGTTTTAGTGGAAATGGTCAAGATCCTGGCTGGAAGAATATAGGATTACCTTCTCTTATAAATTTCTGATTCTTTTGCTAAGTTCTCTATTTTAGATCTTTTGATAATTTTTTGTTTATTAACAAAATATTCCTTTGTTTGTAAAATATTTTTTTTAACAGCTTCGCAAATTTCTGAGTTAGTTGACTCAATAAAAGATACGCATTTAGATTTTTTCTTTTCTGGGTTATGTTTTTCAGCATAAGCCACTACATGCTCCATTGGACTTTTTCCAGTCTGTTTTTTAATTCCGTAACTCATTGCCGATGAAACAGTAGATTGAGCTATATTGCTACCTGTCGTTGCTGTTCCGAGTAAAGCTACCGACTCTGCGCATCCTGCAAAAAAAACTAAAAGCAATATTAGACTAAAAACTTTTTTCATTATTCCCCTGTTTTGTTTTATATATTTATTCAAAAATAAAAAAACAAATCACTAGACCACAATGAGTTTAACAAAGTTTAACCTTGAGTTGAATCCTTTAATTTGAAATCACTCTAATTGGCTTATTGTTCAAACAAGCATTAAGATTTTCCATCATCTGATTGTAAAATTTAGAATAATTTTCAGCTGTAACATATCCAATGTGAGGTAAAAGAAGAGCATTAGGCAGAAATCTTAACTTGTGGTCCTGAGGAAGCGGTTCTTTTTCAAATACATCCAAACCCACTCCTGCGATAGCTTCGTCTTTTAGAGCTTGAATTAAATCATTTTCATTAATAATAGGGCCTCTGGAAGTATTGATTAAATAAGATGTTTTTTTCATCATTTTAAATTCATTTTTTGTGATTAGATTTTTATATCTTTCTCCAAGAACTAAATGTATTGAAATAATATCTGAGTTTTTTAATAAATCTTCTTTGCTCATTGGTAAAACACCAAGCTCACTAGCGCTAGATAAGTTAAGATTTTCACTCCATGCACAAACTTCCATACCAAAAGCTTTAGCTACTTTAGCAACTTGTTTACCAATTTTACCTAAACCAATTAAACCTAACATTTTCCCTTTAAGTTCTGATCCTACGGTTGTCTGCCAATAACCTTGAAACATATTATCTATTTCTTGTTTCATATTTCTTAGAAGACCTAAAATCAGCGCCCAAGTTATCTCAGCAGCTGGATTAGAGTTTATATCAGTTCCACATACTGTTATTTTTCTTTGCTTAGTTGCGTCTAAATCGATTGATTTATTTCTCATGCCGGAAGTCATAATATATTTTATTTTTGGTAAATTTTTAATTAAAGACTTTGAAATAGTAGTCCTTTCTCTCATAATAAATAATACCTCATATTCCTCTAAAGCTACGATAGCCTCATTCTCATCAGCGAAAGGTTCATTAAATACTTTGAAGATAAATTTATCTTTATATTTACTAAGATTTATAATTTGTTTGAAAACATCTTGATAATCATCAAGCACTGCAACTTTAATCATTGAGTTTTCCTATTAGATAAATAAATACCTGATACTATAAAAGTGCCACCAATAAAATGGTATAATTGAAATTTTTCTTTAAATATTAATATTGCCATTAAGGCACTGAACAAAGGCATTAATTGTACAAAAATTGCTGATCTATTGGGTCCAATAAATTCAATAGCTTTTTGCCAACAATAGTATGCGGCTATAGCTGGAAAAATAACTACATAAAATAAAATAGCTACGGAAAATTTGTTAATTGGAACTTCTAGTCCAATTTTCTGCTCATACAAATATTGAGGGATTAGAAATATTAAACCAACAGTGACCATAAGTTGAATAAATGTAAATTGAGAGAGTTGAAATTTTTTTTTCTTCAATAGAGTCGAATAAAGTGACCAGCTCATTACACAAACTAACATCCACAAATCTCCTTTGTTAAAATTTAAAGAAAAAATTTTTTGGATATCCGCATTAGAAATAATTGTTGCAACCCCTATTATCGATAAAATCAATCCTACTAATTGAAACATATTTGATCGTTCTATATTCATGATTGAAGACAAAATCATAACAACAGCGGGTATACCTGCTAACATTAATACAGCATTGATAACTTGGGTATAATTGAGTGCAAAATAAACAACTGAATTAAAAGTACTAATTGTTATAATTCCCATAAAACTAATCAATAACCAATTTTCCTTAATATAATTTTTTTTGTGTAAAATTTCTTTAAAAGTAAATGGAATTAAAATAATCCAAACCATAACCCATCTATAAAAATTTAATGTGAGTGGAGGTATTTCGAATAAAGTAGCGAATTTTCCAACTATAAAATTTCCGGACCAAAACAAAGTTGCAAGTATTAAAAATATGTAAGCTGTATAGTTTTTTGACAAAAAGTTCCTAATTAAATCTTTTCGAACTGTAAGGCGTCAAGTTTAAATTTGTCTTGTCACCAGCAACAATTCCAGAGACAATTTTGCCTGTAATAGCTCCTAAAGTTCAGCCTAAATGTTGATGACCAAACGCATAGATTATATTCTTATTTTTAAGAGATGGACCTAATATTGGTAAAAAGTCTGGCAGTGTAGGTCTGAAACCTAGCCATTCATCTTCGTGTTTTCCAAGTTGTGGCAATAATTCTTTTGCGCAATTAATTATGTATTTAATTCTTTTTTCTGAAGGTGGATTTTTCAGCCCGCCTAATTCAACAGTGCCTACAGCTCTTAAGCCTTGATTCATTGGTGTCATTCCAAATCCGCGATCTAAGAAAATTACAGGCCTAGAAATCAAATTTTCTTGTCCTTTAAAGTGCACATGGTAGCCTCTTTCGGTGTCTAGGGGAATATTTTCACCTAGCTGATCTGTTAGCTTTTTTGAGAAAGCACCAGAAGCAATTACTGACTTTTCGAATTTATACTCTTCATTTTCAGATCTTATCACTGTCTCGTTAATCGTTAATTGCTCTATGTTTTTTATATTAGTTTGAATGAACTTCCCTCCTTTTTTTAAATATAACTTAAATATTTGCTTAAGTATTCCATGAGGGTCTCTAGCGTGCATAGCGCTTTCGTAAATTACACCAGCGTCAAATACAGGTTTTAAATTTGGTTCTAACTTCAAAACTTCTTTTTGGGTAAGTAATTTTTGTTCAATTCCAAGGTCATTACGCACTTTTATCTCTAATTTTCTGCTTTTTAAGTTTTTGTTTGTCCAAACATAAATAATGCCTTTTTTTTCAATTAAACCAGATGTATCTATTTCTTGAAAAATTTCTTCGTATGCATCATTTGATAGACTTAATATTTGATGCATGTATTTAGCGGTGTGGAGCATTGATTTTTCATTACAATTTTTAAAGTAATGTACAAACCATTTAATCATTTTTGGAATATAATTCCATTTTAAAGCTAAGGGCCCATAAGAACTTAAAATCATTTTTGGAACATCATTCAAAATATCTGGCCGATTGAATTGCAAAACAGCATAGGGAGAAAAATGTCCAGCGTTTCCATAAGATGCAGGTTTGTACTCAGATGATAGAGGGTCATGGCGATCAAAAAGTGTAACTGGAATTCCTTTTTTTATTAGTTGCAAACCAATGCAGACTCCTTGTATCCCGGAGCCAATTATTCCAACAGATTTACATTTATAATTTTCCACAAAGAAATTATATTGCAATCTTAAAAAAATTGAAGTGCGGTAGATTAGGCTAGAGCTTCTTTATTAACCACTTCTGGTCTATCTTCTTGGTTATCAGGCTGATCTTTTTTATCTTTTTTCTTGAACAAGAAATCGCCTGTTAATGTAGGTTTATTTTTATTTGTCTTTTTAATATACCCATCTATGTCTGCGCCATTTTCAGTTCTCAAGTTATTTCCAAATTCAATATCTCCTTTTACTGTGCCTGTTGAACCAATAACAATATCTTGACCAGAAACTTTTCCGTCTAAATGTCCATGAATTTCAACATGGTCTCCCTCGATAGAGCCAGTTATTGAACCCGTTTCCCTTATGATAATTTCTTTTGAAAATACCGGACCTTTAATTAAGCCTGCGACATCTATTGCACCAGAGCTATTTATAGTTCCCTCGATGCTTACAGTCTCGCTTATTAGAGATCTTTCTGAATCTGTGAGTTTTTTTTTCTTATCACCAAACATATTTTTTTTCATAAACTAACCACCAATTCTAATAATATACAAGTCATTTATAAATTTAAATTTGACCATATTAGGTTTAATTTACTGGAGTGTCTTTATAGACTTTACAAGACATTACTATACCCAAGCCTAACATAATTGCCATCATCGATGAACCGCCATATGACATTATAGGCAAAGGAGATCCAACAATTGGTAATAAACCCAATACCATCATCATATTTACTACTACATATATAAAAAAAGCTGTAGCAAAACTATAACAATATAATTTACCGAAATTACTTCTGGTTACATTTCCTATTTTGACTATTCTCCAAACAATAATAGCGTACAAAATTAGAATAAATAATGAACCAAAAAATCCAAATTCTTCAGAAAATAAAGTAAAAATAAAATCCGTATGTTTTTCAGGTAAGTAATCTAAATAGCTTTGAGATCCCTGTAAGAATCCTTTACCAAAGAGACCTCCTGAGCCTATTGCAATTTTGGATTGAATAATTTGATATCCTGCTCCTAAGGGGTCTCTCTCAGGATTTAAAAAAGTTAGTATTCTTGACTTTTGGTAAGGTTTTAGAAAAGAAATTGCAATCGGTAATAAGCCCAAAAAGGCTAATCCAGAAAATGCAAAAAATTTTATTCGTACACCTGCAAGCCAAGCAACTGTTACTCCGCCTGCTGCAATCAATAAAGCAGTTCCAAGGTCTGGTTGTGTAGCAACTAATATTAATGGAGCAATCAACACTACAATAGGTAAAAATAAGTACCTAAGCTGATTAATATTCTCTATAGAAATTCTATGATAATACTTCGCTAAAAATAAAATTAAGCCGATTTTCATTAACTCAGAAGGTTGAAGATTCATAAAATACAAGTCTAACCAACGTTTGGAACCAGAAGAAGTTAATCCAAAATATTTTACACCAAGTAGTAAGATAAAAAATAAAATATAAATTAAGTAACTTTGACTATGCCAAAATCTTATTTGAATAAATGAGAGAAATAGAAACATTCCAAAGAAAACAAAAAAACGGAGTATATGACTATTAGTGTGATATTTAAATTCTCCCCCATCTGTTGAGTACATTGCCAATATGCTAACGAGCCCGAGGATAAAAATGGAAACTACTAGAATATAGTCTAATGATAAAATTTTATCTTTTAAACTAAGCGATGAATGAATTGATCTTGGTTGAAACATTAGACTGGTTCTCCGATTTGATTATTAATACTTCTTCTTAATTCATGTCTTTCAAGAACTTTTTTAATTACTTTCTTTGCTATTGGAGCCGCGGCTTTACCGCCAGAACCACCATGCTCAACCAAAACACTAATTGCATATTGAGGATTTTTATAGGGAGCGAATGCCACAAATAATGCATGATCTCTTTCTTTATAAGGTAAATTCTCTTGTTTAACTTCAGCCTCTCTTTGTGCCTCTGTAAATCTTTTAACCTGCGATGAACCAGTTTTTCCAGCAAATGTAAATTTTGGATTTTCAAACCTGTGTCTGTAAGAAGTCCCTCCTGGCTCATTTGATGATGAAAACATTGCATCTTTAATTAAGTTTATGTGTTCTTGATTTTTAAACAAAGGCTCTAAATTAAAATTTGATACTAGCAAATCAGTTGGAAGAGGCTCATTTGGATTTTCATTTTTATGTTTCAAATAATTTCTAAGATTGTCATTTTTTTCATCAAATATTATTCTTGGCCTTATTTTAAAACCTCCATTGGCAATTTGAGCTGTCATTAGACATAATTGTAATGGCGTGCTTTGGAAATATCCTTGGCCAATACCTGAGTGAAGCGTCTCACCTAAATACCAGTTTTGCCCAATAAATTTTTTCTTCCATTTTGTATTTGGTACTACTCCTGATCTTTCTTCGATAAAATCATTTAAAACTTTTTTACCTAATCCAAATCGTTTTGCAGTTTCAGATAGTCGATCAACGCCAAGTTTTCTCGCAACTTCGTAAAAATAAACATCGCAAGATCTTTGAATTCCTTTTCTTAGATTTACTATGCCATGCCCGTCTTTTTCCCAGCAATGAAATTTCTCCCCATACAATTCTATTTTTCCCTTACATCTAAAGGTATCCAAAGGTCTTATAATTTTATTTTCTAAGGCGCTTAAAGCTACTAAAGTCTTAATTGTAGATCCTGGAGGATACAATCCAGATAATGCTTTGTTAGCTAAAGGTTTTTTTTCGTCTTTAATTAAACTATTCCAATAAGCTTTATCTAATCCATGAACGAATTCGTTAGGTTCAAACGTTGGAGATGACACTAAAGAGACTATATCTCCATTAAAAACATCCATCACACAAACTGCAGCTGCTTTATCTTTTAAAAGTTCATTAGTAAATTTTTGCACTTCATAATCTAGAGTTGTTTTAAAGCTTTTTCCTGCTTGGCCTTCATCAATTTTGATTTCTCTAATTCTTTTACCAAAAGCATTAACTTCATAACGTTGATATCCAACTTTACCAATAATCTGTTCGTCTAGTTTTCTTTCTAAACCAGTTTTTCCGATGGACATGCCTGGTACTGCTAAATCTTTGAGGTATTCTTTTGTTTGTAAATCTTTCTTACTTATTTGAGAAACATAACCTAAAATATGAGCTGAGGAATTATCAGGATAAGTCCTTGCAACAGACACAATTGGTTCTACGCCCTCGAGTTCATGTAAAAATAAATTTATTCTAGAAAAATCAGACCATTCTAAATTTTCAGAAACTATTATTGGTTCCCAAGGTTTTTGTTTTTTTATCAGTCTTTTTAGGTAAGAAACTTTTTTGTCAGTAATATTTAAGATCGCTTTTAATCTTACAAATAAATTATCTAGATCTTTTGCATTTTCAGGAACTAAATGAACTTGATAGAGCGGTTCAGTCGATGCGATTTCAGTGTTGAAAAAATCTTTTATAGCTCCTCTTTCTGGAGCTAACTTCCATTCTCTAAATCTATTTTTATCTGATAAAGACTTATATTTTGTAGCTTGATTAATTTGTAGAGATATAAGTCTGCCGACTAAACCAAACATTACTACTGCTTTTGCTGCAGTAATTAAGAACATTCTTCTGCTTATAAGTTTTGATTTAATGACAGTGTTACCTGAACCTGGACTAAGCATCTTGGTTTCCTATAAAACTCATTTGATAAATATTGAAAAGAAGCCAAAAAACTGGAAACAGAAATAAAGTGAAGAAAGTGTTATAGCCAATTTTTGTATAGGAGATGGCAACTTCAGAAAAGTTATTTAATAAAGTAAAGAAAAGCAAATTAGCGAATATTAAAGCAAGCAAGAAGGTAAACCAGTCAGAAGCAATCGTTGTATTAACGCTTTTGTTTCTTACATAATTACCTACAAAGCAAACTAACAGATAAGACAATGAACTAATACCTAGTGGAAAACCCATTACAACATCATTTATAAGACCGGCGGAAAAAATATGTCCTGTCCCCATCAAATTAGGACGTTTTATTATCCAAAAATAAATTATTATAATTTGTAAATTTATAGAAAAAACTTCAAATAATTTTTCCAAATTTGTGTCAATTTCACTTATAGATAGATAGTACAATAGAATTAGAGGGCCAGATGCAAATAATTTATTTATTATATTTTTTTTTGCCATTAAAAAACTTCTTTACTTGGTTTAATTAAATTTACAGTTACAAATGATAATTGATTAGGATCTACAAATAATTCTACTTCTCCGCTTTCTTTAGTTTTTCCGATTGGAGTTCCAGCGCTAAAAATACCATCTTTTCCAGAAGCAAATACAGTTATGCCTTCTACAAATTGATAATCTTCAGGCAAGTATGACAATGTTGGTTTACGTGTTCCACCGCCAGTCAAAATTGCTTGAGTACTTTTTTCATCAAAAGTAACTGGAATTCTGCTATTCAAATCGTTCAGAAGCAATACTCTTGATGATAAATAATTTGTCTCAACTATACGCCCAACTAAATATTTATTTTGAGTGACAGGCATTCCTTTAATAATGCCTTCTTTGCTTCCTTTGTTAATAATTATTGATTTTAAAAATGGACTATTACGATCTACCAAAACTTTTGCCAAAACTACATTCGAGACGCTTTGAACATCTTCAGTATCTAATACCTTTTTTAAATTTTTATTTTCATTTGATATGTACTCTAAGTTGAGATCAAGAGATTTGTAACGCTCAATTACCTGTCTTAGTTCTTCATTTTCTTTTCTTAGATTAAAATGTCCAGTTACTCCTTCATTTATGCCTGGAAGTAATCTTGTTGGAGTAGAAGCTAAATAAGTCACTCTATAGACTACATCATTGATGAAACTTCTTGCTGTTTTTACTAAAGTAAAACCATAAACATCTAGAAAAAAAATAATTAGGGCTAAAAAAATTAGTGAAAGAACTGAAAATTTTTGAGCTCCTCCTCTTTGAAGAAGAGCTGAACGAAAAGCTATACTAAAATCATCTCTGCTAACTGACATTTTTTCTGTAAAGACAAATTAATACTCGGATAACATTGTGGAAAATAGCTCCTCATTTTCTAGAGCTCTTCCAGTGCCAATAGCCACACATGATAAAGGATCATCAGCTATTGTTACAGGTAGACCAGTATCTTGAGAAATTAATTTATCAATATTTTTTAATAATGCTCCGCCTCCTGTTAAAACTAATCCCATATCAATCAAGTCGGCAGATAATTCTGGCGGAGTATTCTCCAGAGCCTCTTTAATCCCTCCTAAAATTTGATTTAATATTGGCATTAGTGCCTCGCAAGCATCTTTCTCTGTAAGTTCAATTTCTTTTGGAGTTCCAGATCTTATGTCTCTACCTTTCATCAAAAATGTATTATTTGATGAAGGTATGGCAGTACCAATTTCTTTTTTAATTTTTTCAGCAGTTGAGTCTCCAATCATTAAATTCATTTTTTTTCTCATATATGCTATAATTGATTGGTCTAATGCATCCCCAGCAACTCGTAATGATTTTGAATAAACTACTCCGCCTAATGACATAACTGCTATCTCAGTTGTTCCACCACCTATATCAACAACCATAGATCCGGTAGCTTCAGAAATTGGTAGCCCCGCTCCTATAGCAGCTGCAATAGGTTCTTCAATTAATTGTACTTTTCTTGCTCCAGCTGCTAAAGCCGAATCTTGAATAGCTTTCCTTTCTACAGGTGTTGATCCTGTAGGAACACAAATTAAAATTCTTGGATTAGCAAATGCATTTTTTTTATGCACCTTTTTAATGAAATGTTTAATCATCTCCTCAGTTACTACGAAATCTGCTATTACTCCATCTTTTAGAGGTCTTATAGCCGATATGTTGCCCGGTGTTCTTCCTAGCATTGTTTTAGCCTCATCACCTACTGCTAATACTGACTTTTTTCCCCCATCCTCAATTACTGCAACAACTGATGGCTCATTTAAAACTACGCCTTGATCCTTCAATACCACTAAGGTATTGGCTGTACCTAAATCTATAGCCATGTCCTGAGACCATAAAGAAGTTAAACCTGTTAAACCTTTAAACATATTTTCATTTCTATATTTGAGCGCTTAAGTTTTCATCATCAGGCGCTGTTTTTTTTCTTTTAATTATTAGTTTATTTAATGCATTTAAATATGCATTTGCTGATGCTACTAATGTGTCTGTGTCAGCTGCTTGACCAACAGTTGTTTTTCCTTTTTCCTCAATTCTTACACTTACTGTTGCTTGCGCGTCTGTACCCTCTGTGACTGCATGCACGTTATACAAAAGCAATTTTACGTCGTGAGCGAAAAGTTTCTTTATACATTTGAAAATTGCATCAACTGGTCCATCACCTGTCTCGGTCGCACTTTTTACTTCGCCAAACACCTCTAATGTCATTTCAGCTTTCTGAGGTTCTCCAGTTCCTGCATAAACTTTCAAACTTTTTAATTTGATAACGTTATCTTCTGTTACCAAGCTATCATCTACAAGCGCTGCGATATCTTCATCGTATATATGTTTTTTTTTATCTGCCAAAATTTTAAATTTACCGAATGCGGTGTTAATAATATCGTCTGTTACATTTACATAACCCATGTCTGACAATTTATCTCTGAATGCGTGTCTACCAGAGTGCTTACCCATCACTAAAGAGGTTTTTTTAACTCCAACACTTTCTGGAGTCATAATTTCGTAAGTATTTCTGTTTTTTAACATTCCGTCCTGGTGAATACCTGACTCATGTGCAAAGGCATTTTTTCCAACTATTGCTTTATTAAATTGGACTGGAAATCCAGTTGCATTAGAAACAACTTTTGATGCTTTGCTTAAAAGTTTAGTATTAATGTTTGTTGTAAATGGCATCAAGTCGTGTCTTGTTCTCATAGCCATAACTACTTCTTCAAGTGCTGCATTTCCTGCTCTTTCCCCTATACCATTTATGGTACATTCTATTTGTCTTGCTCCAGCCATTACTCCTGCTAGTGAATTAGCTACTGCTAAACCTAAGTCATTATGACAATGGGTAGAAAGAATTGCTTTATCAATATTTGGAACTTTATTAATTAATGTTTCAATAATTTTTTTAAATTCAGAAGGAACTGTATAGCCTACTGTGTCTGGAATATTTATTGTTTTAGCTCCACATTTAATTGCAAGCTCTACTGTTTTACACATATAGTCCATATCTGTTCTGGTTCCGTCTTCACAAGACCACTCAACATCGTCAGTAAATTTTCTAGCATAAGTAACGCTCTCTTTTATTGAGTTTAAAACTTCTTCAGGTGATTTATTTAATTTATGCTTCATATGAAGCGGACTAGTAGATATAAATGTATGAATTCTAAAATTTTTTGCATGTTTTAAGGCTTGATGGCAAGCATCAATATCTTTTTTTGTAGCTCTAGCTAATCCAGCTGGTATTGAACGTTTTAAAGTTTTGCTGATTTCTGTGACTGCTTCGAAATCTCCTGGAGAGGCGATTGGAAAACCTGCCTCAATTACATCTACACCTAATTCATCAAACACTCTTGAAATCTGCAACTTTTCTTCTAAACTCATCGATGCACCTGGAGACTGTTCTCCATCCCGCATTGTAGTGTCAAAAATTATAATTCTATTTTTATCCGCCATAGCCAATTATTTTTAAAAATTAAAAGCTCCTCATATTACAATTAAAGCTAAAATTTGCAAATAATTATGTCGATCAACTTTGCATTTTAGACTCAGATTGGGTTAATTTTTATCTTTATCGACTAGTTTATTTTTGCCAATCCACGGCATCATTGCACGTAGCTCTTTTCCAACCTTTTCGATGGGGTGTTTTGCTAAATCTTGCCTCATTTTTAGGAAATTTTTTTGACCCGATTTGTGCTCATCCATCCATTGCTTAGTAAATTTTCCAGATTGAATATCTTTAAGAACTTCTTTCATCTTTGCTTTGGTATTGTTATCTACAATCCTTTTTCCTGATACATATTCTCCATACTCAGCAGTGTTTGAAATTGAATAATTCATATTAGCTATCCCACCTTCATAAATTAGATCTACAATTAATTTTACTTCATGCAGAGTTTCAAAATACGCCATTTCTGGCGGGTAACCTGCTTCAGTTAAAGTCTCGAATCCATTTTTAATTAATTCAACTAATCCGCCACATAAGACTGTTTGTTCACCAAATAAATCAGTTTCACACTCATCTTTAAAAGTTGTTTCTATGATTCCTGCTTTTCCTCCCCCAACAGCTGAAGCGTAGGATAACGCTAAATCTTTTGCCTTTCCTGAACTATTTTTATGAACAGCCATTAAACAAGGAACCCCTCCACCTTTTTGGTATTCACTTCTAACAGTGTGGCCTGGGCCTTTTGGAGCAACCATAAAAACATCTAAGTCTTTCCTGGCATTAATAAGATCAAAATGAATATTTAATCCGTGAGCGAAGGCTAAGCTTGTTCCTTCTTTCATTCTTTGTTCGATGTGATTTTTATAAATTTCTGATTGAAGCTCATCAGGCGTCAGCATCATAACTACATCTGCCCAAGCAGCTGCATCGGATAGGGACATTACTTTTAATCCTGCGCCTTCAGCTTTTTTTATACTTGACGATCCTTCTCTCAAAGCTACTACAACTTCTTTTACACCACTATCTTTAAGATTCAGTGCGTGAGCATGGCCTTGACTTCCATAACCAAAGATAGCCACTTTTTTATTTTTAATTAAATCTTTATTTGTGTCTTTGTCGTAATAAGTTTTCATATTTAGTTAAATATTTTTGGTCCTTTTGTCATAGCAACAGCACCAGTTCTAGACGTGCTTATAAGGCCTAAACTTTTTAAATCAAGAGCTAATTTATCAATCTCAGCTCTAAGTGCGGTTACTTGTATTACAACAGATTTGCTAGTTTTATCAAGAACTACAGGATTGAATTTTTTACAAATTTTTTTAACTTTTCCAATTTTTTTGGAGTTCCCTAATATTTTAAACAAAGCTAGTTCTCTAAATAAAATATCTTTTTCACCTCTTTTAAAGTCAGCAACTTTGTGAACTGGGACTAGCTTTTTTAGCTGTAAGTTTATTTGCTCAATTACTTGTGGTGTACCTTCAGTTACAATAGTAATTCTGGAAATATGTTTTTTTTTATCAACTTCAGCTACTGCTAAAGACTCAATGTTGTATCCTCTTCCAGAAAAAAGTCCTGCGATTCTTGCTAGCACACCAGCCTCATTATCTACCCATACAACGATTATATGTCTTTCAATTTTTCCAATTTTACCGGGAGCACTATAAGCAGATTTAGACTTTGTCATTAAACTAAAATTTTTCCCTCATCAGAAATTTCTTCTTCCTCCTCAGGACCTAAAATCATTTGATTATGGGGTTTCCCTGACGGTATCATAGGAAAACAGTTTTCTGCTTTATCTACAACACAGTCAAATATTACTGGTTTATCAATATTGATCATTTCTTTTATTTTTTCATCAAGCTCATCTGGTGTTTTTGCTCTAATTCCAACACAGCCATAAGACTCTGCAAGCTTGACGAAATCTGGTAATGCAGCAGTGTAACTCTCAGAATAATTTTTTTCATGCAAAAGTTCTTGCCACTGTCTTACCATGCCCATGTACTCATTATTCAAAATAAATATTTTTATTGGTAGTCTATATTGTACTGCAGTAGACATTTCCTGCATTGTCATTAAAACAGAAGCTTCTCCAGCAATATCAACAACTAATTTTCCAGGATTTGCAATTTGAACACCAATTGCTGCCGGAAGTCCATATCCCATTGTTCCAAGCCCTCCAGATGTCATCCACCTATTAGGTTTATTAAATTTATAATGTTGAGCTGCCCACATTTGATGTTGTCCAACCTCAGTTGTAACAAAAGTATCCTGATTTTTAGTCATCTCATACAATCTTTGTACTGCATGTTGAGGTTTGATAACTTTACTGCTGTTAATAAAGTTTAAGGACTTTTTTTCTCTCCATTTTTCAATTTGTTCCCACCATTTCGATGTCTTTTGTTTGTTAGAGCTCGCAAAGTTTTTATTTTTTTCTTTAAATCTTTTGATTAAAGATTTTAAAAGTTGAGTTACGTCACTTACCACAGCTAAATCAACTTTAATATTTTTTCCAATTGAAGATGGATCAATATCAACGTGAATTTTTTTTGAGCCAGGTGAAAATTCATCTACTTTTCCTGTTATTCTGTCATCAAACCTCGCGCCAATATTTATCATTAAGTCACAATCGTGCATTGCATTATTTGCTTCGTAAGTCCCGTGCATACCAAGCATACCTAAAAATTGTGGATCGTCGCCAGGATAAGCACCAAGTCCTTGAAGTGTTGAAGTTATTGGAAAGCCTGTTAATGAAACTAGTTCTCTTAAATATTTGCTAGCTTCAGGCCCTGAGTTTATTACTCCTCCACCGGTATAAAAAATAGGTCTTGAGGATTTTTTAATAAGATCGATAAATTTATCTAATTCTGAATTAGATATTTTGTGAGTTGCTTTACCGTTAAGTTTTTTTTTAAGCGTATTCTTAAAAAATTTATATTTCCCTTTTTTAAATTGAATATCTTTTGGAATATCGACAAGAACTGGGCCGGGTCTCCCTGTAGTTGCTACCTCAAAAGCTAAATGTAAAACTCTTGAAAGATCATTTACGTCTTTTACTAACCAATTATGTTTTGTACAAGGTCGTGTAATTCCAGTTGTGTCACATTCTTGAAAAGCATCAGTACCAATTAAATGTGTTGGTACTTGTCCTGAAATACAAACAAGAGGAACAGAGTCCATGTAAGCGTCTGTTAAAGCTGTAACAGCGTTAGTGGCTCCTGGACCAGATGTGACTAATAAAACTCCTGGCTTACCGCTTGATCTTGCGTATCCTTCCGCTGAATGTCCTGCTCCTTGCTCATGTCTCGCTAATATATGTTTAATTGATTTATGATTTTTTAATTCATCATAAATTGGCAATACTGCACCACCTGGGTAACCAAAAATGTATTCTACTTTTTGGTCCTCCAGTGCTTTAAATACAATTTCTGCTCCGCTCAATAATTTTGGCATACATACAATCTAGCCTAGAAATGATTTGCGTCAAGTTTTAGCTTACGACTTTTAATGATTTTTTTAAAAGAATTGAGAATTTTTTAGAATAAAGCTTATTCCAATTCTTCATATGGCCTCTAGCCCAAGTATTTTGTCTCTTTGCGTATTGTCTAGTCTTTATATTGATAAGCTCTTTGCATTGGTCTATTGAGATTGAACCCTTCAAAAAATCATTGATTTCTTGAACGCCTATTAGTTTATTTGCAGATAAGCTTTTTTTAATTTTAAGTCTGTTGAATTTTCTTACCTCTTTAATACATTTTTTTTTAATCATTAAGTCTGTTCTATGATTAATTTTTTTTAATAATTCATCCCTTGGAATATCAACGAATATCTTTTTTACTTCATAATCTGAGAAATCAGATTTGGTATTTATAAACCAATCAAACAATGATTTTTTTGTTTTTAACTTTACTTCATAAGCTCTTTGAACTCTTTGTGAGTCAGTTGGAAGAATTCTACCTTTAACGTTGGGATCCAGTTTAAGAAGAAGGTCATAAAATCTTTTAAAACCAATTTTTTTATACAAATTTCTTACTTTATTTCTTGTCTTTAAATCTATATTTGGAATTTTACTTATACCTTTTGTAATTGTATTAAAATAAAGGCCAGTTCCGCCTACAATTATTGGAATTTTTTTCTTTTTAAGACAAAAATTAATTTTTTTTTTTGCTTGTTTAAGCCAATCTCCTGCAGAAAAATATCTTTTAACAGAAATTACTCCATAAAGATGGTGTTTAATCTTTCGAGTATCATTTGAACTTGGACGAGATGATAAAATTTTGAACTCTCTAAATACTTGCATGCTGTCTGCATTAATGATTTCTCCATTTAATTTTCTAGCTAAACTAATTGCTAGTTTTGATTTTCCTGATGCTGTGGGTCCGGCTAAAAGAATAATTTTTTTTGACAAACTAATTTATTTTAACACCTAAGTATCGTCTTCGATTATCTTTATTTATTATTGTTAATAATAATGTTTTTTCACCTTTCTTAAAGATGCCATCAACCTTTCTTTTAAGATCAGAGGAATTTTTTACAGAAGTTTTTTGAACTTCAATAATTATATCATTAACACTTAATAAATTATACAAAGGGCTACGATTTGAGATATCAGTAATTACTACTCCTGTAGTTTTTTTATTTAAATTTCTTGAAGAAATATCTTCATTTGTGATTTCTCTTACTGCTATTTTTAAACTCTCTATATCAATATCTTTTTTTACTTTTTGTTTTTTTGTTTCCTGAAATTCTTCAGAAGTTTCAAGTCTACCAAGAATTAATCTTTTGGAAATTAATCTTTTATTTCTCCAAATTTTAAGTTCAACACTTTTACCCACCTCTGTACTAGCTACAACATTTGGAAGTTTTTTCATTGTGTTAATTTTTTTGCCATCAAACTCTAAAATAATATCTCCTGCTTTAATTCCTGCTTTTTCTGCAGGGCTATTTTTCCCAACACTTGCAACTAATGCCCCTTCAGGTTTTTTTAGTTTTTCAACATCGGCAATCTCTTTGCTTACTTCTTGTATTCTAACACCTAGCCAACCTCTTTTTGTTTCTCCAAACTTAATAAGCTGATCAATAACATTCGCCGCTGCATTAGCTGGAATAGCAAATCCTATGCCGATTGAACCTGACTGGCCTGGAGCTATAATCGCAGTATTAATTCCAATTACTTCACCTTTTAAATTAAATAAAGGTCCGCCAGAATTACCTTGGTTAATTGATGCATCAGTTTGTATAAAATCTTCATATCTTGTTAATCCAATCTGTCTATTTCTAGCAGAGATAATTCCTGAAGTGACAGTTCCTCCCAAACCAAAAGGATTTCCAATTGCAACAACCCAGTCACCAACTCTAGCTTTATTTGAGTCGCCAAAAGAAACAGGTTTAAATTTATCATTCGTTTTCATCTTTATAACTGCAATATCCATATATGGATCTGCCCCAATTATTTTAGCCTCATACTCTTTTTCGCCAACTCTAACTAAAATATCTTCTGCATCAGCAACAACGTGATTATTAGTAATAACAATTCCGTCTTCATCTATAACAAAGCCAGAGCCAAGAGATGCGGCTTTTCTCTCAGTTGGTCTTTCAAAATCTTTAAACATTTCTCCAAATGGTGAGCCTGGAGGAAATTGAAAGGGGAATTGATTTGTAGTTGTTCTAACAGTTTGAGTAGTAGAAATATTTACTACAGAAGGCATCAATTTCTCCGCCAAATCAGCAAAAGACTCTGGGATAGGTTTTGCATTAGCAGTTGAGAGCTTAAAAATGATCAGTAAAAATAATATTTTATTAGCAAATTTCATTTAACTTTTTATATACCAAATTATAGAAAAACCGATAATCAAAAAGACTATTCCTAATAATCTAAGTTTATTCTCAGGCGTATTTTTGATCAATTCTAGTATGCTTTTAATTCTAGACGGGAAAATGGCTAAAAACAGACCCTCCACAAAAAAAATTAAGCCAATAGCAATAATAAATTCACTCACGATATCTAGTTGTATTTATCTTTTTAAATTTGGCTTAATTGACTTACCAAAAAATTTAAAGAATTCACTGTCTGGTGACAAAACTAATGACGTTTCTCCACCTATTAAAGCTTTCTCATATGCTTGCATAGCTCTGTAAAATGCAAAAAATTGTGGATCTTTTCCAAAAGCGTCAGCAAAAATTTTGTTTCTTTGACCGTCACCTTCACCTTTCATTATTTCAGATTTTTTATTTGCTTGAGCTAGGATAACAGTTACGTCTTTATCTGCCGTTGATCTAATTTTTTGAGCGATCTCCGCACCTTGCGCTCTAAATTCTTTAGCTTCCCTCTCTCTTTCTGTCTGCATACGTTTATAAATTGCTTCACTGTTTGCGGGTGGTAAATCAGCTCTTTTGATTCTCACATCTACAATATTTATTCCAAAATTCTTAGCCTCATCATTAACTTGTGATTGTATAATTTGCATTTGTCTTGCTCTATCAGTTGACAATAAAGTTGCTAATTCTTGAGTTCCTAATACACCTCTTATTCTAGAATTGATAATTGTAGATAATCTTGATCTAGCAACTCTCTCGTTTCCAACTGAGATATAAAACTTCAATGGATCTACAATTTTAAATCTTGCAAATGCATCAACAATTAATCTTTTTTGGTCAGCTGCGATTACTTCCTCAGGGTCGTTGTCCAAGTTAAGAATTCTTTTATCTAAGTAAACTACGTTTTGAATAAAAGGTAATTTAAAGTTTAAACCTGCTTTTGTAACAATTTTCTTTGGATCACCAAATTGAAGTACTATTGCTTGACTAATTTCCTGTA
>CACNFA010000008.1 GCA_902619675.1 uncultured Pelagibacteraceae bacterium
ACTTTAGATTTTTTAAAAAGAGAAAATTACATATACACCTATACTAAAAAAAATTCTGGTGTATGTGTCGCTTTTAACGAAGCTGTAAAAAAATCCACTAAAAAATATATAGTATTAGGGCACGATGATATGTATTTTTGCCCGGAATGGGATCAAGTTTTTTACGAAGAAATACAACTGCTTCCCTCATCTTTGTTTTTCCTCTCAGGAACAATGGTACAACCATTTCCTTCTTATATAGAATTAGATTGTGGAAGAAGTTACAAAGACTTTGATGAGGATAAATTACTGAAAAATTTACCTAAGATTACATATAGAGATTATCAGGGTACTCATTGGCAACCCTCTCTGATACCAAGGGAAACATGGGACAGAGTGGGTGGTTTTAGTGAAGAATTTAGTCCTGGTTTAGGGTCAGATCCTGATTTTAATCTTAAATTGTGGAATATTGGTTGTAGAATATTTAAAGGATTAGGGAAATCTAGAGTTTATCATTTTTCGTCACAATCCTTAAGAAAAAAAGTTTGGAACGATGGTTCAAAGATATTTTTACTGAAGTGGGGTATTACTATAAAATTTTTTAAAAAGTTTTATTTAAAAACAAATTTTGATTTTGATGGACCACTTAGTGAACCTAATAAAAATATATCGTATTTACTTGCTTTATTTAATTGTAAAGTTAAATTATTTTTTTTAAAACTTACAAGAAGAATTAAGTTATAAATTAATTCTTTTGTTTGATGGAATATTCGTCATAGAAGACAACAAACCATTCAATCGCATCAAATATTTATTTTTATTATTATGGTCTTGTATAACCCCGTGAAAGATTATCCTTAAAATAAATCGAAGAATAGTTGGTATGAAAAAGATATAGGAAAAAAAATAAAATTTATTTTTTTTATAATGGTAAAATTTTGACCACATATAATGCCATCCGTAGAAATTTTGTAATGTTGAATATTTATTATTATCTACTTCTACTGTTCCTTTTTCAACTCCTTTTGGATGAAAAACCTTAATTTTATTAAGTTGATAAATATTAAAATTTTGTTTGGTTAATCTAGCGCATAAATCATTTTCTTCAAAAAAAAGAAATATCTTTTCATCAAAACCATTTATTTTATCAAAAGCATCTGTCTTAAGTAGTAATGCAGCTCCACTAATTGCGTTTATTTTTCCTATTTGCTTTTTCTCGTCAGATTGCTTATGACTTTTATGCGTGACCTGAGTAAATCTTGGACCAACTGCTGCAAATTTAAGGTCTGTTTTTAAAAGTTCTTCAAAGCCTTCAAAAAAATTTTTATCTACACCTTGTATATCGGGACTAAATGCAAAAAAATAATTTGTTTTTATTTCTCTTCTTCCTCTATTAATTGCAGAACCGTAGCCATTATTTTCAGTTTCTACTATCTTTATTTTATCATTTCCTAAATTCGTTTTTCTTAAATCTCCATCATTAGAATTATCGACAATAATAATGTTGTAACCGACTGGAATTTTTTTTAAAAAATCTATTGTTTTCTGAGTACTTTTATAATTAACGATTATTATTGTTATATCACTCATTTATTTATTTGAAATTTTGTTTAAAGCGTTGTTCTTGAACAAGTCAGCTTCTTTGATGTATCTTCTAACCATGTCTACAGACTTATGACCAGTCATAGCCATAATATTTCTTTCACTCGCTCCATATTCAGCTGTTGTAGTTGCAAAACCTGATCTAAGACTGTGCCCTGCATATTTTTTTTCATCCAAACCTGCACTTAAAGCATGTTTTTTTATTATTAAAGCTACATTTTTATCCGATATTGGAAAAACTAATTCGTTTTTATTTTCAATCATCCAATTTTTAAGATGATCAACAGGACAATATTCTACATATTTAAAAGAGGGTATTGCTTTTATCATTCCCTCTCCTGATTGATCAGATTTTGATTTTTTAACAAATATTTTTACACCTTCTTTAACAAATTCAACATCATCTCTGGTTATAGCAACTAGCTCTGATCGTCTGAAACCGCCTGAAAATCCAATTAATATCAAAGATTTATCCCTTAATTTTTTAAGTTTAGTTGCTGAAGACTCATTAATTACTTTAATTATTTGTTTTAAATGATTGAATAATAATGGTTTTTTTGCTTTTTGATGCACTCCAATTTGTCTTTTTATACCCAATAAATTTTCAACAATTATTGGATGTTTAGTATCTAAATAATGGCCTTTATATTTATGCATAACATTTATAGACGCTAATCTTCTTTTTAAAGTGCTGTATTTTGAGTTTTTAGATAAATGGGTCATATATAGCGAAACGATTTTAGGATTAGATGGCATGCTTTTCATTCCATGTTTGGAGCAAAATAAAACAAAATCATTAAAATCGGATTTATAAGCTCTTATAGTATTTTTGGCTTTTGATAGCTTTAGATTTCCTAAAGTCTCAATTTCTAATTTTTTAATTTGTGTTGTAAGATCTTTCATAATTTCCGATAACCATTAATTATCGGAAATAATATAATAAGTGATTTTAGATGTCAATACGTATAATTTCAACGATCATGATAAAATTTATTCTTCCCATCGTAATATTTATAGTGGCTGTTTACGGAATTTCATACTTTTGGACTAACTCGAGTTCAAAAGGCAAAAAAATGATTGCTCTAGGCTTAATAATGGCCCTTGTAATAGGCATATCTCTAACAATTTTCTTAATATTTGACTAATGAAACTAGTAGGAACTAAATTTCAGCTGAAAGTATGGGCTTATTTGAGGAAAATACCTCCTGGAAGTGTAAAAACGTACTCACAAGTTGCAAAAGCCATAGGAAAACCTCATGCCGTCCGTGCAGTAGCCAATGCTATAGGAAAAAACCCCTACGCACCCAAAATACCTTGCCATAGAGTGATTAGATCTGATGGATCGCTTGGTGGCTATTCAGGTAAAGGAGGTGTAAAAACTAAGAGATTTTTGCTTCAAAAAGAGGGTTATACCCTCTAGAATTGTTATTTGGCGGGCGATCGGGTCTATTACACCCCTTTTCATTGTATTTTTTATCCACACACCAGCCAGTTGTACTATAAAATCACTAATTGCAAAAAAAATGCCCTCTATGGCCGTTTAAACGCTATATTCAGTAAATGCAAAGCTTCTAGAATTATTGATTAATGTTACTTTTAGAGTAGTCTATAACCCCTATTTTGCTTTAATTTAACTTTACAATTTTCAATTTTTAAGAGTTTTTTTGAAAACCCCTATTTTTAAAGCACTTTTTCATCAATTTACTACTTTTTTCAGCTTAAATAAGTTCATTTTTTCCATGTTTATTTACATTTTTTTTAATATATATAAATAATACTTACCTATTATTTAATATTAAACTTTAAGTATTATTTATAAGTTGCTGTATTTATTGGAAATATTTGAGACTATAATACACTACTATTGGGATACTGATAAAAGACATAATAGTAGATGTAACAATAACACTGGCTACACTATCGACAACCTTTTTCTCAGAATACATAGATCCAACTAAATAGGTTAACACTGCGCTTGGCATACAAGATTGAATTAAAAGCACGCCAGCAGCAAAACCGCTAAGATTTAAAAATTTTATTAGAGCAAAACCAATTATGGGTCCAATAATCACTCTTACAGCCCCAAGTATTGATGCATGGATCCATGATACTACTTTCATTCTGGAAAGTGCTATACCAAGAGACATTAAAACTAAAAAAATTGTAGCATAAGTAAGTAAAAAAGTTGTGTTTTCTAAATATCCAGGGACATCCCATTCAAAATACAAAAATATTACAGAAACAATTATTCCATAAATTGGCATGTTTTTTATCAAAATTTCTAAAGAAAAACTTTTTTTGGCTAACAAAACTCCTAACGTGAAGTGGAGAAGAATGATTACAGAAGCAATAGCTGAAGCTACTCCTAGCCCAGCTGTGCCATAAGCAAACAAACAAATTGGGATACCCATGTTCCCTGTATTTGGCAAAATCAGCGGTGGAAGCTCACTTATGAAATCTTTTTTCAAAAAAAATAAAAATAGAATACCTACGATAGAAAAACCCCCAATTATGATTAATGCGTAAATAAAATATTCAATAAAAACGGCTAAGGTAACTCCTGTAGTAGTTATTGTATAAAATATCATAGCTGGTGTCCCAACGTTTCCAGCAAATGTAGTTATAAAATCAATGTTTATTTCAGGATTTTTTTTACCAAGATAATACCCTATTCCAATTACAAAAAAAACAGGCGCAATTACGTCTATTAATTTGAGGTAGAGCTCCATTAAGCTCTTACATCAGATTTTCTAGGTTTTCTCAACTTGTTTTTGAAATTTATTGCGTCTTCAAATTCCATTAAACGTTTATGTATTGATCTCAATTCAGTTATTCTTGTCCAATTTTGCAAAAATAGTGAAAAACTACTTTGAACTTCTCTAAAAGCGCTTGAGGTTTGAATTAATACCCCAAGTGTCATCGCACCTGTAAATAATCCAGGACCCATTAATAAATATGGAACTATAATCATAGTTTGGTTATACATAATTAGCCATAAATCAAAATAGCCATAATGTAAAAAAAGCCTATGATAATTAAATTTGATACCTGTAAATAATTGAAGAATAGTTGGAGCTTGAACATAATTTCTTCTATCATCTTCCCCGTAAACTAATTCCTTTCTGAAGGCTGCCTCAACTTTTTGATTATTATACTCTAAACCAGGTAATTTAATACCTACGATCCAGCTAACAACTAAACCTCCTAAACTTGCTACTAAAGATACCCAGACTAATGAACCAGAAATATCTTTAAAAAAAGGAATAACTACATTAGATGAAAGACCCCACAAAATAGGAAGGAAAGCAATAAGAAGCATAATAGCACGAACTATTTGCAAACCTAAACTTTCAACAATTTTTGCAAAATTCATTGCATCTTCTTGAATACGTTGAGATGCACCTTCCACTTTAGCATCGACAGCCCTCCAGTACGGCATGTAAGAAAAGGTCATGGCTTCCCTCCATCTAAATGCCCAAAGTCGTGTAAAATAATTTGTTACTGTGTAAATAATTACATAAGGAATTGCTAACTTCATAAATAACTTTATCCCATCATAAAATTCAGAAAGTTCTCTTTCAGGTGCTTTTTGCAGTAAATCGTAAAATCCTTTATACCATTCATTGATTTTTACATCGATATAAGTTTGAGCTAATAATGAGAGAATTATAAAAATAAATCCACCCCATGACCAAAGTAACCATTTTTTTTCAGTAAAATAACTTCGCCACATAATCAGTCTTTAAGAAAATTATCTGAATAAGATTTTATCATAAATTCTTTTTTTTGGGGTTCTATAACTGTAAATGAAATATTATTTTTTTCTGCATATTCTATAGCTTTTGCTTTTGATGGAAACTTAAGTATAACCGCCCCCAAAGTATCTGTTGAGCTTTCCCAGCCCATTAATGGATTTATTGATGTATCTTTAGTCTCAAATTCTAAGATCCAATCTTTTAGTTTTCCCCTACCCGATTGCATAGCAGTTTTTGAGGGTATGTATATTTTTGCTTTTTTCATAATTTTCAGTGGTCGGGGCGGCAGGATTTGAACCTGCGACCCTCTGGTCCCAAACCAGATGCGCTACCAGGCTGCGCTACGCCCCGATTGTCTGTTTTATAGGTTAATTATGTGTTTTTGGCAATTGAAAGATAGTCACTATACAAGTAAATAATACCAATGATCCAACAAATAACAAAACCATTTAAATACTTTTTTAAACTTGAAGCTGCTTCAGGATTAGTTCTGCTTTTTGCTGCCATCCTTGCACTTATTATAAGTAACGGGCAATTTAGCGATATTTATTTTTCTTCTTTAGAAAAGTATATAATTCTTGGAACAAAAGAGTTTGGTTTAAAATTAAGTGTGCTTCATTGGATTAATGATGTGTTAATGGCAATTTTTTTCTTTTTTGTTTCGTTAGAAATAAAAAGAGAATTTCTTCAAGGTGAGTTATCAAATCCAAAACAAGCTATGCTTCCAATTATAGGTGCTGTGGGCGGAATGGCAGTTCCAGCTTTAATTTATATTATGATAAATTATTCAGATAGCACCACATTAAATGGATGGGCTATTCCATCAGCTACAGACATTGCCTTTTCATTAGGTGTGTTATCACTATTAGGAAAAAGAGTTCCTATATCTTTAAAAGTTTTTTTAACAGCTTTAGCAATCATCGATGATTTGGGAGCTATAGTTATTATTGCTTTCTTTTACTCAGGGAATATTGAAATAAAATATTTAATTTTGATACTTGTATCAGTAATTCTTTTAGTTGGTCTCAATAAATTTAAAGTAAAAAGTTTTATACCTTTTTTAGTCGTAGGGGTATTTTTATGGGATTTCACCCATCAATCCGGAATTCATGCTACTATTGCCGGAGTATTATTAGCTTTAACTATTCCCCATAATATAAAAAATAATAAAGAGTCCATGCTACTTAAATTAGAACATAGTCTTTCACCATATGTAGCGTTTGGAATTATGCCAGTTTTTGCTTTTGCTAATGCAGGTGTATCTTTGGAAGGTTTGACTTTTAAAACTCTTTTAAATCCAGTTCCATTAGGAATAGTACTCGGCTTATTTTTCGGAAAACAAATAGGTGTATTTGTGCTTTCTTATATTTCTATAAAACTTAAATTTGCAGATAAGCCTACTGGTTCAACATGGCCAGCTTTATATGCAGTATCAATATTAACTGGTATTGGTTTTACAATGAGTTTATTTGTAGGAAACTTAGCTTTTGCAAATAATTTAGAATATATGGACGGAGTAAAAATTGGAGTATTAACAGGTTCTTTAATGTCAACTCTCTTTGGTTATTTCTTGTTACTAATATTTTCAAAAAAATGATCAGTAAAGATATAATTAAATTAGCTTCAAGTAGTAATAATTTTGGCCTCAAAAATGATTATTCTCACAAAACTTCTTTAAAAAATTCGTTATGCGGGGATAAAATAACACTTGAACTTATTGTTAAAAATAAAAAAGTAAGTTCTATGAGGTATGAAACGGAAGCATGTATTTATTGCGAAGCCTCAGCAAGTCTTTTATCAAAGAAGATTAAAAATCTTTATTTAAAAGATATTAAAAAAGATTTTTTAATTTTAAAAAATTTTAATAAAAAAGATTTTAAAATACCTAGAAATTTATCAGTTTTTAAAAAATTATTTTCAAGCGACAATTTAAGCAGAATAAAATGTTTAATATTACCATTTAATGCTGTATTAAAAGCTTTAAAATGATTAAAAAATATCTATTTTTAATAATTATGTTTGGATTATTTAGTATGGGCTCAAAAACATACGCTGAAATTGCATATAATTTTAAATTTAATGGAATCGATGGTAAGCAAATTAACCTAGCTGATTATGAAAATAAAGTTTTAGTAGTTGTAAATGTAGCTTCTAGATGTGGATTTACACCACAATACTCTGATCTTCAAAAAGTTTGGGAAGATTATAAAGATAAAAATGTTGTAATAATTGGTGTTCCTACAAATAATTTTAAACAAGAGCCAGGTTCTAATAAGGAAATCAAAGATTTTTGTGAAACAAATTTCAATATTAATTTTCCAATGACTGAAAAAATTGATGTATTAGGAAAAAATGCACACCCTTTTTTTAAATGGGCTAGAGAAAATTATGGAAATAGTGCAATTCCTAAATGGAATTTTCACAAAATTATAGTAGGGAAAGACGGAAAAGTAGCTAATACATTTTCTTCAATCACAAAACCATCCTCAGAAAAGTTTAGAAAAGCAATAGAAAAGTTAATTTAAAAAGAAAAGCTTAATCCATCATAAGCAGGAATTATATTTCTTGGTAATTTATTTTTTAACTCAAAATAATCTAAATCAGTATGCAGATTAGTAAGTATAGCTTTTTTTGGCCTAATAAGATTTATTAAATCCATAGCAGACTCAAAATTAAAATGAGATGGATGTTTATCAATTTTTAGACAATCAACTATTAAGTAATCTAGATTTTTAAGATAGATTAAATTTTTTTTTGGTACATTATTACAATCACTCAAATAACCAATTTTCTCCATTACATATCCAGTTGCATTAATTAATCCGTGATTAACTTCAAATGATTTTATAGATAATTTATTTACTCCTTTTCTTATTGAAAAATTTTTATTAATAATATTAGCCTTCATAATTGGCTTATATCCATGTTTATTTACAAAACAAAATTTATAACTTTTTTTAAAGCTCTTATGGTTCTGGAACTGCCGTAAATTGGTATTTTAGATTTGTTTTTCCAATAAAATGGTCTCATCTCAAAAATGCCTGCAGTTTGGTCTGCGTGTTCATGAGTGTAAATAATAGAGTCTAACGTTTTTATTTTGTTTTTTAAAAATTGATGTTTAATATCTGGCGATGTATCAATAAGAACCGATAAGTTTCCTTTTTGAATATGGGCGCAACATCTAGTTCTTTGATTTTTTGAATTTTTTTTTAATTTACCTGTATAGCTAGTAATCCATGGAGAACCTAGTGAACTACCGCATCCAAGAATAGTGAATTTATTTTTCAATTTAGTTTACCAAATAAATTGAAGAAATTATTTGAAGTAGTTTCAGAGAACTCTTCAAAAGAAATTTTTTTAAGATCTGACAAAAATTTAACTGTATGTATTATATAACTAGGTTCATTTGGCTTACCTCTTAGGGGAACAGGCGAAAGATATGGAGCATCAGTTTCAACTAAAATTTTGTTATTTGGTAGATCTCTAAATGTATTCGCTAAATCTAAAGACTTTTTAAAAGTCACTACCCCACTAGCTGAAATATAAGCTCCTAAATCTATCAATTTAAACGCAAAATCTCTAGAACCAGTAAAACAATGAATTAATATTTTGAAATGTCTCTTCTTTAAATGTTTTTCTAAAATTTTAAAAGTTTCTTTTTCAGCTGACCTAGTGTGAACGATTATTGGTAAGTTCTTTTCTTGGGCAGCATATATATGTTCTTCAAAGCAATTTATTTGATCATTTTTTTCTGAATGGTTGTAATAAAAATCTAAACCTGTTTCACCAATACCAATGACCTTTTTATTTAAATTAACCTTTTTAATTATGTCTGAGGCCTTTATATGTTGGTGTGATTTTGCTTCATGAGGATGAATACCATAAGTTCCAAAAACACATTTGTGTTTTGTAATAATATTTATAATCTTATTATAACTTTTATCCTCAGTTGAAATTGTTAAAATATATTTTACCCCATCTTGATTTGCTCTATCAATAGTCTCATTTAGTGAATTAGACATAGGTTCGTAAGTTAAATGGCAATGTGAATCAATTATCATTTTCAATTTTTTTAAAAAGAATATCTAAATTTTTTAATTCTTTATTGTTATCTATTATATTTTCTTTTCTTATAGTTTCTATTGAAATATCTTTATCAGATATATTAATTGTATTTAAAACTTTTTTAGTAGCAATCGGTATTATTGGATTTAGAAGTATTGATATATTCTTAATTTGCTCAACAATAGTATTTAAAATTGTATTCATTCTTTCAGGATTTTTTTTTTTAAATAACCATGGCTCTGAGTCGTTAAAATATTTGTTAGCTTCAAAAGAAAAATTAACAACTGTCTTGATATAATCATTTAGATTTTGTTTATTCATTAAATCGATAAGTTTTGGAATGTTGTCTTTAATATTGTTAATTAATTTAGTATCAGTTTCTTTAAAATTATTAGTTTTAGGAACTTTATTATTACAATTTTTTTTTATAAATGAAAAAACTCGTTGACATAAATTCCCGTAATTATTGGCTAAATCATTATTAATACAATTTTTTAGATTTTCCATAGAGATGCTCCCGTCATTTCCTAGTGATACCTCTTTAATCAGATAATATCTCAATTGATCAATTCCATAATTTTGAATTATTTCAATTGGATCTAAAATATTTCCAAGGGATTTAGACATTTTTTTTTCATCCGATAAAATCCACCCATGTCCAAAAACTCTTTTAGGTAATGGTAACTTTGCTGCTAACAAAAAAGCTGGCCAATATACTGCATGAAATCTTAAAATATCTTTTCCAATAATATGAACATCTGCCGGCCAAAAAGATTTATATTTTTTATCATTAGTATCAGAGAAATTAAGTGCGCTTAAATAATTAGTCAAAGCATCCAGCCAAACATAAATTACATGTTTTTTATTCTCTGGGACAGGAATACCCCAGGAAAAAGATGTCCTACTTATTGATAAATCTTTTAATCCTTTTTCTACAAATCTTATTACTTCATTTCTTCTTGATTGAGGAAGGATAAATTCTTTATTTTTTTCAAAATAATTTAATAATTTTTCTTGCCACGCAGATAATTTAAAAAAATATGACTCTTCCTCTACCCACTCTACTGCTGACCCCGAAATTTTTGAAGTTTTTATTCCGTCTTTTTCCTCAATTTCATCTTCATCATAATAAGCTTCATCGGAAACTGAATACCAGCCACTATATTTATCTAAATAAATATCACCAGAATTTAATAATCTTTTCCATATTTCGTTTACTGATTTAAAGTGTCTTGGTTCAGTTGTTCTAATAAAATCATTATTTGATAAATTTAATGTTTTAGTAAGTGATCTGAAGGTTTCAGATATTTCATCACAAAATATTTTTGGCTCTTTCTTATTTTTCTCAGCTTCTTTTTGTATTTTTTGACCATGTTCATCTGTTCCTGTCAGAAATAAGACATTAAAACCCTCAATTCTTTTAAACCTTGCAAAGATGTCTGCAACTATACTGGAATATGCATGGCCCATATGTGGTTTACCCGATGGATAATAAATTGGTGTTGTAATGTAAAAATTTTTATTCATTGAATATTTTTTTCTAAAGAATTAATTAAAGTATTTTGATTAATATTATAGATAAAAAATTGATTAATACTCCTTAAAATTAAAGATCTATTAAATGCAATTTTTTCAAAGTTCTCTTTTTTTTTATTTTTCAAACTTAAATAAAAATATTCAGTCATAAATAATATTAAATCTTTAAAAAAAATATCTTTTTCTTTGTTATAAAGCTTTAAAACAGTTTTAAGATTAATGAGAAAATTATTTTCTAAATCTATTTTATTATTTTCCATAACATAATTAAATTTTATTAAATTACCTGGTGAAACTATTATTTGTTCTTTTTTTAAAAGTAGATTTAGCTCAAAATAGTTGAATAATGACATAATAATATCTCTTCTTTCTTGATCTTTTAAAAAAATCTTAATCTCTATTGACCTTGATTTTATAGTTTCGATCAATGGTCTTGCTTTATTGTTGATTATTATAAAATAATTTTTTTCGTTAGGTTCCTCAATTAATTTTAAAAGTGCATTAACACTGTTTTCATTAAAAATTTCTACATCATCTAAAATAATAAATCTTTTTTCATTATTAATAGAAGACTTAGATAAGTTTTTTTTTAGACTCCTAATTTCCTCGATATTTATATTTTTAAATTTTGCACCCTCCAAATGAATTATATTAGAAAATATATTTTCAAAATTTTGTTTAAAAATTTTACTATTTAAATCGAAACTATAATTAACCTGATCATAATTTACTCTATCAAAATAAAAATTTAATAAATGATTTATTAGTGTAAATTTACCTGAACCCTTTTCCCCTGAGAGTAATAATACCTTTGGAAGTTCATTATTTTCAATTAAATTTTTAAGTAAATGAAATTCTTTTTTTAAACCGAAAAGTTTATTTGTTTTTTTTGGGTTAAAATATTCTGAAATACTCATCTGATCTTTAGTCGTCTATATACTATACTTTTAATTTTATCTTCTAAATGACTATCATTTCTTGAGGAGTCCAGAATAAAATAATTTTTTTTATTTTTCGCGATATTTAAAAATGATTTTTGCGCTTTGCTATAAAAGTTTTGAGAAAAATTATCGTATCTATTTTTACTTTTTCTTTTTTTTAATCTTTCCCGTGAAGATTTTGCTGAAACTTTTAGAATAAATGTAAGATTTGGTTTAAGACCTTCTAAAATAAATTTGTGAATATTATTTATGAAAGTTAAATTAACTTTTTTTCCATAAACTTGATAAGCTAAAGTAGAGTCTACAAATCTATCACAAATCACTATTTTTTTCTTTTTAAGTTCCGGAATAATTTTGGTTTTAACATGTTCGTTTCTAGCAGCTAGGTATAACAATGTATCCGTATATTTATCAAATTTTTCGTTTAAATTTTTTTTAAAATAATCTTTTAGAATTAAGTTTCTGATTAATTCAGCTGATCTGGTTCCACCTGGTTCACGCGTAAGAACTGATTTAATTCTTTTTTTTTTAAGATTATAAAATAATTTTTTGCTTTGGAATGATTTACCACAACCCTCAACACCTTCGAAAACTATAAAAAATGCTCTTTGTCTAAACATCACCCCAGATTAGATAGTTGATTGAGGTTAATAAACTTTTAAAGAAATTTACTTTGTTAAGATTTTCTTCAGCGTATAAAGGAATTTTCTTAATTATTTCATCTTTATTTTTTACAATGAGGTCAGCAACCTTATCATCTTTTTGAATAGGCGCAATAATTGGGCCGTCATATTTTAATGAAACATTTAAATTACGAATATCTTTTTTATTTATTGTAATATAAAAATCTTCTTTCGAAACCGCATTAATTTTGTCTTTCTTTCCTAACCAGGTGTCTAATTGAAAAATTGACTCATTTTTTTTGGATACTTCGAATGTATTGGTGTTTCTAAAACCCCAATTTAAAAGTTTTAATGACTCAGAACTTCTAAGATTTTTTGTCTGAAAACCTGATGCAACCGCAATTAATCGTCTATCATTTTTTATCATCGAGCTAGCAAGAGAGTATTTTTCAACTGCAAGATATCCAGTCTTTACTCCATCAACACCTACATTTTTATATAATAATGGATTTCTATTTCCTTGTTTAATTGGATCGCCACCAGTCCGGTCCCAAGTAAAAGTTTTTTCTTTGAAGAGCTCATAATATATTGGGTAATTTTGAATTAGATATTTTGACATCAATGCTATATCTCTTACGGTCGATATATTGTCTGGGTCATTAATACCAGATGAATTTGTAAAATTTGTGGACATCATGCCTATCTCTGCTGCCTTTTCATTCATAATCTCAGCAAAATTTTCCTCTGAACCAGCAATTCCTTCAGCAAGAGCTACACATGCATCATTACCAGATGCAATAATAATTCCTTTTAACAAATCTTCTACTGAGACTTGATCGTTGACCATAATAAACATAGATGAGTATCCACTTTGGGATAGGCGCCAGGCATTTTCAGACACGACGAACATATCGTCTAAAGATAATTTATTATTTTTAAGTAAATCAAAAGCAACTATCGAAGTCATTATTTTCGTCATTGAAGCAGGATATATTTGTGAGTCAGGATCAGACTCATATAAAATTTTATCAGAGTGGTAGTCTATTAATATACCTGTTCTAGCATCAATATTTGGGTTTGCTAAAGATGGAAAGCTAATTCCAAATATAATAAAAAATATAATGAATTTTTTAATCATCTGTAAATATGTTCAATTCTTCAAACCCAAAGTTTGTAAGTTGAATGTAATCATTTTTCATCAAATTAATAGTATTATAAGGACCTGATATTAAGTCAATTTCTTTACTACTTTTTTTTCTTATAATCAATTTTTTAATATCATAATCCGGAATTTCTATACCGATTCTTTTTTTTAAAAATTTAGCTGTATCTTTTGAATAAAAAGAAGCTATTAGAATATAGATTTTTTCGTTTTTTTGTTTTTTATCAACTTTATTATTCTTTGAAATATTTGAAATTTTTACTGAAGCAACTGGAGCTTTAGATGATATTTTTTTTTCTTCATTAAAGATTTTGGCTTTTTTTGCTACAAATGACTTATTTTTCTTTACTTCGATTATTTCTACTAAAGGTAATTCTGGGTTTAATTCTAACTCATCAGCAATAGGTTTTGTAATCAAAATCTTGTAAATATTTGGATATACGGTTTTTTTATAATTTTTTATAATGATTGTTTTTTTATTTTTTGGATTAATTAACTTTACTAAAGTATTTAATCTTAATTCTGAATGAGAAAGTTGCATAAGATCGTTATTTAATCTACCTTTTATGACTTTATTGTTAAAATCATCTTCATTATATATGTACGCAAATCCTTTCGCATTATAAGCCTCTTTGTTATCAAGCTTTGTATAATGAGGAGTACAAGAAAATATTAATATAAATATTAAAATTAAATTATATTTCATTTTTAAAGCTATCTTTTAAAGTACATACTGCTAATGCAAACCTTAGAGATCTATTCCAGCTTAAAATTTTCTCATAATTATCAAATACAATATAAGCCGGAGCGAACGTTTGCGATCCAGGGATGATATCTTTATCAGGAATAATTATTGCTACATTTGCATTCTTGTTTAATTGGAGTTTATCAAAGTTTTCTATATATCGTTTAAAAAATGAAACTTTTTTTTTATTTCTTATATTTCTTGCAGAAGAATTAAGATATTTTTTTGGAATATTATTTTTTAAATTAATTTTATAAAAACACGGCTGATTTTTTTTCCATCCGATTTTTTTTAAGTAGTTCGCAGCTGATGCAAATGAGTCCTCGGTTTTTTTTAATTCAATTGTTTTGTTATTATTATAATCAATTGCGTAATTTCTAATAGTTCTTGGCATAAATTGAAAATTTCCAAACGCACCAGCCCATGAACCAAACAGTATATCTTTATCAATTATTTTTTTGTCAACTAAATTAAGCAATATTAACAATTCTTTGCTAAAAAATTCACTTCTTCTTTTATCAAAGCTTAATGTAGCTAACGACGAAATAATGTCCATCTTTCCTAAATATTTACCGAAGTTAGTTTCAATACCCATTAAAGCGAGCAATAGTTCTTTCTCAACATCGAATTCCCTTTCTACCTTATCAATTATTGACTTCTCTTTTTTATAAAGTCTTTTTCCTTCAATAATTTTTCTTTTTGAAGTTCTTTTTTTAATATAGGTAAAGGTATCCTCGTAAAACTCAGGTTGATAACGATCGTATTCTATTACTTTTGGTAAGAATTTTGCATTAGACAAAACATCATTTACAACTTTTTCTGAAATACCTATATTTATCGCTCTAACTTTGAAACCATCAAGCCATATTTCAAAATTATGCTCTTTAGCTTGAGAGTTTAAAACAAATAAAATATTTAATGCTAGAACTAATTTAAATATTTTGTGCATTTTTTTTGTTATCATATTTAGTATTTATTAACTAGCATAAGAAATCTTTATACTTACTTATTGTTATTTGATTGCTTTGATAGTAATAAATAGTGCGTATTTATCAACGGAGAGGTGGCTGAGCGGTTGAAAGCACTGGTCTTGAAAACCAGCAACGGGGCAACTCGTTCGTGGGTTCGAATCCCACCCTCTCCGCCATCATAATTTAAAATTTTTAAATATTTTCGATATTGGATTTTTAGAAATACTTTTATTATCAATGTTATTGTTGTAATAACTCAAAATAACCTCATCTTCATATTCTAGAAACATTTCTAATTCTTTTAATTGAATATTATTAAATTCGTTAATGTGCTTTTTAACAAAGTTAGTTAATAAAATATCCATTTCTTTTGTTCCACGATATGAAGCCCTGTACAAAAGTTTTTTTTTAAATGTTTCTAATTTTTCCGACATGTATATTATATATAATATATTATAAATGATATTAATAAAAAAAGATTTAATTTTCCAAGATGTAAAAAAATTAAAGGGTATTGGGGTACAACTTAGTAAATATTTAAAAAAAAGGAAAATAGAAAAAATTAAAGATATAATTTTAAATCTCCCATATTCTGAAACAGATAGATCTAAAATTTCTAAATTAGATAATTTAGAGGTAGGCAAAATTCATACTATAAAAGTTTTTGTTAAAAAATTAAATTTTCCAAGAATTAGAAATCTTCCTAACAAAATTACTTGTGAGGATGATACGGGAAAAATTGATATTGTATATTTTAATAGTCGTGAGGGATATCTTAGAAAATTATTTCCAATAAATAAATTAGTTATAATTAGCGGTAAAGTAAATTATTTTAATAATAAATATCAAATTACAAACCCAGATTATGTAACTGAATTAGAAAACGAAGAATACGTTGTTAAGAATATTCCAAAATATAATTTAACAAAAGGTATTAATGAAAAAAAATATAGATCTATTTCTGAAGAAGTAATTAATAATCTCCCTCATATAAATGATTGGTTAAGAACAAATTTTTTAGAAAAATACAACTTAATTGAATGGAATAAATGTATAAAAAAACTTCATAACTCTAAAGATGCAAAAAATAGTCAATCTAAAAGCTTTAGAAGATTGGTCTTTGACGAATTATGCGCTAATTTTTTATCACTATCAGAAAATAGAAAAAGGATTAAAAAAGATAAAACACCTAAAAAATTTACTAAAAAAAAGTCAGAAACGATCGTCAAAAATTTACCATTTGAGCTTACAAAAAGTCAAAAATTTGTAATTAATGAAATAAATAATGACTTATTAAGCAACAAAAGGATGTTTAGAATTATTCAGGGCGATGTCGGATCTGGCAAAACAATTGTCTCTCTTATATCAATAATCAACGTAATCGAAAGTGGATTTCAATGCGCATTAATGAGCCCAACAGAGATTTTAGCTAAACAACATTTTAAATTATCACAAAAGATTTTGAAAAATAAGAACATATCTATCGATTACTTAACTGGTAAGACGGAATATAAAAAAAAGAAAGAAATATTAAACAAACTTAAGAGGGGGAAAATTGAACTATTAATAGGTACGCATGCGTTATTTCAAAAAAAAATTGATTTTAAAAAACTTGGGTTGGTTGTAATAGATGAACAACATAAATTTGGTGTGAAACAAAGAACAGATTTAGCGAATAAAGGTGGCAATGAATGTGATGTGCTACTTATGTCTGCAACACCTATTCCAAGAACGATGATGATGTCCATCTATGGTGATATGGATATATCTAAAATTAATGAAAAACCTGCTAAAAGAAAAAAAATTATTACTTTAAGCAAGCCTGAAAAAAAAATTGATGAGCTTTGGCCATATATTAAAAAACAAGTAATAGCTGGAAATCAAGTTTTTTGGGTTTGTCCATTAATAAATGACTCAAAGTTTTTTGATTATTCATCTGCTAAAAAGAAATTTGAATTTATAGATAAAAAATTTCCAAATAAAGTAGGTCTTGTTCATGGATCGCTCAATAAAGAAGAAAAAGATAAAATTTTAAGTAAATTTTTAAAAAAGGAATTATCAATTCTAGTTTCAACAACTGTGATAGAGGTTGGTATTGATTTTCCTAATGCTAATTTAATAGTTATAGAGAATGCAGACAAGTTTGGCTTAGCGCAATTACATCAATTAAGAGGCAGAGTTGGCAGAGGAGAAAAGCAGGCAACTTGTATACTTCTGTTTAAAGATGGTTTATCAAAAAACGCTATAAAAAGAATTAAAATTCTTAAAGACACTGATGATGGTTTTTTGATTGCTGAAGAAGATCTCAAATTAAGGGGCTTTGGAGATTTGATAGGTTATCAACAAAGTGGATTTAAAAATTTTAGATTTGCAGATCCAGTATCCCATGAAGAGTTATTTAATCTAGCAGAGAAATACGTAAAAAATATAAAAGGTAATATTAATCAAGAATATTCTTTTTTATTAAAATTATTCGATAAAGCTGAAATAATCAATACTAATGAATTTTAGTCAATATTTGTTGTTCCCGCTGAAACTATAAACTTAGATGCTTGCTCGAAAGAGACATCTAAATAAATCAAATCTTTTTTTGGAACCATTAATAAAAAACCACTTGTTGGATTTGGGGTGGTTGGAAGAAAAACATTTACAATTTCCTCGTTCACTTTTTCCTTTATCAACCCTTCGTTATTATTTGTAGCAAAACCTACAGCCCACACTCCTTTTCTTGGATATTCCAACAGAACAACACTTTTTTGCTTATTATCTGTTTTAGTAAAGCTTTCAGTCATTTGACCTATTGCAGAATATATGGTTCTAAGAATAGGTATCTTTTTTAAAATATTATTAAAAATTTCAAAAAATTTTTTTCCTAAAAAGGAAAGCGATAACCATCCAATAAACGTAATAATTATTAGGGCTATCAGAATTTCTACTCCGGGTATATCAAACGGTAAATAATTATTAGGATTTATCTCTTTTGGTATTACTTTTCCGGAAACTCTAATTAAAAAAAGCGTAAGATATAAAGTTATTCCAATTGGTATTAAAACTACGATACCTGCTATAAAATTGTTTCTTAACTTTGAGAAAATTGATTTTTTTATATTATTTTTGGTCATTTATTAAGAATAGCTTGAATATATGATAAATACTAAAATCAATATAAAAATTGCAATTAATAATTTATTATTTAAAATCATGAATCTATAAATGTATAACATAAACAGACGAAAATTTCTTGGCTTATTTGGTTGTGGATGTTGCTCTCTAATAATGCCGTCTTGCACAACTGTTCCTATAACAGAAAGAAAACAGCTAAGCCTTATTCCAGAAGCTAAAATTAATAGACAAGCAGCCGTAGCTTACGAACAGTTCAAAGCTAAATCAAAACTAATTACTAAAGGGTCACAATTAAATGAGATAATAAGTATTGGAAATAAAATGGAAAATGCTGTGAGTACATTTTTTTCTAATAAAGGAAAAGAAGACCCAACAAAAAACTTTGGTTGGGATTATATACTTGTTGACAATGATAAGATAGTAAATGCATGGTGTATGCCTGGTGGAAAAATAGCTGTATATACTGGATTATTAAAAATTACAAAAAACACTGATGCTTTATCAATTGTTATGGGCCATGAAATAGCTCATGCTGTTGCAAGACACTCTGTTGAAAGAGCCAGTCAAGCTATGACAATAAATTTAGGTACTACTGTTGCAGATATATTTTTAGGAGGTGCGATTAATAGAACAAGAAATACTGTAGGTCAAAATACTGGTCTTGATATTTTTCAGCTAGGGATAATGAATCCTTTTGGAAGAAAACAAGAAACAGAAGCAGATTATTTAGGTTTAATTTTTTCGTCACTTTCAGGTTATGATATAAGAGAGTCTGTCAAATTGTGGGAGCGTATGTCGAAAAAAAAGGGTAAAGAAATGCCGGTATTTATGAGTACTCATCCAAGTAGTAAAAAAAGAATTGAAAATTTAAAAGGTTGGATCAATGAAGTAATTATTGAATATCCACCAATTAAAACTTAAGTTTAATTGGTGAGCCCTGATGGACTCGAACCATCGACACCCTCCTTAAAAGGGAGGTGCTCTACCAACTGAGCTAAGGGCCCTTGAAACGATCTTTTATATATTAAATATTAAAATTTCAAATAATTAATTAAAAAAACTTATATATTTTTTAAAGAATGCGTCAAAAGTTCCATTTTTAATATTACTTCTGATTTCGCGCATAAATTGTTGATAAAAATATATGTTGTGAAGAGAAATAAGCATTGAGGCTAGCATTTCATCTGATTTTAGTAAATGATTTAAATAACTTTTAGAGTATTTATTTAAAGACCTAACCTCACAATTACCGTCTAAAGGATACTTATCATTCTGAAATTTAGAATTTTTAAGATTAAGTTTGCCTTCCCAAGTAAATGCTAAACCCGTTCTACCAGATCTTGTAGGCATGACACAATCAAACATATCAATACCTTCTTTCACTGCACCCAAAATATCTGAAGGCGTACCCACTCCCATTAAGTATCTTGGTTTATCTTGAGGTAAATGGTCAACTGTTTCATTTAAAATTTTAAACATATCTTCCTGTTCTTCACCAACAGCTAAGCCTCCCATAGCATAACCATCAAATTTAATTTCTTTAAGTTTACCTATGCTTTCTAGTCGTAAATCTTTAGATAATCCACCTTGAGCAATACCAAATAAACCCTTGTGTTTATTGTTTCCGAATTCAACTTTGCATCTTTTGGCCCATTTTGTTGAAACATTGATAGCACTAGATAAAATTTTTTTATCTTTTGTCAATTTCGGACATTCATCAAGAACCATCAATATATCCGAATTAATAGCCTTTTGAACCTGAATGCTCTTTTCAGGACTTAAAATAATTTTTTTTCCATCTAAATGAGATCTAAAAATAGCTCCTAGTTTTAAATCAATCTTATTTAATTTAGATAATGACATTATTTGATATCCACCAGAGTCTGTTAATATAGGTTTGGACCAATTCATATATTCATGTAGACCATTGAACTTATTTAAAATTTCAATACCTGGTCTTAATAATAAATGATATGTATTTCCTAAAATGATTTGTGTATCAGTAGATAAAATATCATCGACAAAAACGCCTTTAACTGTCCCTTGAGTACCTACGGGCATGAAAGTTGGTGTTTCAATTATACCTCTAAAAGTCTTAATCTTACCGAGCCTTGCCTTATCATCTTGAGTAATTAACTCAAAAGAGAATTCACTTTTGGACATTTTTTTTATTTTGATCTAATAGAGATAATCTTATCGGGATTCGAAACAGCTCCAGTATTAGGGTCACCTTTTTTAATTTTATCTATAAATTCCATTCCTTTTATTACTTTTCCAAATGCTGAATATTGTCTATCTAAGTGCGGAGCTGATTCAAAACATATAAAAAACTGGCTGTTCGCACTGTTAGGATCTGCTGATCTTGCTGCTGATAAAATTCCTCTTGTATGAGCTACATCTGAAAATTCAGCTTTTAAATTAGGTAGTTCTGATCCACCTGTACCAGCTAAAGATAAATTGAAATTTTCGTTATTTGAATTTCCAAATTTAACATCGCCAGTTTGAGCCATAAATCCATCTATAACTCTATGAAACACTACTCCATCGTATTTGCCGTTGTCTGAAAGTTCTTTAAATCTTTTTACATGATTTGGAGCTTTTTCAGGATAAAGTTCTATTTCGACTTCTCCATAAACAAGTTTTAAAATCACAATATCTTTAGCCATAACTTTTATATTAGATAAACTAAAAAGAATTATAAATAAACAAATTAATTTTTTCATAAATATTTATTTTTCAATTTCTTTGCTACATATTTGGTAACAAATCTGTCAATATTACCTCCTAAATAAGCGATTTCTTTTACAAATTTTGAAGAAATAATTTGATTTTCGATATTTGACATTAAAAACATTGTTTCAATTTTAGAATTTAATTTTTTATTCATCCCAGCTAGCTGAAATTCATATTCGAAATCTGAAACAGCACGTAAGCCTCGTACAATAGCTGTTGCATTAAAACTTTTACATAATTCAATGGTTAAGTTGCTAAAAGATACAACTTTAATCTTTTTTTTATCAAATTTAAGATCTTTAAAAAGAGAATTATTGATAATATCCAATCGATCTTCTATTGAAAAAAAATAGTTTTTATCTGTATTATCTGTTGTTGCAACTATAAGTTTATCAAATATTTTTAAAGATTTTTTAATTACATCAATATGTCCGTAAGTAATAGGGTCGAAAGTTCCAGGATAAACAGCTGTGCTCATTTAATATATGTTATCCTCAATTTTTATTACAGATACTACTTTTTCAGATCCTGATAATTTTTTTATTCTTACACCTTGAGTGTTTCTACCTGCTATCCTTATTTCTTTTACTGCACATCTCATTATACTTCCCTTATCTGTTGATAAGAGAATTTCATCTGTTTCACTTACTACAAGAGAAGATGATATATTACCGTTTCGTGGTGAATTAATAATACCAATGATACCTTTGCCACCTCTATTAGTTACTCTATAGTCAAGACTTGACGATCTTTTACCGTACCCATTTTCTGATACTGATAAAATAAACTTTTCCACTGCATTTTTAATTTTTTTGTCTTTATTAATAGTCTTAGGACTTAACTGAGAATTACCCAAAATTGATAAAGAGATGACTTTGTCTTTTTCACTAAGTTGAATTCCTTTAATTCCCTTAGAGGATCTTCCTTTAAATAGCCTTAGTTTTTTTGATTTAAAACGAATGCATTTTCCAAATTGAGTGCTAAGTAAAATGTCCTCTTCATCTTTACATATTTTAACACCAATAATTTTATCATCTTGATCTAGTTTCATAGCGATCTTTCCACTATTATTAATGTTTATAAAGTCTTCTAAAGAGTTTTTTCTTATATTTCCTTTTGCGGTTGCGAAAATGACCATAAGATTCTTCCATTCCTCTTCATCCTCAGGTAAAGGCATTATAGAACTAATTGAGTGATGGCTTTTTAGAGGTAAAATATTGAAAATAGATTTTCCTTTTGAGGCAGAAGTGCCTTCGGGAATTTTATGTGCTTTAATTTTATATACAAGTCCTTGTGTCGAAAAAAATAAAACTGGTGTATGAGTATTTGCTGTGAATATTTGGACTACAAAATCATCTTCTCTTGTTGAAATTCCTGTTTTTCCCTTTCCCCCTCTTTTTTGGGCTTTAAGAGAACTTAATGGACCTCGTTTAATATAGCCTTGATTAGTAATATTTATTACCACGGACTCTTTTTGTATCGTTTCTTCAATATTATAATTTAATACTGCGTCAATAATTTTAGTTTTTCGCGGAGATGAAAATTTATCTTTAATTTTTTCTAATTCTTCAACTATTAAATTATATAAAGTTTTCTTAGAATTAATTATTTTGTTGTATTCCAAGATTAATTTTGCAAGTTTAGAAATTTCAGTCTCAATTTCCCCTATTCCGAAAGCTGTGAGCTTTTGAAGTTTTAATTCTAAAATTGCATCTACTTGAAAATTTGATAATTGATAGCTAAAAATATTTTTTTTCTTTTCTATTAAATTAATAATTTTAGTGCTTCTTTTAATTTTCCATTTTTTTAATAAAAGATTCTTTTTAGCTGAAATTGTATCTTTTGAATTTTTAATTATTTTTATAACTTCATCAATATTTTCAACTGCTGCTGCTAAGCCAATTAATATATGGGCTCTCTCTTCAGCTTTTTTTAAATCGAATTTTACTCTTTTTAATACTGTTATCTCTCGAAATTTAAGAAATTCAGAAATAAACTCTTTTAAGTTTAAAATTTTAGGTTTGTTATCAACTATAGCTAGTGTATTAAATCCAAAAGAACTTTCGATATTAGTTAATTTATATAATTGCCTTCTCACAGTTTCTGGTTCAACACCCTTTCTAAGTTCTATAACTACTCTAATACCCTCTCTGTTTGACTCGTCTCTTAAATCTCTTATTCCTTCAATCTTTTTATCTCTGACTAGTTGTGCAATTTTCTCAATTAGAATTGATTTGTTAACTTGATAAGGGATTGATTTAATTATTAGAGTTTCTCTACCGCCTTTTTTTTCTTCGAATTCTATTTCTCCTCTTATCTTAAACGATCCTCTGCCTTTATTATATCCTTGTTTAATTATATCTTTACCAATTATAACTCCTCCAGTAGGAAAATCCGGGCCTGGGACATGTTTCATTAATTGACTAATAGTGATATCTTTATTGTTAATGTATGCAACAGTTGCATTAACAACCTCACCTAAGTTATGTGGTGGTATACTGGTTGCCATACCTACTGCTATACCTCCTGCTCCATTTACTAGTATATTTGGATATTGAGAAGGCAAAACTTCTGGCTCTTTTTCTGTCTCGTCATAATTACTTCGAAAGTTAACAGTATTTTTTTCTATGTCTTCTGTTAAAAATTGTGCAATACGACCTAGTTTTGTTTCTGTATATCTCATAGCTGCAGGTGGATCACCATCAATAGATCCAAAATTTCCTTGCCCTGAAATAAGAGGAACGCTCATAGAGAAATCTTGAACTAACCTTACTAAAGCATCATAAACAGACTGGTCCCCATGAGGGTGATATTTACCTATAACATCTCCTACAATTCTTGCTGATTTCCTAAAAGGTTTGGACCAATCATAACCTCCTTTGTACATAGCATAAATTATTCTTCTGTGAACAGGTTTAAGACCATCTCTTACATCCGGCAATGCTCTGCTCACAATCACGCTCATTGCATAAGACAAATATGACGAACTCATTTCATCTTGAACAAATATGGGTTTAAAAGATTTATTAATGTCTATGGTGTTTTTTTCCATGAAGTACTAAAAAGGAATTTCATCATCTAAATCAGAATTATCTTGATTGAGGTTATCTTGTGGTAATGAACTTTTTTTATCTGATACTAAATTAGAGTTATTTCCGCTGTTTTTGCTTTCAAGCATTGTTAAACTAGAGTTATATCCTTGCAAAACTATTTCGGTAGAATATTTATCTTGGCCAGTTGACTCATCTTTCCACTTTCTGGTGCTTAATTGACCCTCTACATATACATTGGCACCTTTCTTTAAATATTGTTGAACTACATTTACAAGCCCTTCATTAAAAATCACAATTCTATGCCACTCTGTTTTCTCTTTTCTTTCACCGCTAGATTTGTCTTTCCAACTTTGGCTAGTAGCTATGCTAAGTCTAGCTACACTTTTTCCATTAACCATTTGTTTTACTTCAGGGTCTGCGCCTAAACGACCTATTAATTGTACTTTATTTAAACTCCCAGCCATAATATTTTGAATTAATTTTGATTTTTAATATTAAAACACTTTAATATATATCATATTTGATAAGTAATTATAAGACGATTATTATTTGAAGGAAAAAAAATGTTGAAAAAAATCGTTATAAAAGGCGCTAAAGAACACAACTTAAAAAATGTTTCTCTAGAAATTCCAAAAGAGAAACTTGTTGTGATAACTGGCCTATCTGGGTCAGGTAAATCATCTTTAGCTTTTGATACTATATATGCTGAAGGACAAAGAAGGTATGTTGAAAGTCTTTCTTCATACGCTAGACAATTTTTAGATAAAATGAAAAAACCCAATGTGGATTTTATCGAGGGTTTAAGTCCCGCAATTTCAATAGAACAAAAAAATACTTCAAAAAATCCAAGGTCAACAGTAGCAACTGTTACTGAAATTTACGATTATATGAGAGTATTATTTGCAAGAATAGGTACACCCTACTCACCATTTACTGGAAAACCGATAAGATCACAATCAATTAGTGAAATGGTAGATAAAATAAAAAAACTTCCCAAAAATAATACTATATTTCTTTTGGCGCCCATAGTCAGAGGCAGGAAAGGTGAATATAAGAAAGAGATATTAAATTTTAAAAAAAGGGGTTTTTCAAAAATAAAAGTAGATGGACAATACTTAAATATTGATGAATTTCCTAATCTTAATAAAAAAGTTAAACACGATATATCAATAATAGTAGATAGAATAATACTAAACTCTAATTTAGGTAATAGATTGGCTGATAGTGTTGAAACAGCCGTAAATCTTTCTGACGGTCTACTGATTGTTGAATATGAGAATGAAACTTTACCTAAGAAATTTCGAAAAAAAGAAACAATAACATTTTCATCAAAATTTTCTTGTCCTGAAAGTGGTTTTACAATAGAGGAAATTGAGCCTAGGCTATTTTCATTTAACTCACCATATGGTGCCTGCGAAGAATGCGAAGGTATTGGACACAATCTTAATGTGGATCCTAATCTTGTAATCTCAGATCAAAAGAAAACTCTTCAAGATGGAGTAATTGAACCATGGTCTAAGTCTACTTCATTGTATTATGCTCAAACATTGGCCTCCATAGCAAAACATTATAAAATTTCTTTGTCTGATCCCTGGAAGAAAATTCCTAAGAAGATACAGGATATAATTCTTTATGGATCGGATGAAGAAGAAATTAAATTTTCATATGACGATGGCTACGATGCATATACAACAAAAAAACCATTCGAAGGTGTAATAAATAATTTAGAAAGAAGGTATCTTGAAACTGATAGTGAATGGAAAAGAGAAGAGATATCGCAATATCAAAGTGAAACTGATTGCGAAAAGTGTAAAGGTATGAGACTAAAAGATGAAGCTTTATGTATAAAGATAGATAATCTCAATATAAGTCAGGTCACAGAAAAATCAATCGATTTAGCTCAAAAATGGTTTCAGAATTTACATAAAATATTGGGCGAAAAAGAAAACAAAATAGCGCAACACATTTTAAAGGAAATTAATGAAAGGTTAAATTTTCTTTTAAATGTTGGATTAAATTACTTAACATTATCCAGAGAGTCAGGAACTTTATCTGGTGGAGAAGCTCAAAGAATAAGGTTGGCATCACAAATTGGATCTGGACTAACTGGAGTTTTATATGTCTTAGATGAACCTTCGATTGGCTTACATCAAAGAGATAATAAAAAATTAATTACTGCTTTAAAAAAATTAAGAGATCTTGGAAATACTGTAATTGTTGTTGAGCATGATATTGAAACAATGGAAAGTTCAGACCACATAATCGATATTGGACCTGAGGCGGGATTAAATGGCGGAAAAATTGTTGCTGAAGGTGAAGTAAAAAAAATAATACAAAATGAAAAAAGTATAACAGGTAGTTATCTTTCTGGAAAAAATTTTATTCCAGTACCAAAAAAAAGACGTTCAGCTAAAAATGGAAGATTTATAGAAATCAGTGGTGCGAGCGGTAATAATCTCAAAAAAGTTAACTTAAAAATACCAGTAGGGACTTTCACATGTGTTACTGGAGTATCAGGAAGCGGAAAATCAACTTTAATTCTACACACACTTTATAATGCATTTAATTTAATGCTTAACAAAAATAAGAGTCGAAAAGTTCCTAAAGCTTTTACAGGATTTAAAGGTACTGAGTTAATAGATAAAATTATTGATATTGATCAATCTCCTATAGGAAGAACTCCTAGATCTAATCCAGCTACATACACTGGGGCTTTTGGACCAATAAGAGAATGGTTTGCAGGTCTGCCTGAGTCAAAAGCAAGAGGATATAAAGTTGGAAGATATTCGTTTAATGTAAAGGGTGGAAGATGTGAAACTTGCGAGGGAGATGGTGTGTTGACATATGAAATGCATTTCTTACCAGACGTTTTTATTCCTTGTGATACGTGTAAAGGTGCAAGATATAATCGAGAAACATTAGAAATTAGGTTTAAAAATAAGAATATAGCAGATGTTTTAGACATGACAGTTGATGAAGGTTGTGAATTTTTTGAAAATATTCAAAATATTAAATCTAAGCTAATTACGCTAAAACATGTAGGACTGGGTTATATGAAAATTGGTCAGCAAGCAACAACTCTTTCAGGTGGTGAAGCACAAAGAATCAAACTTGCAAAAGAATTATCAAAAAGACCAACTGGAAGAACTTTATATATATTAGATGAACCTACAACAGGTTTACACTCTCATGACATAAAAAAATTGTTAGAAATTTTACAAGCTTTTGCAAATACAGGAAACACAGTCGTTGTAATTGAACACAATCTTGATGTAATAAAAACTGCAGATCATATTATTGATATGGGCCCTGAAGGGGGAATAAACGGTGGAAAAATTATTGCTGAAGGAACCCCAGAGAAAGTTTCTTCCGTAAAAGGGAGTTATACTGGTAAATTTATAAAGGAAATTATCGGAAATGGGTCTATGAAAAAGACTGCTTAAAAATAAATATTATGCTATAAAGAATCATGACAAGTATCTTACAATCTTTATCAAAGACGGTTCACTTATCTTTAGGAATAGCCGTTTTACTACTTCTTGGTTTACATTTTTTTGGTGATGGTTTTGCTTTTGATAGATATTTTTTTAGCTGGTTGTTTAGATATTTACATGTTTTAACTGGAGTTATGTGGATAGGCTTGCTTTGGTATTTTAATTTTGTTCAAATACCGTCAATGCCAAATATTCCTGATGAACAAAAACCTGCTATTGGAAAAGTTATAGCTCCAAAAGCACTATTTTGGTTTAGATGGGCAGCCCTAGGTACAATCATCACAGGTTTGATAGTTGCATATCTTCAAGGATATGTACATCAAGCAATGACTTTAGGAATAGGTAGTGGAGACCCTAAGAGCACTGCAATTGGTATAGGAATGTGGTTAGGAATTATTATGGCTTACAATGTTTGGTTTGTTATTTGGCCTAATCAAAAAAAAGCCTTGGGTATGCTTGAATGTAATCCCGATGAAAAAACAAAAGCTGCAAAAACCGCAATGATTTTCTCGAGAACCAACACGCTCCTCTCATTCCCAATGCTTCTTTCAATGGTAGCAGCTCAAAATCTTTACTAAATCAGGGAACTATTTTTTCCTCATCTTTTTCTAAAGTTTTATAACTTACTTTAAAAAATTTCAAAATTGGTGAAGCTACAAATATAGAAGAATAAGTTCCGATCAAAACACCAAGAATCATTGCAAATGAAAAACCTCTCAATATTTCACCGCCCAATATATAAATTGATAATAAAGCTAACAATGTTGTGATTGAAGTTATAATTGTTCTGGCAAGTGTTTCATTAATAGATAAGTTGGCAATGTCACTTATGCTGATTTTTGTATATTTAAATAGATTTTCTCTTATTCGGTCATAAATGACTACAGTATCGTTCATTGAATAACCAACAATTGTTAAAACTGCTGCAATAATAGATAGATTTATCTCAAGAGATAAAACAGAAAAAATTCCTAATGTAATTACTACATCATGAAAAATTGCTATAATTGAACCAATACTAAACTGCCATTCAAATCTTACCCAAATATAAAAAAGCATCGCAGCTAAAGCTAAGGAGATAGCTATTATCGATGACTCTAATAATTCAGAACTTACTTTTGGACCAACATTTTCAACTCTTCTAAAATCAATGTTTGCATCTAAATTATCTGACAACAGTCTCTTAATCTCAGGGATAAGACTATTATTATTTACA
>CACNFA010000009.1 GCA_902619675.1 uncultured Pelagibacteraceae bacterium
AATTTATAAGTGCTCTTTCTAATAAAGCTATATTATTTTTTAAAATTACAAATCTTGAACCGGATAACTTTATTGAAGAGTCAAAGTCTATTTCATTATTTCTCAAACCAATTTCCACATGAGACTTTGGTTTAAATGGAAATTTTTTGATATTTCCAAATTTTTTAATTAATTTATTTGATTTTTCATCTTCACCTATTGGCACATCATCTAATGCTAAGTTTGGCAAAAAATATAATATCTTATTCAACTCTTTTTGAACTTTTGTTTGCTCTTTTGAGATATTTAAAATCTCGTCGGAAATTTTTTTCGATTTTTGAAAATTTGCCTTATCTTTAGATTTGGATAATATTTTTTTCTCTTGTTCTAATTTTTCTTTTTCACTTATTAGTTTTCTATTATTTTTATCTAATTTTTCAAAAAGCACTTCGTCGAATTCTATTTTCCTATCTAAAAGTTTTTTCTTATAAATAGCAAGTTTGTTTCTTAAATCTTTAATATTATGCATCTTCTAAATCCTCATTTTCTTTTTTTTTTTCAGTGAATCTTACTGTGAATATAGATAATTCATAAAGTAATAATAAAGGTATTGCTAGTCCAACTTGCGTTATTGGGTCTGGAGGAGTTAAAATTGCAGCTAATGCAAAGATTAAAACAATTACGTATCTTCTTCTTGTTTTTAAATAATTTGAATTAACAACACCAATTCTTGCCAAAAGATTTAATAAAATTGGTAATTGAAAACTTATTCCAAAAGCAAAAATAAGTCTCATTATTAGTGAAAGATACTCGTTTACTTTTGCTTCAAGCTGTATCGGAAGATTAGAATTTGATCCCAAAGTTTCAAATGATAAAAAAAACTTTATTGCTAAAGGCATCACCAAATAATATACTAATAGTCCTCCTAATAAAAAAAGTATTGGTGTAGATATCAAATAAGGTAATATTGCCTGTTTTTCATTTTTGTAAAGCCCGGGTGCAATAAATTTATATATTTGAATTAATAAAACAGGACTTCCAAAAAAAATTGCTGTAAAAAAAGCAACCTTAATATAAGCTATAAATGTTTCATGGAGTGCGGTAAAAATAAGTCTTCTTGAAACCTTATCACCTCTTACAGCTTCTGCATATGGTTCTACCAAAAAATTATATATATCTTCTGCAAAAATATAAGAAATTATAAATGTGATAAAAATAAATATTAAGCTATTTAAAAGCCTGCTCCTTAATTCCACTAAATGACTTGCAAATGAACTGTTATCAGCCATTATTTTTCGATGTCTTTATTGATTTTTTTTTTACTAGAAATTATATCTTCATTTAAATCTATCTCTTTAGTAGCTGATGATAGCTCTTTTTGAAAATTAGAAAATGTGTTTTTAATTTTCCCTATATAAGAACCTATTTTTTTCAAAGCTATTGGAAATTCTTTTGGTCCTAAGACTAATATTGCAATGATTATTATAGATAAAATCTCTAACCATCCAATTTGAGGCATTTTGATTATTTATTTTCAGTGTCAGAATTATCTGACTTAGAATTATCGTCTTGATTATTGGAGGAAGTGTCATCAGACATCCCTTTTTTAAAACTTTTAATACCTTTAGCAACGTCACCCATCAAACTTGATATTTTTCCTCTCCCAAAAAGTAATACAACAAGGACAACAACAATTGCTATTTGCCAAAAACTAATTCCCATAATAATAAATAATATACATTAAAAATACCTAAATAAATATATTTATTTTTCCTCTTCAGGAGCTTTTTTGATTGCTTCATCAATATCTTCATAAATATTCTGCTTTTCAGATATTGACTGTTCTTTAAAGAATTTTCCTGTTCCAAAAATAGATTTATCTATGCTTGAAGTATCAATTAATCCAGCAGAACCCAATTCATCTACAGTTGGTAAATCAGATAATTTTTGAATATTGAAATGATTTAAAAAATTTTCAGTAGTTGCGTATTGAATGGGCTTTCCAGGCACATCCTTGCGTCCAGCTGGCCGTACCCAATCCAATTCTAATAATGTTTCTAAAGTATTTGTTGCAAAAGATACACCTCTTATTTCCTCGATTTCGGGTCTTGTTACAGGTTGGTGATATACAATTATGGCTAAAGTCTCTATTGTGGCTTTGGATAACTTTTTTTGAGTTGATTTTTGCAAAGCCATTAATTTTGATAAGTCATCAGCTGTGCGAAATGACCATTTGCTTTTAATACAGACTAAATTAATACCTCTTTTCTTATACAATTCTTGAAGACTGATAAGTATTTTTTTTATATTTGTGGCAGTTTGTAATCTTTTTTCGATTGTTTCAATATCTAAAGGTTCAGATGCTGAAAATAAAATTGCTTCTACTTGTCTTTCTAGTTTCGTTGGAGCGGTTGGAAAATCAATTATATTATTTTTCTTTTTATTTTTCATATTATATTTTTTTAATCATCAACTTCTCAAAATTTTTATTTTGTGAAACTGATATAATCCCCTCTTTTGTCAACTCGAGACTTGCAGCAAAAATACCTGCGATACCTGTACGTTTCATTTTATTACTCAAATAAAATTTTGGTATTAACTCAACAATATTTCTCCATTCGATTATTTTGTTAAGATTATTTTTTATCTGTTTAATACCTTGTTCAGTTGTAAATACTGGTAATTTTGGAATACTGATATTTTGAAAAGTTTTTTGCATTTGTATACTTGAATAAGTTTTTAATAATTCATAAAGAGAAACATTATATATCGGGGTATTAATAGATCTTATCCCACCTTTCATTCCCCTAGTAAAAATATGAACACCTAATCTTTTTTTTTTAAGCATCTGATCGGATAAAATACGAATTAATTCCAATTTTTTAAGCTGTAATTTTAATTTTTCAGCAACTTCAAGTGCTTTAAAGTCGTCCTCATCTTCTTCGGGTAATAACAATTTTGATTTAAGATAAGCGAGCCAAGTGGCCATTAACAAAAATTCTGATGCAGATTCCAAATTCAAATTTTCTTGTTTTTTTAAAAATTCCAGAAATTGATCTGCTAATTTTGTAATAGAGATTTCTGCAAGATTTACTTTTTGGGTTTTAGCTAAATCTAAAAGCACTTCTAGTGGACCGCTATAATTTGGTATTTCAACAGAAATTTGCTTAATATTATTTGATTCCATAATTAATTTTACCTTAAAAACCTAAAAAATTCTGATGTTTTTTTTGAAGTAAATTTATCAATATAAGGGAGAGATTTTATCAATCTAAAGTTATCCCTTGTATTACCAGAACAATAAAGGACAAGGTTGCAACCCGACTCTAACGATTTTTTTGCATTTGTTAATAAATCATATTTTAAAGCTTTCATAGAAATATCATCCGAAATCAGAATTCCTTTAAATCTTAATTTTTTTCTGATTATATTTTTTATTATTTTCTTTGATAAAGTTCCTGGATTATTTTTATCAATTTTTGAATAAAGAATATGAGCTGTCATAGCAAATTTTGCACTAGATGACTTAAATGGGTAAAAATCAATTTTGTTTAATTTTTTTAAATTCAAAGAAACTGTTGGTAATTTCTTATGACTATCTGATTTAGCTGCACCATGACCTGGAATATGTTTAATTATTCCAGCAATTTTATTCGCATGTAAGTATTTAATAGTAAGAGAACCAAGTTCTTTTACAACATTTTCGTTACTAGAAAAGCTTCGATTTCCAATTATCTTGTTGGTTTTTTTTCGTAAAACATCTAGAACAGGAATGGTATTAATATTTATTCCAAGATCATTTAATAATCTGCTTAAACTACCTATATAATTTTTATAGATATTTTTACAAAGAGATTTGTTCTTGTTAAATAATTTCCCAAAATAATAAGCAGAAACATCATGATTAATAATATTTTTTAACCTTGAAACACATTCTCCTTCTTCATCAATTATAATAGGAAATTTATTATTTTTTGTTAAACTTTTAATTTCTGAAGTTAAATTTTTTATTTGATTAAAAGTTTTTAAGTTTCTTTTGAATAAAATAATTCCCCAAGGTTTTTCTTTAGACAGAAGAACTTTTTCCATTTTTGAAAGATTTGTGCTTTTTATACTTATTATTAAAGCTTTACGTTTCATTTACTTTTTAACAGCTCCCAAAAACTCCTTTTTTTTTCACTACTAATTTCACTTTCAAGGGAGTCATTAAATTCAATAATATTATTTGTGTCGTTATTTAAAACAGGTAAATCATTAATTTTTTTTTTTAAAATTTGATCAATGTTAGAGCGATTATAATCTTTAGACTCTATATTTTTGTTAGAAGAGTAATATTCATAAATAAAAAAAAAGAAAAGAATAATTGATAAAACCATTAAAATATTTATAAATTTATACATTACATTTTTTCAGGTAGAGAAACGCCAAGAATATCCATCCCATTTTTTATAACTATTGCAATTAGATTAATAAAAGCTAGTGTGTCAACTTTCTTAATGCGACCATTCTCAATAATCCTATATTTATTATCTTCGTTTCCTTTGCTCCAATATGAATGAAAAAGAGTTGATAGTTCATATAAGTAAAAAGGAATTTTATGTGGTTCTAATTTATTTATAGATGACTCAATTATTTTTGGCCATTCAAATATTTTTCTGATTATTTTCTCTTCGAACTCATTTGGGGAAAAAGTTTCAGGATTAACTAAAATTTTATCTTTTGGATCTATCTTCAATAGTCTCCTTATAGAATTTATCCTAGCATAGGCGTATTGAACGTAATAAACAGGATTTTCTTTTGTTTTTTCCTTAACCTTTTCAAAATCAAAATCTAATTCAACATCGTTACTCCTATTCAGCATCATAAATCTTATCGAGTCTTTATTTACTTCTTTTAATAAATCTTGAGCCGAAATAAAATCTCCAGCTCTTTTTGACATTTTAAATGGTTTCCCGTTTTTATAAAGTTTCACCAATTGACAAACTTTACAATTAAGTTTTATTTTTCTATCTGATAAAGCTAAAACTGCTGAAGAAATTCTTTTTATATAACCTGTGTGGTCAGCGCCTAAAATATTTATTAACTTATCAAATTTTCTATCGATCTTGTCTGAGTGATAAGCCAGATCATTTGCAAAATATGTCCAAGATCCATCATTTTTTTGTAAAGCTCTGTCTGTATCATCGCCAAACTCCGTAGATTTAAAAATTAATCTCTTTACCTTTTTCCAGTTTTTATTTGGCTCACCTTTTGGAGGTTCAAGAATTCCTTCTTTAACAAAATTTTTCTTTTGAAGTAATTTTACTGATTTATTTACTAAATCTTTTTTAATTAACTCTGATTCTGAAAAAAAATTATTATGAATAATGCCAAGTTTCTTTAAGTCTTCTTTAATTAGTTCCATTGATCTGGCTAATGAAAGTTCTTTTAATTCTTGAAAACAATCTTCAAAATTATCAACTTTAATATTTTTATTATTCTTGATTATCTTTTCCGCGATTTCTTTTATATATTCACCTGGATATAAATTTTCTTTTAAGACAAATTTTTCATTATATTTAATTTCCCTTATTCTAAGGTAGACTGACTCTACAAAGTTTTTAATTTGATTGCCGTAATCATTAATATAATATTCTTTAATTACTTTATTCCCGTTAAATGACAACAAATTTGATAGAACGTCACCGAATACTGCGCCCCTACAATGGCCAACATGCATAGGCCCTGTTGGATTGGCTGAAACGAATTCAACATTGTATTTTTCATTTGATTTTTTTGATCCATACAAATCTTTAATATTCAGAATTTTATTTATAAGAAATGCCATACTCTCTTTTGATAATTTTATATTTAAAAAACCTGGGCCAGCAATTTCAATTTTTTCAAAATGATCAATATTCTTTAAAAATAGACGCTTTATTTTAGTTCCTAAATCCATAGGATTAATTTTATTATCTTTAGATAGAACTAAAGCAACGTTTGTAGAAAGATCAAAATTATATTGTTGCGGTGGAATCTCTAAATTTACATTATTGAGACTTTCAAAATCTTCAAGTTTTAAAATATCTTTATTTTCAAGAATGTTTTTGTTTATTTTTTTTAAATAATATTCAAATATATTCATTTAATTTTATTATAAAGATTTATTGCATATCTATCTGTCATACCAGCTATAAAATCACAAATAGATCTGTCAATATCAGATTTATCGTACTTACTAACATTTAAATATCTTTTTGGATTTTTTTTTATAGATGAAAATAAAGTAGTGATAATTTTTTTGCCATGGATTGTATTAGGTTTTACTTTTTTATGATAATACATTCTATTTTTTAAAAAAATTTTTATTTTTTTATCAAATTTTGCCATTTTTTTTGAAAAGTTAACTACCGGATATTTTGATTTATATATATCGTTTAAATTTTTTATCTTTAAATTTTTAATATTATTTTCAGTAGATTTAATAATATCTTTTACCATCTCATTTATTATCTCTCTTATTATTTGTCTTATAACTAAATCTGCCGAAAATTTTTTTATCTTTTTTTTATGTTTAGAAATAATTTCTTTTAAAACTGGTATATTTTCTATATCTTGAATTTTAAATAAATTAGATTTAAGACCATCTTCTAAGTCATGGCTATTATATGCAATATCATCTGATATCGAGGCTATTTGTGCCTCTAGAGAAGGGCTTAATAAAAAATTTATTTTTTTTTTAAAATAATTACTTCGTAACATTTTATCGTATTTTTTTTTATTTTTTATTGGTCCATTATGTTTTAATAACCCATCTAATGTTTCAAAAGTTAAGTTGAGACCTTTAAACTCGTAATATCTATTTTCTAAAAATAATACTGTTCTAATTGTTTGAATATTATGATCAAAGCCTCCAGATTTTTTCATGCAATTATGAAGTGCGTCTTCGCCAGCATGTCCGAAAGGAGTATGTCCTAAATCGTGGGCTAAACTTAAAGTTTCGCATAGATCTTCATTTAAATTAAAATATTTACATAATGTTCTAGCAATTTGAGCAACCTCAAGAGAATGTGTAATCCTTGTTCTAAAATGATCCCCTGAGGTATTAACAAATACCTGGGTTTTATGTTTAAGCCTGCGAAAAGCAGTGGAGTGGACTATTCTATCTCTATCTCTTTGGAAATCTGATCTTATATGTGTTTTTTTTTCTTTAAAAAATCTACCTTTAGATTTCAAAGGCACGGCTAAAATAGAAAGTGGTGGCATTGAATTTTTTTGCATGCTGTATATATAGAATATATACTAGATAATAATGGAAAAAAAATTAGAATTTACAGATAGGGCTAAAAACCAGATAAGAAAAATCACCCAAAGTAAGACAAAAAAATATTTTAGGATAGCTGTACAAGGTGGTGGATGCTCTGGATTTAAATATAATTTTAGTTTTGACGATAAAGTAGAAAAAGATGATATTTTATTTGAGCAAACTATTATCGATAAGACGTCCTTAGATATTATAGCTGGTTCGGTAGTAGATTTCAAAAAGGAAATGATTGGTGAGTCTTTTACAATTAGTAATCCTAAAGCCTCTGCCTCATGTGGTTGCGGTCTTTCTTTTTCAGTTTAATGAAATTAACTTCATGGAACGTAAATTCAGTAAGAGCAAGAATTACTAATATTATAGAGTATATAAAAGAATCAAGTCCTGATATTTTATTTCTACAAGAAATTAAAACACAAGATGAAAGTTTTCCTTATGAAGATTTTAAAAATATTGGATATAATTCTTATGTTTTTGGTCAAAAAAGTTACAATGGTGTTGCTATTATTTCTAAACAAGAATTAGAGAAAATTAATAATAGCTTTATTAAAGATGATTTAAAACAATCTAGAATTATTACCGCTGAATTGAAATTAAAAAAAAAAAAGATAGAACTTATAAATATTTATGTTCCAAATGGAAATCCTGTAGATACGGAAAAATATAAATATAAAAAAGAATGGTTAAAAAAATTTATATCAAATGTTAGAAAGAAAGTTCAAAAAAACTCAAATATTCTTATCGCCGGGGATTTTAATATTATTCCTGAAGAAATAGACGTACATGATTTTAAAAGATATGAAAACGATGCTTTAGGTAGATTAGAAATAAGAAAAAAATTTAGAGAATTAATTAATTTAGGTTTTAAAGATGTTTATAGATTTATAAATAAAACAAAACAAGAGTATACTTTTTGGGATTACTTTGCAGGATCTTGGCAAAAAAATTATGGTATGAGAATAGATCATTTTTTACTTTCAAACAGTTTAATCGAAAATATCAAATCAATTAATATAGATAAAAAACAAAGATCCAAAGAAAAACCATCTGATCACACACCAATCGAACTTGAAATTATTTAACTCTACCGTAAATATCTTGATATCTTACTATATCAGTTTCTTTTAAAATTGATCCTAATTGAGCTTCAATTATTTTAACCGGTTTTTTAGAGGGATTTTCTATTCTGTGAATAGATTTAACTGGTATAAAAATAGTTTCATTCGTTTTTAAAAAAAATTTTTTTCTATTGAGAGTTATTTTTGGAGTTCCTTGAGTTACAACCCAATGTTCAGAACGATGAAAGTGCTTTTGAAGACTTAAAACTCCTTTAGGTTTTATATAAAGTTCTTTTATTAAAAAATTTTTACCGTTGTATAAATTTGTAAATCTGCCCCAAGGTCTGTAAAAAATATTTTTCTTTTTTTGATATTTAGCCTTTAACCTATCATAGGTTTTGCAAATTTCTTTCCAGCTACCTAGATCAGTCCAGGGTATATTTAAGTTTATAGCATTTATATCTTTTGATTTTTCCAATATTGCAAAATCAAAAGAAATTGTATTACATTTTAAAAAGTTATTTTTATTTAGATAATAAACATTATTTTTAAATTTTGATTTATTTACAGAATTTAAACAAAAATTAAAGTTTTTGTTTTGATACTTCTTGAAATTATTAATGATTGATTTTTTTGTAAGGAAAAACATTCCTGAATTCCAATAAGCATTTTTTTTAATAATTTTTCTTGCTTTTTCTAATTTTGGTTTTTCAATAAATTTTGAAACCTTGTATTTATTCTTAACCCGATTTGATAAAAAATATCCAAAATCTGATGAAGGGTAGAAAGGCTTAATGCCAAATATAAAGATATTTTTGTCTGTCAGATATTTTTGGTTTTTTTTAATAGATTTATTAAACAGGTTTGTTTTCTCTATTAAATGATCTGACGTTAAAAAAATTAAGGGTTGATTCTCAGGCACTTCTTCTATTAATACTGAACTGAGTATAGCAGGAGCAGTATTTCTTTTCGATGGTTCAAGAATAATTCTATATTTCGTAAAACCTTTTAATCTTAAATGTTTTTTGATTTCTCTTAAATATTTTTCGTTAGTACTAATTATTGGATAATCAAAAATAGAATTTTTTATTCTTTCTAGAGTTTTTCCGAATAACGTCCAATTTCCAAAATCAATAAACTGCTTTGGTTGATAATGTTTTTTATGAGACCAGAGTCTTGTTCCAGAACCGCCACATAAAATTACTGGACGTATTTTCATTAAATTTTAGAATATTCTTTAACTTCTTTTTTCTTACCTGGATGTGTTGGAGCACCGAGATAAGCAGGACCTACTGTTTGAGCGTATTTCCAAATCGTTCCCGACCCAAAACTTGATTTTTTTTCTTTCCATTTTTTTCTTCTAGCTTTTAATTGTGCGCTAGTAAGCCTTACATTAATTGATCCTTTTTTTGCGTCTATATCTATTACATCTCCATTTTTAAGAAGTGCAATTGGACCGCCCATTGCAGCTTCTGGGCCAACGTGACCAACGCAGAAACCCCTAGTAGCTCCTGAAAACCTTCCATCAGTTATAAGTGCAACTTTTTCACCTTTGCCTTGTCCATAAATAGCTCCAGTTGTTGAAAGCATTTCCCTCATTCCTGGTCCACCTTTTGGACCTTCGTATCTGATTATTATTACATCACCGTCCTTATATTTTTTTGTCTGTACTGCTTTCATTGCATCTTCTTCATTATCAAAACATCTAGCTTTACCTGTAAATTGTAGTTTTTTTAATCCTGCAATTTTCACGATTGCTCCGTCTGGAGCTAAATTACCTTTCAATCCAACAACTCCCCCATCTGGAGAAAGTGGATTATTATATTCTCTTAAAACTTTTTGATTAGTATTAAACTTAATGTTAGCTAAATTTTCTTTCATAGTTTTGCCTGTAACTGTCATACACTCGCCGTGAATATAACCTCCATCAAATAAAGTTTTTAATAACATGGGAACACCGCCGGCTTCCCACATGTCTTTTGCAACGTATTTTCCTCCAGGTTTTAAATCAGCAAGATAAGGAGTTTTTTTAAATATCTTTGCAACGTCCATTAAATCAAATTTTACTCCTATCTCATTAGCTAGTGCAGGTAAATGAAGAGCTGCATTAGTTGAGCCTCCAGTTGCAGCCACAATAGTTGCTGCATTTTCTAAAGATTTTTTAGTTACTATTTCTCTTGGTTTAATTTTTTTTTCTAATAAATTCATAACCGCTTGACCGCTTTCATAAGCATATTTATCCCTTTCCTCATAAGGAGCTGGCGTCCCAGCTGAATAAGGTAAGGCCAACCCTATCGCTTCCGATACACACGCCATTGTATTAGCTGTAAATTGACCTCCACAAGCCCCAGCGCTTGGGCAAGCTACTAGTTCCAATTCTTTTAATTCTTCAGAAGACATTTTGCCTGAGGAATGTTTACCTACTGCTTCAAACACATCTACAACAGTAACATCTTTTCCTTTAAATTTTCCTGGCAAAATTGATCCACCGTAAATGAAAACACTAGGTACATTCAATCTCAACATGGACATCATCAATCCCGGAAGAGATTTATCACATCCAGCAATACCAACTAGTGCATCATAACAATGCCCTCTCACCGTCAGTTCTGCCGAGTCTGCTATCACTTCTCTGGAAATTAACGATGATTTCATTCCCTCATGACCCATGGCAATACCATCTGTTACGGTTATCGTGCAAAATTCTCTTGGCGTTCCACCAGATTGTTTTACTCCTTTTTTAACTGATTGCGCCTGTCGCATTAAAGCTGTATTGCAAGGTGCAGCCTCATTCCAAGTGGATACTACTCCTACAAACGGCTTCGCCACATCCTGCTCGGTTTCTCCCATTGCATAATAAAAAGATCTATGTGGAGCTCTATCTGGGCCTAAAGAAGTATGACGACTAGGTAGTTTTTTTTTATCAATTTTAGACATTTAATTAATACTAGACACAATACTTCTTAATTTTCCATCTTCAATAGTTAATTCTTTAACTAAATTTTTATCATTTTGTACTATTTCTTTAGGTGCATTTGTCACATAAGCCTTATTTTTGAGCTTATTATTTAAATTAGTTATTTGTTTATTGATTGTCTCAATTTTTTGTAAAATTCTCTCTTTTTGGGATCCTAAATTTACATCCTCATTAAAATTTAATGAAAGTTTTTCCTTAAGAACCAAAATATCTATTGAATTTTTATCTCTTATCTTTCTTGTAAGGACATTATTTACTCTACCAACCTGTTTTATCAAATTTAAATTTTTATTTACCAATTTCCTTAATTTCCCTGATTTATCATCAAAAAATATGTCACAATATAATTTTGGCGTAATTTTTAACTCTGCTTTAGTAGATCTAATGTTAGAAATTATTTCAATTAAATCATTTATATTATTTTGATTTTTGCTAAATTTATTAATTACCTTAAAATCTGGCCAACTAGAACAAATTAAAAAATCATTAAAAATCTTTTTATAAGCATTTAAAGACCACAAGTTTTCAGTGAAAAAAGGGATAAACGGATGAAGAGTTTTTAGAATATTTGCCATCATAAATGATGAGAAGGTCTTAGCCTCATTAATTTCAATTTTATTTTTTGAATTTAAAATAGGTTTTAAGAACTCTAAATACCAATCACAATAAGAATGCCAAACAAATTGATATGCATGCCTAGCAGCCTCGTCAAACCTAAATAATTCAATATTTTTCGTTATTAAATTTTGTGTTTTTACAAATTCATTATAAATCCAATGGTTAATTGGAAGTTTGATTGAGGTAAAATTTATCTTTTTATCTAATTTACATTTGTTTAGTTTTAAAAAATTATTCGCACTCCAAATTTTTGTTATAAAGTTCCTGTTCCCTGTGACCCTATCCTTTGATAACTTTACATCTCGTCCTGGAGATGCCATTGAGATTAACGTAAATCTTAAACTATCTGCTCCATATTCATTTATTAAATCTAATGGATCAATCACATTACCTTTAGACTTTGACATTTTCTGACCCTGTTCATCTCTCACTAAAGCATGAACATATACTTTATGAAATGGAGTATTTTTTTTAAAATAATTTCCCATCATTAACATTCTTGCTACCCAAAAGAAAATTATATCAAAACCAGTTACAAGAACTGAAGTTGGATAAAATTTCTCAAGCTCTTTAGTTTTGTTTGGCCATCCAAGTGTTGCAAAAGGCCACAACGCCGATGAAAACCATGTGTCTAAAACATCGGTTTCTTGTTTTAATTTAAATTTTTTATCTTTATTTTTTTTCTTTGCTAGTGCGACTGCACCCTTTTCATTTTCAGCTACAAAAATATTATTGTTATCATCATACCAAGCAGGTATTCTATGACCCCACCAAATTTGTCGTGAAATACACCAAGGTTCTATATCATTCATCCATTGGAAAAATGTTTTTGACCAGCTGTTTGGAAAAAAAGAAGTTTTTCCCTCTTTTACTATCTTAATCGGTTTTTCTGACAATTTTTTTGCATCGACAAACCACTGTTCCGTCAAAAGGGGTTCAATTATAGTGTTTGATCTATCTCCATATGGAACTTTATTTTTAATATTTTCAATTTTTACTAAATAGCCTGTTTCTTTTAATCTTTTAATTAAAAGTTTTCTTGCTTCAAATCTATCTAAACCATGAAACTCTTTAACCCCATTTTTATTTATTTTCCCGTTTTTTTCAAAAATATTTATTATTTCTAATTTATTTCTTTTTCCAACTTCGTAGTCATTAAAATCATGTGCTGGTGTAATTTTTACGGCTCCCGAACCTTGCTCTGGATCAGCGTAGTTATCAGAAATAATTTTGACAGTTCTATTAATAATCGGAATTAAAACATTTTTTCCAATTAAATTAGTATATCTTTCGTCTTCAGGATTTACAGCTACAGCAGTATCCCCCATCATCGTTTCAGGCCTTGTGGTAGCAATAGTGATTTTTTGATCAGAATTTTCTATTGAATAATCAATATAATATAATTGAGATTGAACATCTTTTTGAACAACTTCTAAGTCAGAAATAGCAGTTTGAAGTTTAGTATCCCAATTAACTAATTTTTTATCCTTGTAAATTAACTTATTATTATAAAGATCAACAAAAACTTTAATTACAGCCTTTGACAAATCTTTATCCATAGTAAATCTAGTTCTTGACCAATCACATGAGCAGCCTAATTTCTTTAGTTGATCTAGGATTATTCCACCGGACTCTTCTTTCCATTTCCAGATCTTTTTAATAAATTTTTCTCTTCCTAAATCATTTTTTTTAATTCCATCTTTTAATAAGTTCTTCTCTACAACTGCTTGTGTTGCAATCCCAGCGTGGTCAGTTCCTGGCTGCCATAGAGTTTCGAGTCCTTTCATCCTATTAAATCTTACTAAAACATCTTGAAGGCTATTATTTAAAGCATGTCCCATATGTAGTCTGCCGGTTACATTAGGTGGGGGAATTACTATGGAAAATTTTTTATTTGATTTACTTTTTTTTGGTTTGAATAAACCTTTTTTAATCCAAAAATCTGAGATTTTTTTCTCTTCTTTAATATGATTATATTTTTTAAATTCCATTTTTTATGATATTTAGAGATATATATCAGATTTCAAGATCTATTAAGTTTAAAATCTAGATATAAGGCAGCAGTCCAAGAAAAATTTTTAGCTCCCATTCCTAAACCTGACTTACAACTATAATATTCACGAAATTTTTTTTTTTCGACTAAATTAATGGTCTTTTTTCTTATAATTTCTGCGAACTTCTTATCTTTATTTTTCAATCCTTGATAAATAATCCAATTGCAATTAACCCATACTGGCCCCCTCCAGTACCTCTTTTCTTCAAAAGATTTATGCTTAGAACTTATTGAAGGAAAAAAATATTTCTCATTTTTATAATATTTTTTTAAACTTTTAATTAATCCTCTATTAACAAAATTATTGTTCAAATCAGCAAATAACATAAAAAAATTAGTTATTGATGGTATTTCTACTGAAGTATTATTTTTAAGATCTTTATTTTTAAATTTCAAATTTTTTGAATTGAATAATCTTATAAGTTTGCTTTCATTTAAAGGAATGTATTTTTTTAATAAAGAGCTCTTTTTACCAAGAAATTTAAGTAAAAAATCTAAATCCTTTAAAGCTTTTAAAAAAAGTGAGTTAAATCCTACATCAACAACATTAAATTTTGATTTGAAGTAAAGTTTTTTGGGATCATAATTCATTTTTCTTAAGTGATTTTTTATCGTTACATACCTGTCATAATCTATTTTTAATGGTCTTTGACTTTTTTTAACAATTTTATTATCCTTTCTTTTGTAGCTTAGTTTAGAATCTATTCTGATTTTGCTCATCGGTTTATCCCATAGAGGAGAATTGTCATACCCGCTTTCCCATGGATGAAGTATAGAAATTAAACCAGTTCTTTTTGGATCTCTGTATCTAATAAACCATTCTAAATATTTTTTAATCTTTAATATTAAAGTTTGATATTTTTTAATTTTTTTTCTTGAAAATTTTTGTCTCTCAATAATTATTCTTAAAATACTTGCTAATATCGGCGGTTGAGTTATTCCAGATGAGGAAATTTTTTCACCACAATTCCAAGCTTTATAATTAGGCGTGTAATTTAAATCTTTAATATGAAAAAGAATATGTGGAATCATTCCATCGTCCCATTGTCCGGAAATTAAAGTTTCAATTTCTTTAAATGAGTAATCTAAATTGAAATTAGAGTATCCTAACGCGATAAAAGCTGAGTCCCAATTCCACTGAGCTGGATAAAGTTTAGTATTAGTGGGTAAAGTATAATTTAATCTTCTATTATTTATTAAGGTTTTTTTTGCAAAATTTATTGTATTTTTCATTATCCTTTTACACTTCCAGCTGTTAATCCACTAACTAAATATTTTTCAAAATATACAAAAATTAAAAGTATTGGCAAAGTGACTATCACTGATCCGGCCATTAAATATTGTCTTGGTGTCTCAGCATCACCAGTTAAATGGTTTATTGCTCTGGATAATGTGAATGTTTTTGGATTATCTAAAAACATTAGTGAAAATAAAAATTCATTCCAAGCTATCATAAATACGTATAATGATACTGAAGCGATAGCAGGTAAACTAAGAGGAATAATTATTTTAATTATTATTCCAAACCAGTTTTGTCCATCAATTAGTCCTGCCTCTTCAATTTCTTTGGGTATGCTTCTAAAATAACCCTGGAGCATATAAATCGCTACAGGTAAAGTAGTTGCTGTATAGACAATAAGTAATCCCTCTATCGAATTTCTCAAACCTAATTGGCTAAAAACAGTGTATAATGGAATAACTAATACTATGGCTGGAAACATGTAGATTATTAATATTGATGTTGAAAGAAAAGTTTTTCCAAAAAAATTTAATCTTGCAATCGCATAAGCGGCTGGAATAGAGAATAATAAAGTTATTAAAACAGTGCCAACTGAAACATAAGAACTTGTTAAAATATATCTGCCAAAATCGTAAGTTTTGAAAATAACAAAATATGATTTAAATATTTCAAAAATATTTTTTGAAAAATCAATGCTTAAATCAAGAGGATTAATCAATAGAGCGGTCTGTGTTTTAAAGCTAGTAACAAACATAATGTAAAAAGGAAATAATATTACTAATGCAAAAAATATTATTGCAAATAAAGATAAAAATTCGAATACAATTTTCTCAGATATAAAATCTTGATTTAGATATTTTAAATCATATTTTTTTAATTTATTCGTAAAAAATAGAATTAATAGAAATATACCTGCTGGAAACCACAGAGGAGAACTTTCAATAAGAAATGTATATAAAATTGTAAATAATAAGGATAATATGAAGATCTTTAAAAGATGGTTAAATTTGTTACCGATAAATATAGATATAATAATTAGTCCAATTGATAGCAATAAATTAAGATTAAAGTTTAGACTTGTAAAATTCAAACCTTGTAAAGTTGCCATTATTGTCCATATACAAATAATTGTTGACAAAAAAATCGATGATGCAAATATAGTAATTATTAGAGATTTAAATTTCATTAGCCTTTTTTCCAATTAATCTAAAATAAATAATCATAAAAGTTATTAATAATAATACGATTACTATAGAGACTGCTGAGCCCATTCCAATATTTGATACAGCAAATCCTTGTTGATAAACACTTATTGGTAAAGTTAACGTCCCTGAAGCACCTCCTGTTAATAAAAAAATATCTTCAAATTTGTTGAAATTCCAAATAAATCTAATCATAAATAAAATAGATAAAATTGCTGTAATTTGTGGAAGTGTGATATAAAAAAATTTTTTAAAAGGACCAGCGCCGTCTACGTCAGCAGCTTCATAAAGATCCTTAGGAATGGCTTGTAATCTTGCTAATATAAATAAGAAAGCTAATGGAAAGTATCGCCAGATTTCAAAAAATATAACTGTGGTCAATGCTAATCTAAGTTTTAAATCCAACCCTAAAATGTTGAAAATTAAATACTTTTGTCCTAGTAAATTAATAGGTTTTTCGATAATTCCGTAACTAACAAGAAGGGTATTAATAGTACCGCTATTTGGATCCAAGAGCAAGGTCCAAGTATAAGCCAGAGCAACAACAGGACCTACATAAGGAAAAAGCAGTATACTCCGCATAAATGATCTGCCATAAAATTTTTGGTTTACTAGTTGAGCAGCAAATATACCAAGTAGAATAGCTCCAAGTGTTCCAAAAAAAGTAAAGTAAAAAGTCGTCATTAAAAGCTCAAAAAAATTGTTATTAATGAAAACATTTTTAAAATTTTTGAGAGTAAAATCTGTTGTCAATAAGATATTATTTGATTTTCCACTCAAATTTGGTTTACTTGATTCAATATCTTTACTATTAATGTTATTATTATTTACGTCTTTTACAAAAATTTCAAAATTTTCACGATAGCCTGCCTCCCAATCTCCAAAAAAACATTTAACTTTCTGTGACTTGAATTCACATCTTTTATCCAAATTAACTGGATCTATATTTTTAGGTAATTTATCTGAGAATCTAACTTCCCTAATATCTTGGATTAGAGAACTATTTCTCAATTTATAGATAATTTTTAATTCAGAATTGTTATCTTGTATATTTTTTACAATTTTTTTTGCCCTAGGCTCGGGAATTCTTATATCTTTAAGTCCAACTTCTTTAAAACTAATCCAGACATTTGCGAAAATTGGAAATAAAATTATTGCAAAAACTAGACATACAGCAGGTAAAAGAAGTGTATATGCAGTCCTTTTTTCTATTTTTGATAATGTGGAACTCATTTAAAAGCGGATAATAACCTATTATCCGCTTTTAAGAAATAAATTTGCTAGAATTTTGCTAATTCTGCGTTAATTTTTTTAACTGCTTCATCAACAGTTATTTGGTCATCAATGTATTCTCTTGTAATTCTATTTAAGAATTGAGCATTGATTATTTTTGATGCTCTTGAAAGTTCACCTTCTTTTACACCCCATCTATTTGCAGTATCCAATCCTGCAACAATGTTATTTATTACATCGGGTGAATAAAGTTCGGTCAATGGTTTTTTTCTATCTACACCAACTGGTAATTTACTCCAAGCTTTTGTAAACGCAGCAGGATCTGAAGAATTTCCTCTTCTTACTGGAAATTTACCCTCAGGAGCGATTGCTAACGTGCTTGTGTAACCTTCGTCCATTGAATACTCAACAAATTTTTTAGCTTCATCAGTATCTGCATCAGCTGTAATACCAAAATATCTTACATCTGCCCATGCAGCACCTTTCTTGTTATTTGGTCCACTAAAATTTGTTATAAAACCAGTTTTAGAAGCAAGTTCAGGTGATGTAGGATCGCTGTTTATTGTTGGTGGAGCTGAGTCCCTCAGACCAGCTAATTCATCCATTATAAACGGTGACCAAATTATCATTGGTGTTTTACCAGCAAAGTATAACTCTCTTGATTGTTTCCAGAATAACTCCCCTGGAGGACTAGCCTTAGCTATAACTTTATAAAACTCTAAAGAGTTTTTAAGAGCTTTTCCTTGGTTTCTTGTTCCACCCTTTTTAAGAAAGTTAACACCATTTGCTAAAAGAACATGTTCAAGAACTTGGCTCATAAAGTTTTCATCAGTTTTAGTTGCAGCTACAAATCCGAACATGTCTCCGCTTGAAAGAACTTTTACAGCTTTTGTAATATTTTCATAACTTGTCGGTGGTTCAAGACCTGCTTGTTTGAATAAGTCTTTTCTATAAACTACCATTTGCGTCCAACCATCAACTGGCACAGCAGCAATTTTTCCACCCTTCTTTGCCATGTTCAATGCTCCTGGAGCAAATGTTTTCTTTCCTAAACTTTTAACAACATCATTATTAGCATTTACATCAAGTATGCCTGCTTCAGCCCAAGGTAAAACATATTGAAGTGTATGATAGATCACATCAGGAAGATTTCCTGCGGCTGCAGCTGCAGTAGCTCTAGAACCTAAATCTTTTTCTTCTACCGGTATAACTTCAACTTTTATACCAGTCTTGGATTCAAATAATTTAGCCATTTCCATTTGCTTTTCCATTCTTGCTGGCTGAACTTCAGTGGTCCAAAAAGTTATATCTGCGAAACTATTAGACGTTAGTAAAGTTAAAGCAAAAATGAACGTTAGTATTTTTTTCATCTTTCCTCCTATTATTTAATTAAATAATGCTTTAAGTTTAACAAGATGGATAAAAAATTCCATGATTAAAATGTATAGGAGATTTGATAAAATTAAAGAATTTAGAATTTATTGAAAAATGGCCTTTTTAAAATTTGAAGATATAGATAAATCTTTTGGTGAAAACAACGTAATTAGTAAATTTAACCTAGAGGTTGAAAAAGGGAAATTTATAGTATTGTTGGGTCCTTCTGGTTGCGGAAAATCTACACTACTAAGAATGATAGCTGGGTTGGAAAAAATTGATTACGGAAAAATTCTTTTAGAAAATAATCTTTTAAATAATTTATTACCTTCAAAAAGACAAATCGCAATGGTTTTTCAGTCTTACGCATTATATCCCCACATGAATGTTTTTGAAAACATCTCTTTTGGTTTAAAATCTGAAAGAATTACAAAAGATCAAATAAAAGAGAAAGTAATTGAGGCTGCAAAAATCTTAAAAATTGAAGACCTTCTGGATCGAAGACCAAAGGAATTATCAGGTGGACAAAGACAAAGAGTTGCTATTGGTAGGGCAATTACAAGAAATCCTAAATTATTTTTATTTGATGAACCTCTTTCAAATCTTGATGCAGCTCTAAGATCAGAAATGAGAGTTGAAATTTCAAAATTACACAAAAAATTAAAAAGCAATATTGTTTATGTAACCCACGATCAAATTGAGGCTATGACTTTAGCTGATAAAATTGTAATTATGAATAAAGGAAAGATTGAACAATTTGGAAGTCCCGAGGATATTTATAACAATCCAAATAATGTTTTTGTTGCAGAATTTATTGGAAATCCAAAAATGAATATTTTTACGATAAAAACTGAGGATATTGTAAATACAAATACATTTAAATTATTCAATAGAGAAATTAAATTTGAAAATTTTAATTTTAAAGATGTCCTTTATGTAGGTATTAGACCAGAAGATATCTCCCTAGAAAATAAAAGTGAATATGGTGCTGAAATCAATGTTGATTTAATTGAAAATTTAGGATCAGAAAAAATACTTTATTCACGATTAAATGGTTCAGAAATTAGAATAAAAAGCGCTAAAAATATAAAAGATAAAAATATTACAATTTACTTCCAAAAAAATAAGATATATTTATTTGATAGTAACAAAAATAGATTAAAATCATCATGAGTTTAAGGATTTTATCTCAAAGAATGGCCACGTGGCGGAATGGTTACGCAGAGGATTGCAAATCCTTTTATCCCAGTTCGATTCTGGGCGTGGCCTCCATAAAAAAATTTAGTTGTTTTATATTATTAAAAAAAGTATGTTCGCTTTTATTCCTCGGTAGCTCAGTTGGTAGAGCAGTTGACTGTTAATCAATTGGTCGCAGGTTCGAGTCCTGCCCGAGGAGCCAACTAGATTGCTTTCTCGAATTTTGCAGAATTATTTAGTATTTGTAAAATTTTTTCTTTTTGAGATCGTGACAATGATGAAAAGGTTCTACTTAAAAAAGAATAATTTAAATCGTCATTTGAATCGTCTCCAGAACTAACATCCTTGAATTCTTTATAATCTTCAAAAAAATAAATTATTGGAACTTTAAGAAACTGTGATAATTGCATTAGCCGATTAGAGCTTACTCCATTAGTTCCTTTTTCATACTTTTGAATTTGCTGAAATGTAACATTAATTGCTTGAGCTACCTTAGTTTGTGTTAATCCTAGAGATAATCTTCTCATTCTTAATTTTTTTCCCAAATGAACATTGAAATTTTCTTCCATAGAACTCCCTAAATTTTCAATTATAAAACCTCAAAATGAACTTTTTAGCAATAGCAATAATTTTTTTTTTAGGGGGTCTAAAATGCCAAAAAAACATATATTTACTGTTGACTTAGTCAAAAAAATAGAGTGATAAATTTAAATTATTTTACTTTTTTTAGCCTATACTCCCAATAACCGGTTTTATCAAAAGCTGCTTTTACCCAAAGAAATGTTTCTTCTTCATACCAAATATCAGTATTAAGCTTTTTATCTTTGGACAAACTCGGGTCAGATGAACTAAAATTAAATCTTAACGTTTTGTAAACTTTATCTCCTATTTTAACATCCTCTTTTCCTTTAAATTCAACCTTTTGCTCAATAATTCTTCCTGAAACTGCGCTGATTTGAGCTTTCTTTTGTACTATTTCATGATTCCACCAGGTTCCAATAATCATATCTTTATCTACCTTGCCTTTAAAAGAAGATCCGTCAATAATTAGATCCTTATCAGTTGGATCAATTGTAATATTTACATATTTTTCTTTTTTATTTTGATTTGTAATTGAGTTAAAGCCTGAAAAAATTCCATTTTCATACTTTTCTTCTCCTTTTGCATAATATTTGTAAAGATTTACTCCTAGTTTTGTGATTTTAAAGCTTACCTCGTTATTAATAATTAATTTTGATCCATTTCTCTCAAAATTATATTTATGAAATCCTATAGATTTGTTATTTCTAAATAATTCATATTCTAAATAATTATATTTAGAATAGTGGCTTACATGAGCGTTTATATCAAAAGAAAAGAAGTATATTAAACCAATTGAAAGTATATATTTTTTCATATATTTAATGATATGGAAACTAATTCAATTATATCTCAAATTGGAAATACACCATTAGTAAAATTAAAACAAGCCTCAGAATTGACTGGTTGTAATATTTATGGAAAGGCTGAATATTTTAATCCTGGTGAGTCAGTAAAGGATAGAGCAGCCCTCTTCATAGTTGAAGATGCAATAAAAAGAAAACTTATATCAAAAGGTGGTACTATTGTAGAGGGAACCGCTGGTAATACTGGAATAGGTTTAGCAGTAGTTTGTAAAGAATATGATCTAAAGCTAAAAATAGTAATTCCGAATACTCAATCGATTGAAAAGAAAGAAACTCTTAAAAAATTAGGTGCTGAATTAATTGAAGTAGACGCTGTACCATATTCTAATCCTAAAAATTATATTAAACAATCTAAACTAATTGCTGATGATTTAAATAAGAAAAGTAAGAATGGTGTATACTGGGCAAATCAATTTGATAATGTAATTAATACAGATGCTCATATCAAAACTACCGCTGAAGAGATTTGGAGTCAGACAGCCGGCTCAATTGATGGTTTTACTTGTGCTGTTGGGACAGGTGGAACTTTAGCCGGAGTGTCTATAGGATTAAAAAACAAGAATAAAAATATTAAAATTGCATTATCCGATCCAATGGGTTCTTCCCTATTCTCCCATGTTAAGAATAATAAATTAGAAAGCTCAGGTAACTCAATAACAGAAGGTATTGGTACTGCACGAATTACTAAAAATTTTGAAAAGGCATTAGTTGATGATGCTTTTCAAACTGATGATAAAGAAGCTCTTAATATAGTGTATGATTTAATTGAAAAGCAAAAAATTGTGTTAGGTGGATCCTCTGGAATTAATATAGCTGGTGCAATTAAACTTGCAAAAAAAATGGGTCCTGGAAAAACTATAGTTACTATTCTTTGTGATCATGGAAAAAGATATGCTAGTAAAATTTTTAATAAAGAATTTTTAAAAAGTAAAAATTTGCCAATTCCAAAATGGCTATAATATTTGACTTAAAAATAGTTTAGTTCGATCTGATTTTGGATTATCAAAAAATTCTTTTGTTTTAGCTCGTTCTACAATTTTACCTTCATCCATAAAAATCATATAATCTGCGACCTCTTTTGCAAAACCCATTTCGTGTGTCACTACGATCATTGTCATTCCACCTTTAGCTAAATCAACCATAACATCTAAAACTTCTTTAATCATTTCTGGATCTAAAGCAGATGTTGGTTCGTCAAATAACATAATTTTTGGTTCCATGCAAAGTGCTCTAGCAATCGCCGCTCTTTGTTGTTGTCCTCCAGAAAGTTGTCCTGGGAATTTTAATGCCTGATCATCTATTTGAACTCTTGTCAAATTTTTCATCGCGATTTCCTCTGCTTCCTTTTTAGGAAGTTTTTTTACCCAGATTGGAGCTAAAGTACAATTATCTAAAATTGAAAGATGAGGAAATAAATTAAATTGCTGGAAAACCATTCCAACTTCAGCTCTAATCTTTTCAATGTTTTTGGTATTTTCTGCTAGTTCCGTGCCATCAACAATTATATTTCCTTCTTGATGCTCTTCTAATCTATTTATACATCTAATCAAAGTTGATTTTCCTGAACCTGATGGGCCGCATATAACTATTTTTTCTTGAGGAGCAACTTCAAGATCAATATCTTTTAACACCTGAAATTTATCAAACCATTTATTTACTTTTTTTAACTCTATTATTTTGCTCATAATTATCTTTCAGTGCTTAACTTTTTTTCTAAATTTTGACTATATCTACTCATTGCATAGCATATTACCCAAAAAACTAAACCAGCAAAAACATATCCCTCCATGGCCATTCCAAGCCATTTTGGATTAGTTTTTGCTAAACCTATCATACCAGCTAATTCCATCAACCCCACTACAAAAATTAAAGGTGTATCTTTTACTAAAGCTAGAAGAGTATTTGCTATCCCAGGTATTACCAATTTAAGCGCTTGAGGTAATATAATTAGAACATTCATTCTCCAATATCCCATTCCTAAAGACTTCGCAGCTTCATATTGACCTTTTGGTAAAGCTTGTAATCCTCCTCTAACAACTTCTGCCATGTAAGCAGCTTCAAACAAAGTGATCGCTATTAAAACTCTAATTAGCTTATCAATAAAAGTACCATCTGGCAAAAACATAGGAAACATTACTGCTGCCATAAATAAAACTGTAATTAAAGGCACGCCTCTCCAAAGTTCTATAAAACCAATCGAAATATATCTGATAGCTGGCAATGAAGATCTCCTACCTAATGCTAAAAAAACACCTATTGGAAAACAGAAAAGGATAGCAAATGCAGAAATAATAAAAGTTAATGAGAGACCTCCCCACGCAGCAGTCTCCACATATACTAAACCAAAACTACCACCTGAAAGTAACTTAATACCAATAAAAGGATAAATGAATAGCAAGAAAATTATAAAATATTTTTTAATTTTTTGAGGCACAAAAAAGGCTATTCCCACCAAAGCAAATAACAATAAAAAGGCACTATTAACTCTCCATTGTTCTACATCAGGATAAAGACCATACATTAGTCTGTTAAACCATACTTTTATAAATACCCAACAGGCTCCATTATCAGTACAATCATCTTTTGAAGAACCTGTAAAATTAGCCTCTAAAATTAACCAATTCATCAAAGGTGAAATTGCTTTAATTATTATGAATAATATTAGAAGAGTTAAAAAAGCATTTAAATTACTTGAGTTAATGTTTTTATTTAATTTATCTAAAAAAATAATACCACTGTACTCTATTCTTATTAGATAAAGACCGATGTAGCCTATCAATAATGGAGAAAAGTAATTTAATGTTTGAGGCAAAAAACCAGTAATATTGTAGTTTAAAAAAGTATTTGTCAAAACGTCTAAAAAGGCAAATATAACAAAAATACTTCCTAAGGGTAAAAATGTATTAATTTTATCTTTTGTTGGTTTAAAATTATTCAATATCATTTATTTTTCCTTGATAGCCATTTTTTTATTATACCAGTTCATAAGTATAGATATCGATATACTTAGAGATAAGTAAGTAAGCATTGTAATTGAAATAATTTCAATCGCTCTTCCTGTTTGCATTAAAGCAGTTTTTGCAAAAACTAAAACCATGTCTGGATATGCTATTGCTGCTGCTAAAGATGAGTTTTTTGTTAAATTTAAATATTGGTTGGTAGTTGGTGGAATAATAATCCTTAATGCTTGAGGCATCACCACTAATTTAAGAATTTGGCTTTTGTTCAGTCCGATACTCGCTGCAGCCTCTTTCTGACCTTTACCTACACCCATAACTCCTGCTCTAACGTTTTCAGCAATAAAGGTTGCTGTATACATGGAAAGTGCAAGAGCAAGAGCTATTAATTCTGGTATTATACTAACTCCATTTTCATAAGTATAAGATGTTTCTGATAGTTGTTTTAATTCTGGATAATTAAAAGAAAGAGATACGCCTAGCAAAAGAAAACTTAATAGAGGTATCGAAATTAAAATCCCTAGTGATAAAGTAAAAGTTGGTAAAATTTTACCAAATTCTTCACGTAGTTTTTTTGCATATCGATTTAAAAAATATATAGATATAAATGCTAATATAAGTGAATAAAAAAATATATCAAAATTGGTCCATACAAACTTAGGAATATACCAACCTTTAATTGTCAAATAGGATATATCATAAAAATTTATTGCATTTTCTGGTGAGGGTAACGCTCTAAGTGCTGCAAAATACCAAAAAAATATTTGTAAAATTAGTGGAATGTTTCTAAATATTTCTACGTACCATTCTGCAGTTTTAGCTATCAAATAGTTATTAGACAATCTGGCAACACCCACAATTACTCCAAGAATTGTTGCTAAGAAAATTCCTATAATTGAAACTAAAATAGTATTCAATAATCCGACTAAAAAGGCTCTTCCATAAGAGTAAGATCCATCGAATTCGATTAAGGAAAAAGCTATATCAAATGATGCTTCTTGACTTAAAAAACCGAAACCAAAGGATATTCCTCTGTTACCCATGTTAATTTGCGCATTAGTCGCAAAATAAAAAATTACTGAAAGTAAGGCTAAAACAGTTAATGCTTGAGGTATAAAATCTCGAATTTTTTTGTTTTCAATATTTAGTTTTTTAAAATTCATTTAAATTTAAGAATAAAAAAAAGGGCCAGATAAATCCAGCCCTTTTTAATTTTATTAGATATTATCTTGCTGGTGGTACGTAAAGAATTCCACCTTTAGTCCATAATTCATTTGGACCTCTATTCGGTAAAATTCCAGTATCAGCTATGTGTTTTTTATAGCTTTCACCATAATTACCAACTTGCTCGATAATTCTTAAGCTCCAGTCATTATCTAAACCGAACGCAGCACCTAATTCTCCTTCTGCACCAACTAATCTTTTGATAGCTGGGTTGTCAGATTCTTTTAGGCTTGAAGCGTTTGATGAATTAACACCATATTCTTCAGCTTCGATCATTGTGTTTAGAGACCATCTTACAATATCTTCCCACACTGAGTCCCCTTGTCTTACTACTGGTCCCAATGGTTCTTTAGAAATTGTTTCAGGTAATACTTTATGATCGTTTGGTGCACTCAATTTTGTTCTTTGAGCAGCTAATCCAGATTTATCAGTTGTATAAGTATCACATCTTCCTGCATCGTAAGCTTGAACTACTTCGTCCGCTTTTTCAAAAGCAATTGGTTCATACTTAATATTTTTAGAGTTAAAGAAGTCTCTCATATTAAGTTCGGTAGTTGTACCTGTATTTGTACAAGCAGAAATACCATCTCTGAAATCATTCACAGAATTAATTCCAGAATTTTTTCTCACCATGAACCCTTGACCATCATAAAAATTAACACCAACAAATGTTAAACCAATGTCAGCATCTCTTGATAATGTCCAAGTAGTGTTACGAGCAAGAACATCTATTTCACCTGATGTTAAAGCTGTAAATCGCTCTGCAGCACTTAATGGAGTATATTTAACTTTATCAGCATCACCTAAAACAGCTGCTGCAACAGCTCTACATACATCCACATCAATACCAGACCAGTTTCCAGATGCATCAGCATTAGAGAAACCCGGTAGACCTTGAGAAACTCCACATTTCACAAATCCAGCTTTCTTAGTATTGTCTAAAGTTTTAGATTTTTTCGAACCAGATCCTCCTCCACCTTGACCGCAAGCAACCAAAAGCAAAGAAGCTAATCCAACTAAAATCCAAGTTTTAATAGATTTAATCATTTAAGATTTCCTTTTTTTTATTGTTAACAATATTTTTGAATTAAGAATTCAAAACTGGCATAATATAATTTTATTTTATTCTTTCTTCAATTTTATGATGGTCAATATATGGACTTAAAATTATCTTAAATTACTAAATATGTATATTTACAACCAAATTTTAAGAAAATTTTGATGCAGTCATTTCGTGTAGTCTACTAGTTGTTCTTTTAAAAGTTTCAGAATGTTTTTTTGAAGTTCCTATTTTAATTAAATCTGTCTCCATTGAGAGTGTGAGAGATATTTTTTTTTCATAGAGAATATCTATTAATGTAATAAATCTCAATTGTTGATTAGAATTGTATTCGTTAAATATTGGCACCTCCTCGATAAAAATATGATCGCATATCTGAGATATATTGAGGTAATCTTCGGCTCCTAAGTTTTGGTCACATAATTCTTTAAAATTAAATCTAGCCAAACCACTATAATAATTTTTAAATTTAAAAACTCTTCCTTTTGTGATAATTGATTTTTCTTCTTTTTTAAGATTTTTTGTAAATATCCTAAATTTTTGATTAATTTTAAATAAAGTTTTTTCATTTAAAGGGTAAAAAATTCTCTGATTTTTGTCCTGGTTCTGAATCCTGTAATCATCCTCTAAAAATAATTCTTTTAGCACCGATTTTTTTTCGATCAAACCGATAAAAGGGATAAATTGCTCTCTTTGTAAACCATCTTTATATAAATCAGTTAATCTAGTATTTGTGGTAATAAGAATTTTAATATTATTCAAAAAAATATTTTCAAATAATTTACCCAAAATCATCGCATCAACAATATTTGTAACTTGAAATTCATCTAAATAAACAAAATCAAATTTTTGTTTGAGATTTTTAACAAATTTAGAAATAGTATTATCATCCTTTTTTTTATGTCTAAAATCATGAAAATTAATCATAAATTCGTTAAAGTGAAATTTAGTTTTTTTAATATTTATTTGTTCGTATACAAAATTAGCTATCATGGTTTTACCAACTCCAACATTTCCATAGAGATAGAAACAACTAAAGTCTTCTTTTTTTGAAAAAATATTAAGTAATTTATTTTTTGGAAAAATAAATTTTTCTAGGCTATTTAATATTTTTTTTTGTTTTTTATTTATCTCAAAATTATTTTTTTTACAAAATTCACTAAAAGAGTTTTGAAGACTCGATGACATTATTGTCTTTTTTCCCAATTAATGCAACTTTTAACTATTGTATTTAAATTATTAAATTTTGGTTTCCATTTTATAAACTTCTTTAACTTATTATTCGATGCAATAATTTTAACTAAATCACCTTTTCTCCTTTTTGAAATTAAAATTTCTACCTTTTTGGAAGATTGCTTTTTAAACGCTTTTGCAACCTCAAGAACTGAAATACCTCGGTTATATCCGCAATTAAGAATTTTAGAATTATCTAATTTATTTATCTTTTCTAAAACTTTATAATGAATTTCTGCTATGTCAGAAACGTGAATAAAGTCTCTAATACAAGATCCATCTTTTGTATCATAATTGTCTCCATAAATTTTAAGAATAGGATTTTTTTTTATAATTTCTCTTGAAAAATTTTTGAACAAATGATCACTTTTATTTATTAATCCAATTTTTCCAGAAGGACTTGAGCCTGCTATATTGAAATATCTAAGAATACAATAGTTAATTTTATTTCTTTTACAAAATTGTTTAATAATTTTTTCAGCTTTTATTTTTGTTTTACCATAAACACTTTTTGGTTTAATTATAGAATTTTCATGTACTTTATATTGACCGTCTTTATAAACAGCTGCCGTTGAGGAAAAAACGAAATTTTTTATCGTTGTTTTTTTACATGCTTTTAACAAATTTTTAGTCCCTAAAACATTATTCTTAAAATATTTTTTTGGGTATTTTTCCCCCTCACTAATTA
>CACNFA010000010.1 GCA_902619675.1 uncultured Pelagibacteraceae bacterium
TTTGGTGAGGTAGCTAGAACTACGATGATGATAAATGCTTTAAATCACATTCAAGAAATTGATCATGAATTAATTACATTTTCTGATGACATGGATGGTCTCAGAAAGGTTCCAGATAATATTCCAAATGATGTTATTTTAAAAAAAAATTTAGGTAAACCATTAACGTCTATTCCTGATCCATTTAAGAAATTTAACAGTTTCGGAGAACATAATAATGAAATGTTAAAGAATTTTCTTAAAAGATTTAATTTTCAATTTACTTTTAAAAGTTCTACTGAAAATTATAAAAAAGGGGTTTTTAACAATTCTCTTTTAAGAGTTTTAGAAAAATATGAAGAAATAATGAATATTATTTTGCCCACCCTGAGAGAGGAAAGACGTAAAACATATTGTCCATTTTTACCAATTTGTCCTAAAACAGGTACAGTTCTTGAAATTCCATTGCTAAATATGGATCTAAAAACTGGTAAAGTAGTTTTTGATAATCAAGGTAAGAAATTAGAAACTGATATATTAAACGGTAATTGTAAATTACAATGGAAAGTCGATTGGGCAATGCGTTGGTTTACTTTTGATGTCGATTTTGAAATGTATGGCAAAGATTTAACTGAAAGTGCAATACTTTCAAATAAAATTTGTAAAATACTAGGAAAAAATCCACCAAATGGATTTGCCTATGAGTTATTTTTAGATGAAAAAGGTGAAAAAATTTCAAAGTCAAAAGGCAATGGAATTTCGATTGATCAATGGCTCAGGTATGCATCACCTGAAAGTTTATCTTTGTATATGTATCCGAATCCTAAGAGAGCAAAAAAACTTTATTCAGAAGTAGTTCCTAAAACGGTTGATGAATACCTATCTTATGTAGAAAAATATCCATTACAAGAAACAAAAGATCAGATACTAAATCCTGTATGGCATGTCCATAACGGCAAACCTCCAAATGAAAAAATAGTAATGCCTTTTTCGATGCTGCTAAATTTGGTTGGCTCTAGTAACGCAGATAATAAAAATATCCTTTGGAAATTTATAAATAGATTTCATAAAGAAATAAATCCAAATGATCATAAAATATTAGATAGCTTAACTGAATATGCAATTAATTATTTTAAAGATAAAGTTGAGCCAAAAAAAAAATATAAAAGTCCTAGCGCAAGTGAGAAAAAAGCCTTAGAAAATTTAGTCGCAAAATTGAAAAAAATTGACCAGTCACTCACACCAGAGCAAATTCAAACCTATGTTTATACTGTAGGCAAGGAAAACGGGTATGAGAAAAATCTTAGAGATTGGTTTAAGCTGATTTATGAGGTTGTTTTTGGCGAAGAGAATGGACCTAGAATGGGTTACTTTATAAGTTTTTTTGGACTTAATGAAACAATTGAATTAATAAATAGTAAAATAAAATAATGTATTCAATTTTTAAACCTTACATCTTTTCTTTAGATCCAGAAGTAGCGCATGATTTGGCAATTAAATCATTAAAATTTAATTTCTTACCTAAACACTTTTTTAAAGTGGAAGATGAAGAAATTTTGGATACAAATCTTTTAAATGAAAAATTACCAAATCCTATAGGCCTTGCAGCTGGATTTGATAAAAGCGCTGAAGTTTATAATTCTTTGTTCAAACTTGGTTATGGTTTTGTTGAAGTAGGCACTGTAACACCTAAAAGACAGCTTGGAAATCCAAAGCCGAGAATTTTTAGATTAGAAAAAGATCAAGCCCTTATAAATCGACTTGGTTTTAATAACCATGGCTCTGAAGTTATATCAAAAAGAATATCAGATAATTTACCTAGTGGTTTTTTAGGAATAAACATTGGCCCGAACAAAGATACAGCAAATAAAGAGGAAGATTATTATTTGTGTTTATCTAGACTATTTTCTAATGCAGGGTATTTAACAATCAACATCTCTTCACCAAATACAGAGGGATTAAGAGCTTTTCAGGATGAGAAAGAACTAGAAAACCTTCTACAAGGGATTAACAAAATAAAAAAAGATAAAAATATTTCAAAGCCACTGGTAGTTAAGCTTTCTCCAGATATCAGCAGTGGTGAAATAAGTAAAATAATCGAAACAATCATTAAGTATAAAATTGCTGGAGTAATAGTTTCTAATACTACCGATAGAAATAGAGAAAATTTAGCTGATAATAAAAAAAATGAGAAAGGTGGTCTATCAGGACAACCATTAAAAAATCTTGCTACAAACTTAATTAAAAAATTTTATAAAGAAACTCGAGGTAAAATACAAATAATAGGAGTTGGTGGTATAGACTCAGGTCAATCTGCATTCGAAAAAATATGTGCTGGAGCTGACGCAGTTCAATTATATACTGGAATGGTTTTTAAAGGGCCTGGAATAGTTAAAGAGATAAAAAAGGAGTTAATTTCAATTCTAAAAAAAGAAAAACTCAAAAACGTTAGTGAAGCTGTTGGAATTAATGCTTGACCCATCCAACCACTAGAATTATATAAATGTATTAAACTTATGTCTAAAAGATGCGAATTAACAGGAATATCACCTTTAAAAGGCAACAATGTTAGCCATGCAAAGAATAAAACTAAAAGAAGATTTCTACCTAACCTTAAAAAAGTAACTTTTAGAAGTGATATATTAAAAAAAAATATTAAATTAAACGTCGCTAATGCCGCTTTAAGAACTGTAGACTTTAAGGGCGGTCTTGATAAATTTTTAATGTCTTCAAGAAACGGGAAATTATCAAAAAAAGTTAAAAAAATTAAAGCCTCGATTACAGCAAAATCATAAAATGAACTTGTATTATAAACTTTCAATTCTAATGGGAGTTATAGTAGTTATTTCTAATTATTTCGTTCAATTTCCTGTACAGTATTTTGGGTTAAATGAAATTCTTACATACGGAGCTTTTACTTATCCAATCACTTTTTTAATTACCGACCTCGCTAATAGAGCTTACGGAAAAGATGTTGCAAGAAAAGTTGTTTATGTTGGGTTTGTTATTGGCATAGTGCTTACTTTTACAGTATCAACTAATTTTTCAGATATTATATCAATTAGAATTGCCGTTGGATCAGGTTTAGCTTTTTTTATTGCGCAAAACTTAGATATAAAGATTTTTGATCATTTCAGAAAGAACAGATGGTATGTTGCTCCGTTAACATCATCTATACTAGGCTCAACTGTAGATACATTTTTATTTTTTTCTATCGCATTTTACGGGACAGGAGTTCCTTGGGCAACATTAGCAATAGGAGACTTAATGGTCAAATTATCTATTACTTTTTTGATGCTGATTCCTTTTAGGCTTTTATTGAGAAGAATTAAAGACTACACAGAAAATTCTGTATCAAGAATAAATCTTTAGTGAATAGTCTTTTTATTTTTTTCTACAAATAACTCAGTTAATTGATTTATCATTACATCTCCTAAATCTTGAACATCAGTAATTTTAACTGCTTTATTATAATATCTTGTCACATCATGACCGATTCCAATAGCCAATAACTCAATATTAGATTTATTTTCAATCCATTTAACAGTATTTTTCAGATTAGTTTCTAGGTAATCGCTAGTATTAGTTGATAGAGTAGAGTCATCAACTGGAGCTCCATCAGATATGACCATTAAAATTTTTCTATCTTCTTTTCTCTTATTCATTTTGTTGAAAGCCCATTTCAGAGCTTCACCATCAATATTTTCTTTTAATAATCCTTCTTTTAACATTAAACCCATATTGTTTTTAGCTTGTCTCCACTGCATGTCGGCGGATTTGTAAATGATGTGTCTTAAATCATTCAATCTACCCGGTAAAATTGGTTTATCATTTTTCATCCATTTTTCTCTAGATGATCCACCTTTCCAATGCTTTGTGGTAAATCCTAATATTTCTACCTTAACCAAGCATCTTTCTAAAGTTCTTGATAGAATATCTGCACAAATTGCTGCAACAGAAATAGGCTTGCCTCTCATTGATCCTGAATTATCGATCAAAATTGTTACTAAAGTATCTTTAAATTCTATGTCTTTTTCCTTTTTGAATGATAAGGAGTTAAAAGGATCGATAATAATTCTTGGAAGTTTTGAAGTATCCAGCAAACCTTCCTCTAAATCGAAATTCCATGATCTACTTTGTTTTGCTAATAATTTTCTTTGTAACTTATTAGCTAATTTAGATATAAAACTTTTTAATTGCAGTAATTGTTGATCTAAATTTTTTCTTAATCTAGCTAGCTCCTCAGCAGTTTCAAGATCTTCAGCTTTAATTATTTCATCGAATTCATCTGTATAATATTTGTACCTAAGGTCACCAAAATTTGTTTTACCTATTTTCTTGAGATCAGGTCTTGAACTATCTTCTATCTCCAGTTCTTCATCGGCTTTATCAGAATCCTTGGCTTCATTCTCTAAATCTGGAACGCCACTATCTATCGACATTTCCTCGTGTTTCTCATCTTTTTCAGAGGTTTTTTGTTCTTGGTCTTGAGGTTTTGATTGCTTATCTTCATTATCATTTTTTTCATCTCTTTTTTCTTGTTCATCTATATTTTCATCTAAACTCATTTTAGTAATTAATTGTGAAATAATAGAATTAAATTTTTCTTGATCCAAAGTAAGCTCCTTTAGGTCGCTCATTTTATTTTTAAACTGATTATTTAGATCTTTTTTATAGGACTTTAATTTTTTATCTATCTGGGCATCAGTTTGAAAGTCTAAAAATTTAACTCTTAAAAAGTTTTCAAAAGATTCAACAATTTTATCTTCGCTACTTTTTAAATCTAAATTAGAAATTCTTCTTTCGTAAAATTTTTCAATATTATTTTTTACTCCTTTAAAATAGCTTGTTCCAATTTTTTCACATCTAATTTTTTCTGAAATTTTATAAAGTTTCTTTGATATATTACCCTCTGGCTCATATTTTTTTAAAATCTTTTTGTCTGAGAATCTTAATCTTAATGACTTCGAGTCAGCCACAGCTCTTATCTCCTCGTAGTTAATCCTATTAATATCACGGTTTATTTCAGGAAGCCTTATAGAATTTTCTTCAGAATTTGAAGCTTGGTTTCCAAAAGAAACCTCAATTTTTTGAGAATTAGCTAAAGATCTGACAGTTGAACTAATTGCAGTTTTAAAGTCCTCAAGTTTTTCTTTTTTATCTTCCACTTTAAATAGTTACATTTATTGAAGATTCAGGCAGATCTTCCCCTAAACATCTTTGATAATACTCAGAAATAATTTTTTTTTCTAAATCATCACATTTATTTAAAAATGTAATTCTAAAAGCATAACCTTTATCCTTAAATATATCTGTATTTTCAGCCCAATGTAAGACTGTTCTTGGACTCATTACTGTAGAGATGTCTCCATTTACAAAACCTTTTCTTGTTAAGTCTGCAACTTTTATCATGTTGGATAATAACTCTTTTCCTTCTTTATTATTAAAGTTTTTATTTTTCGCTGAAACAATTTCTAATTCTTTTTGAAAAGGAAGATAATTTAAAGTTGAGACAATGTTCCATCTATCCATTTGGCCCTGATTGATCTGTTGAGTTCCATGATATAGCCCAGTCGTATCTCCCAAACCGACTGTATTCGTTGTGGCGAATATTCTAAAAAAGTCGTGTTGCTCTAAAACTTTATTTTTATCTAATAAAGTAAAGTTACCATCACTTTCTAAAACTCTTTGTATTACAAACATCACATCTGGCCGACCTGCGTCGTACTCATCAAAAACTAGAGCTACTGGATTTTGTATTGACCAAGGAAGTATTCCCTCTTTGAACTCGGTGACTTGTTTTCCGTCCTTTAAGGTAATTGCATCTTTGCCTATTAAATCTATTCTACTTATGTGACTATCTAAATTTACTCTTAAACATGGCCAATTCAATCTAGCTGCAACTTGTTCAATATGTGTAGACTTACCAGTGCCATGATAGCCTTGAATTAGAACTCTTTTATTAAAAGAAAAACCAGCCAATATTGCTAGCGTTGTATCTTTGTCAAATTTATAATCTGGATCAATTTTCGGAACATATTCATTTTTTTTTGAGAAAGCGTCAATTTTCATCTCGCTATCAAAACCAAAAGTTTGTTTTACTGAAAGTTTTATATCTGGTTTCTGCAGTAGTTGATTAGTAGTCATTTTTTTCCTAAAGTTTTCTTTAGCTGGCTGTAAGCTAAAGTAATTTTTTTTAACTTATCTTCAAATTTTTTACTCCCTTGATTTTTATCAGGATGATATTTTTTTACAAGTTCTTTAAATTTAGAGTGTATTTGATCCCATTTTGCATCATCATTTAACTCCATAACTTGCAAGGCGTCTTTATCTGTTTGTGATATTTTAGCTTTTTTAAAATCCTTAAAGCTAGAGCTGTTAAATATATTTAGTTTATCTTCAAGCGCATTATTCCAAAGTATATTGAAAAAATTTTCAGAGGATCCAAATTTTTTTGTAGATTTATGCCAAGTAAGGTCTGATTTGATAAAGAATTCAATTTCTTGATCATTCATATTTTCAAAGTAATTCCAGCTTTTATTAAAAATTTTAATATGTTCTAAACACAATAGCCTATAATTTTTACTATTATCTTTTTCCAAAGGAGCCTTGTAGGATCCAACTTCTTTACAATTTTCCCAATCACATATAACTTTCATATTTGACTCTATATAGTAAAATTTAAATAATGAAAAATTATTTTGAAGAAATTAAATTAAAATTAAAAGACAACATTGAACTTGAGAATGTTGAAATTGTTGATAATTCACATTTGCATAAAAAACATAAATTTTATAGCCCAGAAAAGTTTCATCTAAAATTGATAATTAGATCTATATATCTAAATTCAATATCAAGAATAGATGCTCAAAAAAAAATTATGAATATATTAAATGAAGATTTAAAAACAAAAATTCATGCACTTGAAATTAATATTGAGAAATAATTTTACTATATTTTTTCAAATTATTAAGGGGTATCTTAAAAGAATTTGGCTTGGTTGTTTTACCAATCTTTTTTAATAAGATAAAATTAATATTTGTATCATTATTTTTTTTATCATTTTTTAAGAATGGTATTAGGCTAATTATTGTTTTTGAATTTAAATATTTTTTATAAGAGTAACCTAAATGATTAGCATTATAAATATTTTCAATATTTTGAAGTGTATTATAATTACAAACTTTTTTGATTAAAGATAATCTTGTTGCTAAAATTATTCCAGCTAAAACAGCTTCCCCATGAGTTATTTTTTTGGAGTAATCATTTTTTGCCTCTATTGCGTGAGCAAAGGTATGACCAAAGTTTAAAGCCATTCTCAAACCTTTTTCATTTGCATCTCTATTTACAAAATACATTTTAATTTGGCAACTTTTTTTTATAGCATATTCCAATTCCTTAGATTTTTTTGCAAAAATATATTTTGTATTTTTTTTTAGCCAGTTGAAAAATTTTTGGTCTTTTATTATTCCATGCTTTAAAATTTCTGCGTAACCACAAACCATCTCTCTTCTTGGTAAAGAATCTAAAAAGGATGTATCACAAATTACTAATTTTGGTTGATAGAAAGTACCAATTAAATTTTTTCCTTGCGATGAATTAACACCTGTTTTACCACCTATTGCAGAGTCAACCTGAGCCAGTAAAGTAGTTGGAATATTTATGAAATTAATACCCCTTTTATAAACACTAGCAACAAATCCGAGTGTATCACCAGTAATACCTCCGCCAACACTTATAATTAAATCAGATCGATTAAAGTTTTTATCTAATAATTTTTCTAAGAAAAAATTGACAGATTTAATAGACTTTGTTTTTTCGCTTGGCACAAAAGTCAAAGTTAATAAATTATAATTTTTAAGCTTTTTTTGAAGATGAAATTTATATTTTTTTGGTACATTTTTATCAAAAATCAAAGCAATTTTTTTTGAGTTAGGACATAAATTTTTGATTTTTTTTGGCAAAAAATTAATTGCATTATGTCCGATAATTACTGAGTAGGAATTAATATTATTTTCAAATTTAAGTTCTTGATTTTTCATATAATTTAACTACTTTATTGACAATCACCTCTGGTTTTAAAAAATTACATCTAATTCTATAATCTGCTTCACTATATGTTTTCTTTCGTTGCAAGTAAATTTTATTGATAGACTCTCTTAAATTTTTTTTATCCAAAAGAGGTCTTCTATTAGTTTTACTTAGTCGTTTGATCAATTGATTAATCTCAACATCGAGCCAAAAGCTCACTGAGCAGTTTTTTACCGCTCTTCTAATCGATTTATTCAAAAATGCACCACCACCAAGTGAAATTACAGAATTTTCTTTTTTTAATTCCTCAAGACTTATTTTGCTTTCTAGTCTTCTAAAGTAATTTTCACTTTTATTTTTGAAAATAACGTTTATTGAGCATCCTTCTTTAGACTCAATAAGTTTATCAACATCGATAAAACTATAAGAAAGCTTTTCCGCTAATCTTTTACCGACAGTAGATTTACCTACTCCCATCATTCCTGTTAAAACAAGGTTTTTAAGCAATTTTACATCCGATTTTGAATTTGATTTTTCATAAATATGTCTTATTTATTGAGTTTAAATTAATTCAAAAACTATGCAACTTAAATACAACAGACAACCTAGCTTAGGCAGTACTTTAATAAGAACACTCATAAAATTGTTTTTAGTAATAATTGTTTTTGTTTTTGCGATTTTCTTGATTGAGAAGATCAGTTTTCCAAGTCCTCAAAAAAAATTTGATATTGATATTACTAATGAAATTAAAAAGCTTTAAAACTTTTTTTGGCTTATTAATCTTTTCTCTTGTATCTTTTCCACTACAGGGAGATGAAAAAATAGATATTTGGAAAAACAAAAAAGATAAAACAAAAATTTCAAATCAAAAAGAAACAAAACCCATAAAAAACTCGGAAAAGATTAATTTAGATAAAGTTTTTAACTCTGAAATTTCCAATAATATTAAGATAGAAAATAATTTAATAGACAGCTCTAAGGGAAGCAACGTATTTGGTGTTTATGATCCTGAGAAATTTAATTTTGATTTGAATATGTGGTCAGCAACAAATGCAGAGGATTTAAGGGCGAGTCTTAAAAGAATTAGTAAAATAAAACTTTCAAAAACTTCTGAAGAAATATTAGAAAATGTTCTTTTGTCTATCTCATATCCACCTGAAGGGATGAATGAGAAAGAGTTTGCTAATTTAAAAATAAATTGGCTTATAGATAATAACAGATTTGATTTGATTGAAGATTTTCTAAAACAAAATAAGGAATTTAATGGTAAAGATAAAGCAGTTCAATATTTAGTAGATACAAATATATCACAGGCAAATATAAAAGAGGGGTGTGAAAAAATAAAGTTTATAGACAGCACAATCAAGGATCCATATTTAGAAAAATTTAAAATATATTGCCTAGTGTTTGATAACAAAAATGTACAAGCACAACTCCTCCTAGACCTCTTGAGAGAGCAAAAACAATCAGACAAATTTTTTGATGATAAAATAAATTATTTATTAGGAATTTCAGATAAAACTTCAGAAATAATTAATGAGAAAAATTTATTAAATTTTTATCTTTCAAGCGTAACTACTAAAGATTTTAATTATACACCTACTAAAAAAACAAGAAGAGAGATCTGGAACTATTTGAATGCGGCTAATTTAATTAAACTTGATGATATAAATGATAAGCAAAAAATCAAAGAATTGGAAATAGCAGCTAATCTTGACCAAATCGATACTAAAATAATTTTCGATATATACAAACAAATTCCATTTAATTTGAATACGCTTATAAATGCAAAAAATGTGTATCAAACGCTAGACGAGTCTGATGCTAGATCACTTATTTATCAAAAATTTTTATTATCTGAAGATAATAATTCAAAAGTAGAGTACCTTTTTATGCTTGAAGATTTATTTAAAAAAGACCAATTACTCAATATTTATTCAAATGTTTTAAGTGATAATCTTAAACAGATAGGATCAGAAAACATACCTGACAAATATAAGGAAGTTGTTGAGAGAAAAATTTCTATTAATGAAGAAGCAAAACTTGGGAAAGTAAAGTACAACGATAAAATTTTACACCAATCAAAGATAATTAAGTTTTATTTAGAAGATGAAGAACAGAAAAAAATTCAAAAAGATATTGATAAAATTTTTAAAAAAATTAATAAAAATAAGAAATATTTTTATTCCGCAAAAGATCTTGCTTTGGTTGAAGCCTTAACTAAAGACGGTTTTAAAATTCCTGAATATTTTAAGGTTAAAGATTTTGTCGCCAAGTACGAAGTGCCTAAAAACCTTCTGCAACTTATTGAAAATAATCAAAGTGCATTTTTGGCTTTAAAAATTGTCGAAATTATTGGAGAAGATGAGCCACACCAATTAGATCCTGAAACAATTTATTTTATTACAAATCTTTTAAACGAGACTGATTTAATTAAATTGCGTAATAAAGTTTTAATTTCTGCTCTACCTAAAAGAGTTTAATTGAAATATAATACTAAATTAAATGTCTAAGAGAAAAATCATAACAGAACCAGATCCTGTCTTAAGAAAAAAAAGTAATACTCTTGAGAGAGTAGATGATGAACTTAGAAAACTTATGGATGATATGTTAGAAACAATGTATGAAGCCCCAGGTATTGGGCTAGCAGCAGTACAAGTTGGTATTTTAAAAAGATTGATAGTGATTGACATCTCAAAAGATGATAAAAAAAAAAATCCACTTTTTATAATTAATCCGAAAATTATTTATAAATCAAAAAAAACGTCAACTTTTGAAGAAGGTTGCTTATCTCTTCCAGGACACTTTGCTGAAATTGAGAGACCTGCTGAGTGTCATTTAGAATATCTAGATTATAATGGTAAACAAAAAAAACTTAAGGCTGAAGGACTTCTGTCTACCTGCATTCAACATGAAGTTGATCATTTAGATGGCATTTTATTTATTGATTACTTATCTAAACTAAAAAAAGATATGATTATAAAAAAATTGATTAAACAAAAAAAAGAAATAACTAAAATTGTAATTTAAATAATAATGGCTTTAAAAATTTTTTTTATGGGCACACCAGAGTTTTCAGTACCTATCTTAAAGTCTTTAAGTGACTCTGAACATGAAGTAGCTCAGGTTTATACTCAACCACCTAAAAAAAAAAATCGGGGTCAAAAATTAAGTTTTACTCCAATTTATGAATTTGCCAAAAAAAATAGAATTAATATCAGGTACCCCGAAAAACTAGATACTAATGAAGAAATAAACTTCATTAAAAAAAAAAGGCCTGATGTTGTTATTGTAGTAGCTTATGGAAAAATTCTTCCTAGTGAACTATTAAATTTAAAAGATATTCTTTTTATAAATATTCATGCCTCATTACTCCCTAAGTGGAGAGGAGCAGCGCCTATCCAAAGATCAATAATGAATTTAGATAAAGAAACAGGAATATCGATTATGAAAATAGTCCCTAAGCTAGACGCAGGGCCCGTGATGATGAAAAAGAATGTTCAGATTTCTGAAAAAACAAACTTCTCAAGTTTAAGTAATGAGTTATCTAGATTAGGAGCTAATATGATTTTAAAATCTCTTCAACTTATCGAGCAAAATGAGGAAGTTTTTATAGAACAAAATGAACATGAAGCGACTTATGCAAACAAAATTAAAAAGGAAGAGTCGAAAATTAATTGGAATGATGAAGCCAAAATAATTATAGCTAAAATAAATGCATTAAACCCGAACCCGGGTTGCTGGTTTAAATATGATAAGACCAGAATTAAAATTATCAAAGCAGTTGAAGTAAAAGAAAAAGGCAAACCAGGATATATAATTAGTGATCAATTCGTTGTCGGTTGTTCAGAAAATGCTATCCAAATATTAGAGTTACAAAAAGAGGGCAAAAAAAGCATAAGTGTTTCTGATTTTTTAAAAGGTAATAAAATCAAAATTGGCTCAAATGTTAAATAATATTAACAATTATTTATTAAAAATTGAATACGATGGATCAAATTTTGTTGGCTGGCAATTTCAAGAAAATGGTAAATCAATTCAAGAAACTATTGAAAAAGCAATATTCAAAGTACTAAAATCTAAAACAAAAATTATTGGAGCTGGCAGGACCGACAAAGGAGTACACGCAATAGGTCAATACGCTAATTTTAAAATTAATAAAAAGATTATTAATGAAAAAAAATTTTTAAATTCTATAAATTTTTTCTTAAATAAAAGTTTGATATCTATAGTAGAAATTAAAAAAAAAAATTTAAATTTTCATTCACGGTTCAATGCAAAAGAGAGAACCTACGAATATAGGATTGTGAATAGGGAGGGATCACTTTCCTTACAAAAAAATAAAGCTTGGCATATTAAAAATAAATTAGATTTAAAAATGTTGAAAAAAGGAGCAAAAATTTTAGAGGGTACACATGACTTTTCAACATTTAGAGCAGCTTCATGTTCAGCACCATCACCAATAAAAAAAATAAAATCAATTTCTGTAAAAAAAAAAGGAGATGAAATTATATTGATTTTTAAATCAAAATCTTTTTTACAAAATCAAGTTAGATCAATGGTAGGATGCTTGAAATATTTATCAAGTAAAAAATGGGATTTTAAAGTTTTTAAAAAAGTTTTTAAGTCTAAGAATAGATTAAAATGTGCACCACCTGCTCCTGCTTATGGTTTATATTTATTAAATGTGAAGTACTAAATATTCTTTAATCCATATTTTTTAATAGAATTCAAAGAAATAAACATTAGCGAAAAAAAATTATTTAAAAAATTAAATTTATTGTATTTTTTATTTATTTTCCAAATCCAATAAAAATTTCTTAATCTACTACTTTGTAAAGAGTTTTCTCTTATACGATACTTCGTTAAAAAATCATCTAAGCAATAGGCATTATACATTTTTAGTATTTTACATTTAAAATAATAATCTTCACATATTTTAGTATCTGTAAACTCAGCACCTTTAACAATATCTCTCTGAATAATCATTGTACTAGTACAAATAGATGTATCATTCACAAATTTATCAAAATTATACTCTTGTGATGGTCTCACTAAACTATTTTTTTTTCCAAATGTTTCATAATTCGTGTATGTAAATTGATAATTATTATTTTCCATATATCTTAATTGCGTTTCTAATTTATCTTTTTTCCATATATCGTCAGAGTCAATGAAGGCTAAGTGGGATGATTTAGATTTCTTTATTGCATAATTTCTACAGAAACCAGCTCCTTTATTTTTTTTTAACCAATAGATCTTTATTCTCTTATTTTTAGTATATTTTTTTAAAATTTTTTTTGTTTTTTTGTCAGAGCAATCATCCACAATTATAAGTCTCCAATTTTTGTATGTTTGGTTGATAACACTTTTTAATGTTTCATTTATATAGAGACTACTATTATAATTTGGTAAAATAATATCTACTTTTATTTTTTTTTGTTTTTTATTCGCCATCTAGAACCTTCTCTAACAATATATCCAACACATTTATTCGTACCACATTTACATGGGTAATTTTTATAATCATCATCATAACTAAAACCATAGTCATAAGATAACTCATCACCTTTTTTTATATTTTTCATTGCATAAACCCAGACTTTATGGCCTGATCCAAAAACTTCACAGTTCGGGTCGCAAGAGTGATTTATTAATCTTGCAGTATTAAATTTAAAATCTCCATCAAGATCATATTTTTTATTAATTTTAAATAAATAAATTGCCTTACCATTATCAAATTTTGGATCAATTTCACTTTGCCTAACAGAAATCAACTTACCTTTATACTCGATTATTTTGGTTCCTTTTCGAATATCTCGAACAGCATATAAGCCATTTTTATCTATTTTTGATTTTTTGATTTTATACAACTTCACTTAAAGTACTCTACTAAAATATCGTTATATATTTTTGTAAGTTTTCTTAAATCAGATAATGAAACACACTCATCTACTCTATGCATAGTTTTATTTACCAACCCAAATTCAAGACAGGGGGAAATTTTTTTGATAAATCTTGCATCTGAAGTACCTCCAGTTGTAGAAAATTTTGGATTTATTCTCGTTATTTTTTTTATGACTTTTTTTGCCATGAATATTGTTTTTCCTGGTTTTGTTAAAAAAGCCTCTCCATTAGTAATGTAATCAATTTTGTATTTACATTTATTTTTTTTACTTATTTTCTTTACAATGAAATTAATTTTTTTCTTTAAAGAGGAAGAGGTATGCAAATTATTGTACCTTATATTAAACTGAGCCCTTGCTCTAGCAGGTATTACATTATGTGCCTTATTATCAACATTTATTGATGTGAATTCTAAATTTGATGGTTGAAAATTTTTATTCCCTTTATCTAATTTTTCCTCTTTAAGTTTTTTACATACAGCTACAAGTGTGTTTATTGGATTATTTGAAAGGTGAGGGTAAGCAATATGTCCCTGTGTGCCAGAAATTTCTATTTTGCCTGACAAACTTCCTCTTCTTCCAATTTTTATCATCTCTCCAAGTTTATTTGGATTAGTCGGTTCTCCTACAATACAGAAATCAATTTTTTCTTTTTTTCTTTTAAGATAATCTACAACTTTTTTTGTACCATTTATTGCGTATCCCTCTTCATCACCTGTAATTAAAAAACTAATTGATCCATTTAATTTCCTTTTTTTTTGCAAAAATCGGCTTACAGCTGCTACAAAGCAAGCGATAGAGCTTTTCATGTCATTCGCGCCTCTTCCAATCAAATGATTTTTTTTAACCAAAGGTTTAAAAGGATTAACAGTCCAATCTTTTATATCTCCTGGTGGTACCACGTCGGTGTGCCCAGCGTAGCAAAGGTTAGGGCTTTTTTTGCCTATTCGTGCATAAAGATTTTTTATTGGTTTACTTCCTTTGTCTTTGAAAACAAGTATTTTACAACTAAAACCTAGTTTTTTTAATTTTTTACTCAAGAAGCTTATGGCACCTGCATCTTTTGGGGTGACGCTTGGGAATCTTATTAAATCTTTTGATAATTGTAATTCGTTTATTAAAGTCATTAGTCTCTAAGCAAGTCGTTTATAGAGGTTTTACTTCTAGTTTTTTCATCAACTTTTTTAACTATAACTGCGCAATACAATGAGGGGCCATTTGGGTTCGATTTGTTGGGTAAGCTTCCAGGAACTACAACTGAGAATGCAGGAACCTTACCATAATGTATTTCTCCTGAATTCCTATCCACTATTTTTGTAGATGCGCCAATGTAAACTCCCATTGATAATACTGCACCTTCTTCTACTAAAACACCTTCTGCAATTTCTGATCGAGCGCCAATGAAACAATTGTCTTCAATAATTACTGGTCCAGCTTGTAGTGGCTCTAGGACACCTCCTATTCCTGCGCCTCCGGAGATATGACAATTTTTTCCAACTTGAGCACACGACCCAACTGAAGCCCAAGTGTCAATCATTGTACCTTCGTCAACATAAGCACCGAGATTTACAAAGCTAGGCATTAAAACAACATTTTTAGCAATGTAAGCTCCTTTTCTGACGACACCGTTAGGTACATGACGGTACCCAGCTTTCTTCCAATCTTTCTCTTTCCATTTAACTGTCTTTCCGGGTACTTTGTCATACCAAGTAGTATAAGGACCTTTCATCATCCCCATCTTATTAATTCTAAAGCTTAATAAAATTGCTTTTTTAATCCATTGATTTACAACCCAGTTGCCATTTTGTTTATTAGCTACTCTGATCTTACCACTATCAACTAAATTAATAGTTTCATTAATAGCCTTGACTAATTTTTTATCTGATCTTGGACCTACTTTTTCTTTTTTTTCAAAATTTTCGTTTATTATTTTTTCCAGTTTATCGTAGCTCATTAATCTCCTTTAAAAATTTTGCTAGATTGTCAGTTTTATAATTAATGAAATTTGAGTCAGAGTATTTCGCTGCCCAAGGTTCATTATTTTTTATCCAAACTGTTTTCATTCCTAATTCGTATGCTGGTTTTAAATTTCTTGCAATATCTTCAAAGAATATACAATATTGTGGCTCAATTTTGTAATTTTCTACTAATTTTTTATAAGGTTCTTTTGAAGGCTTTGGAATAAATTCGCAATCTCGGATATCAAAAATTCCATCAAAAAGCTTATCTATTCCTATTCGTTTTGTAACATTGAGAGCATGAGCTCTTGAGCCATTTGTGAAAATTATTTTTTTTCCCTCTAATTTTTTGATTTCGTCCTCTAAATCTTTATCTTTGTTTAAGAAACTTAAATCTACGTCATGAACAAATTCTAAAAATTCATCAGCATCTATTTTGTGGTGTTTTATCATCCCGTTTAAAGTTGTATTATATTCTTGAAAATAGTTCTTTTGAATTCTTCTAGCTTCTTCAATACCGACATTAAGTTTTTCAGAAATAAATTTTGACATTTTTTTGTCAACCTGATCAAAAACTTTGGTAGCCCCATCATAAAGTGTATTGTCTAGGTCAAATAACCAAAATTTTATATCTTTTAAATCTTTCATTCTCTAATCAAAGTTCCAGATCCTTTATCAGAAAAAATTTCGTGTAAAATAGAATGGGGTTTTCTACCATCTAGAATTACAACACCTCTAACTCCATTTTGCACAGCATCTACACAGTTTTCTATTTTCGGGATCATTCCTCCTTGAACAACTTTCCATTTAATAAGATTTTCTAGATCGAAAGGTTTAATTTCTGAAATTAATTTTTTTTGATCATCATATACACCTTCAACATTTGTCATTAATATCAGTCTTCTAGACTTAAGTTTTTTTGCAATAGCACTGGCTGCAGTATCACCATTAATATTATATGTTTGTTCATTTTTTCCTAAGCCTAAGGGTGCTATAATTGGAATTTTATTATCATTTAATGCGTTTAGAATTAAATTATCATTTATCTTACTTGGGATTCCAACAAATCCAAGTTCCTCTCTCTCAGGTTCAACTTTTATAATGTTGTCACTCTTAGTATGAAACATAGCTACTTGAGAACCTAATTTCTTAAGAGAACTGGCTATGTCTTTGTTAAAATCAATTAAAACTTCTTCTACAGTATCAATTATGTTTTTATCAGTAACTCTCAAGCCATTAATAAATTTCGATACGATTTTTTTCTTTTCTAATTCTCTTTTGATCCTTGGACCACCACCATGAACTACAACTACAGATAAGCCCAATCTGTTAAGAACATTTATATCAGATATGAAATTATTAAAGACATTTCTGTCTATTAGAACATTGCCACCATATTTAATTACGATTTTTTCATTTTCATATTTTTTAATGTATTTTTGAACAATGTTAATGTCTGGAGCTTTATCAGGCCAAAATTTTTTTATCTCGTCTAGAGAAATATTTTTTGACATCTAATTTGTTTTCACAGTCGTTTTTTTAACAATTACATACTGTTGAGCAATTGTAAGAATATTATTTATTGTCCAGTAAACAACCAACCCAGAGGGGAAAGAGGCAAGTATGATCGTTAAAAATAACGGAAAGAAAGCAAATATTTTTGCTTGTATAGGATCAGCGGGAGCAGGGTTTAATTTTTGTTGAACCCACATAGAGGCCCCCATTAATATTGGCCAAATACCTATGATCATAAACCCTGGGGGATCCCATGGAATTAAACCAAATAAATTAAATAGAGAAGTTGGGTCTTGTGCTGACAAGTCTTTTATCCAACCAAAAAATGGCTGATGCCTCATTTCTAAAGAAATAAATAGCATTTTATAAATTGCAAAAAAGAACGGTATTTGAATTAAAACTGGCAAGCAACCTGATGCAGGATTTATTTTTTCTTTTCTATATAAAGCCATCATCTCTTGCTGTAATTTAACTTTATCGTCTTTATGTAGCTCTTTGAGTCTCATCATCTCCGGTTGAACTGCTTTCATTTTTGCCATTGACCTGAATGAGAAATTAGCTAGTGGGAAGAAAATAAGTCTAATAGCAATAGTTAATAAAACTATAGCTGTCCCAAAATTTCCTGAAATTTTAAATAAATAATCTATAACGAAAAATAAAGGTTTTGTGAAAAAGTAGAACCACCCCCAATCTATAACTAAATCAAATTTATTTATATTTTGGGCTGCAGCATATCCATCAATTGTCTCAACCTCTTTAGCAGCAATAAATAATCTGAGTTTATTTTCTTCAGTTGATGATTTACCAATATTTACCGGTTCATTAATAATATAATTTGCTTTAAATCCATTTTCGTAAAGGAATGTAGATTTAAAATTTTTACCTGACTCAGGTACAAATGCAGTCATCCAATATTTGTCTGTTATTCCAAGCCAGCCTTCACTTGACTCTCTCACTATTTTTTTTTCTTCTACATCATCATAGTCGTCTTCTTTTAATTCATCATCAAATACACCGATAAACCCTTCATGTTGAATATAAAAATTTTGAATATCGTCGGGGATTTTATTCCTTGTCATCTGTGCATACGGATACAGATCAATAGGTGAATTCGAATTATTTTTTACTTGTTGCGATATTTTAAATAAATACTTGTCATCTAACTCGATTCTTTTTTCAAAAGTAACACCCTCATTATTGTTCCATTGCAAAATAACCGGAGATTTATTGCTTAATATATTATTTCCTTTTACTTTCCATTCAGAGTCTTTTGTTGGAACTTTAATTTTATTTCCAATACTTGTCCAACCAGTCTCTATGTAAAAACCGTTTTCAGTATCAGATGGGTTTAAAAAAACGATATTTTTACCATCTTCAATTTTTTGTTTATGTTTTTTAAAAGATATATCGTCAATTAAAGCACCCTTTAAATTAATAGAACCCACTACACTATCATTTTCAATTTTAATTCTTTTACTCGAATTAATAGAATCTTCTCTAGTAATTGTTTTTATTATCTGTGGCTGATTAATCGTTGGTGCAATAGAGTCTTGCTCATTCTTTTGCTCTACTTTTTGATTTACCTGTTGATCAGAATTTTTCTTTGGAGTTTCAAAAAAAGCACCCCAGAAAAGTAAAACAGACATTGAAAGAGCAATTGCTACAAAAACATTTCTATCCATTATTACTTTCCTTTTTATCTTCTAATTTCCATCCAGCCTTTTGTAAGCCTTCTACAATTTTTTTTAATCTTTCTTGCCTACTAGCACTTTTGGGAATTGGTACGAAATCTATACCGTGACTGCCACCAAGTTTCTTAAATGGATGACATTTTAAAATTCTTTTAACACCTAATTTAATTCCCATCGTTAAGCCTTGAGTTTTAAGTGCTTCAATAAAGTACTCGGAACAAGTAGGCAAAAATCTACATCTACTACCTAAAAGTGGAGAAATTAAATATTGATAAATTTTGATTATAAAAATAAGAATTTTTGTCATTTTATTTTTTTAATTTACTAAAACTTTTCTCCATTAATTGCAAAAGCACATTATGTTTTTGTGCGTAAGCATTAGACTTACCGAAAACTATATAAGTGTAATCCTTATTAATTGCACCTCTTTTTTTTAATAATTTTTGAACTATTGCTTTTAATTTTCTTCTAATTTTGTTTCTTTTGACAGCATTTCCAATTTTTTTTTTCATTACAAAACTAATGAGTAAATTCGCTTTATGTTTTGGCTTGAAGAAATTTTTAGCAGCAAAAATTGAAAAGTAATTAGTATGAAACTTTTTTTCTTTTAAAGCTTTTTTGAATTGGTCGCTTTTTTTTAAACTTTCAAGCTTAACCATCTAAATTTACGTAGATAAAGTTTTTCTTCCCTTTGCTCTCCTCCTAGCGATAAGTTGCCTTCCTGATTTAGAAGCCATTCTTGCCCTGAAACCGTGTCTTCTTTTTCTCACTAAATTGCTAGGTTGATAAGTTCTTTTCATAAATATTTTAAGGTATATATTTTAATTGTTGTCTGATGTACAGGTAAATTATGAGTAAAAATTTGAAAATATTTTTAGGTATTTCTTACTTGCTCATACTATTTATTTTTCTTTATTTGATTTTTTCAAGTATTCAAATATCTAGAATGGGAGATTTTTCTTATTATAAAGAGATTCAATCAAACGTGGATACATACATAAGTAAAAATATTATTATCAATTTAATTTACTATTTTGTTTTTGCAGTCATATGGGTTTCACTCCTTGGATTTGGATCACCGATTTTAATTATGTCTGGAATTTTATTTGGTAAATGGCTCGGGACAATAATTTCAGTTGTTTCAATTTCAGTTGGAGCTTTGATACTTTATTCCATAGGAAATTTTTTTTTTAAAGACCTCGTTAAATCTATTTTAGAAAAAAAATTTGAAAAATATATTAAATTATTTCAAAGAAACGAATTTTATTATTTTTTCATATATAGATTTATTGGCGGATTAGGAGTTCCTTTTGGATTACAAAATTTAATTCCTGTTTTATTTAAAATGAAAAAAATAAACTATTTTTTTGCAAGTTTATTAGGATTTATTCCTGGATTTTTTATCTTAAATACAATTGGAGCAGGTCTGAATACTTACATCAAGCAGGCACAAAATTTTGATATGATTACTTTAATATTTACACAAGAAATATATGTTCCTTTATTAATGTTTGCTGTTTTAATGATATTATCTTTATTAATTAAAAAGAAATTTTTTGATGCAAATTACTGATAAAAACAATTTGTCTAATGATTTGAGTCCATATCTCAAACAACATCAGCACAATCCTGTTCATTGGCAAACTTGGTCTAAGAATACTTTGGAGTTAGCAAAAAAAAATAAAAAGCCAATTCTTCTAAGTATTGGTTACGCTAGTTGCCACTGGTGTCACGTTATGGCTCACGAAAGTTTTGAAGATAATGAGACTGCGAAAATTATGAATGAGTTATTTGTAAATATAAAAGTTGATAGAGAAGAGAGACCCGATTTAGATTTTATATTTCAAAGCTCTTTCCAATTGTTTAACCAAGCCGGTGGCGGATGGCCACTTACAATGTTTTTAGATGAAAATGGAGTACCGTTCATGGGAGGGACATATTTTCCCAAAAAACCTCAAAATGGATTACCATCTTTTCAAGAGGTTCTTAAGAAGGTTTCTTCAGCCTACAAAGAGCAAAGAGAAAATATTATAAAACAAAAAGAATTAATTATTAAAAATCTTGATTTAAAAAAAAATTCTGTATTACAACAAGATCTTGAGCCGATTTTGGATGTGTCCTTAAGTCATTTAGATCCTGTAAATGGAGGATATAAGGGAGCACCTAAGTTTCCTACATTCAATTTGTATGAAACAATTATTTATTTTTATAACAAATCAAAAGATAAGAAATATATCGATCCATTAAATTTAATAATAAAGCAACTTTGCTCAAAAGGAATATACGACCATGTTGAAGGCGGTATTGCCCGTTATACTGTTGATGAGAATTGGATCGTACCACATTTCGAAAAGATGCTATATGACAATACACAATTTATATTGCTTCTTTCAAAATTTTGTAAAATTAACTCTGATAATTACTTTAAGGATAAATTAGAACAAACAGTAGAGTTCTTGAAAAAAGAATTTTTAAATAATGAGGGTTTTTTAGGCTCAGCGTATGATGCCGATAGCGAGGGGGAGGAAGGCAAGTATTATATTTTTGATTTTAACGAGATAAAAAATATAAAAAACATTGAGAGGTATTTTGAAATCGAACCTGAGGGAAATTGGGAAAAAAAAATTATACTAATTGAAAAGTCGCAACCCACCAAAGATGTTTTGAAAGAACTTTTAGCGCTTAGATCTAAACGAAAAAAACCTTTTTTTGATGACAAAACTCAGCTAGATCTAAACTCCTTATGGGTTAGTGCTTTAATATGTGCAGACGAGATTTTGCCTAAAAAAGGTTATTTAAAGTTAGCAGAGGAATTTTTTGTAAAAATTGAGAAAAAATATTTAAAAAATACAATTTATCATAGTTACTCTAAAAAAATAGTTTTTATAGAAGATTACGCCTTTTTGATAAATGCTTTAATTGATTTATCAAACAAAACAATGAATTTTAAATATAAGAATTTAGCAAAAAAATATTCCATGGAAGCTTTAAACAAATTTTTTCTAACAGATAGAAATATTTTTCAAAAAAGCTTGAAAGATAATGATGATGTTTTTTTTAAACCTATTGATATTAGCGATAATACAATTCCTAATGGTAATGCGGTAATGCTAATTAATCTAGTAAGATTAGGTATGATGGATGATGCAAAAAAACTTTCAAACAGTTTAAATGGATATTTAAATGTTTACAAAAATCATATGATGACAGCAATCAGAGCTATTGACTTCTACAATAATATTAAAGAAGGAAAAAATTGTAATGAGCAAGGATGTAAAATAAATGATTAGCAAAATTTTAGAATGGTTTACTTGGTTAATTTTGGTTATTATTTGGAATTATGGATTCCCTAAAGCCACACCTTTTGAGGATGTATTAGTTGCTGTCGTTTTATCGATGTTATTCATATTAATGAAAAAATTAAGAAAAAATTGGAAAAACTAGTAATTATATCTAATGAAAAAGTTTCAAGTAACTCTTCAAAAGAGTTTAAGAGTATAAATTTAGATTTACAAATTCTACCTGACGAATTAAATAATTTCTTCGAGATAAGTTGCATTTTTAGAAAGTCTAATAAAGAATTAAATCATAAATACAATATTACAAAAATTTTTTTAGGCTCATCAATATTTTCTTTTTTATTTGGAGTTACAAGAACTCTTTTTACTAATAAAAAATATTTAATAGTTGCTATTAGCCCTTACACTTTTTTGAGCTTTTTAATCCTTTTGACTACAAGGAAGAAAATTTTTGTTTATTTAATGAGTAATGGATACGAAGAATATGAGCATATTTTAGGAAAAAAATTTGTTTGGATTTATGATTTTATGTTTAAATTCATGACAAGATTTTCAAATGTAATAGTTTGTCATGAAAGATTGTATGAAAGGAAAAAATCTTTTTTAGTTTCCCCATCAAGATTGACTAATAACTGGATCACTAATAATAAAATTCCCAAATTAGATATACCGAGGCTGTTATATGTTGGCAGAATAAATCCCGAAAAAGGAATTGAAAATTTTATAAAACTTTTTGAAAAAATTAATATTAAATCAGAGCTTTACATTGCTGGAAATACAGAAAAATTAAACACAGTTAGTGAAAAAGTAAAAAAACTTGGATATCTGTCATCAGAGCAAAAACTTATCGAAGCTTATGATATGTGCAATATTACTGTATTGCCGTCATACACTGAGGCACATCCATATGTTCTAGAAGAGTCCTTATCCAGAAAAAGACCAATTATTATTTTTGATGAAATAGCATATGTAAAAAAAAATAAAGAAGGAGTGTATGTTATTAAAAGAGATAAGGATGCAGTTTATTCTACAATTTCTTGGATAATGAATAATTATCAGGCGGTGCAAGAAGGTATGAAAAAAAATAATCTTCCCTCATTAAAATCAATGATTAGTGAATTTTGTCAAATAATGAAATAATTTGATTTATTAAATTTTTTCTAATTTTTTGGTAAAATGAGACATTATCTCTAGAATGTAATATTGAATAAAAGGATTTCATGTGTTAGATGACGAATAATGGCTAAAGTTCTTTTAGTAAATCCGCCTTTCTATAGATTATTAGGCTCAAAATATAATGCTAACTCACTAGGCATTGCTTATATCGCCTCCTATCTTAATAAGAGAGGTCACGATGCTTGGCTATACAATGCTGACTATGTAAGTGATACTGGTTACATTAAAATAAAGAAAATATTTTCTAATTTTAACTCATACAAAGATTATTTTAGAGATCAAGACAATGCTATTTGGCACGAAGTGAAAGATAATATTTTAAGATTTAAACCTGACTGGGTTGGCTACACATCATATACTGCAAATATAAGTGCAATAAAAATTATTTCTGAACATGTCAAAAAAGCGAATCCATCCATCAAACAGGTTGTAGGTGGAGTGCATGCTACTCTAGACTCTGATATATTAAAAACTCTCACATCAATTGATTACTCAATTCAAAGGGAGGGAGAAGAAGCATTTACTGCTTTGGTAGAAAATAAAAATCCTAAATTAATTCCAGGAGTTGTTTCTCGAGATACTGGAGGGATTTTGATTAAAACTGGAATTGCGCCTGTTATAAAGAATATCGATACATTGCCGATGCCAGAAAGAGAAAAATTTTGGAATATCCCTGAAAACGAAAAAAAAAACGTAGACGTCTCCTATGTAAACACCATAAGAGGATGCCCCTACAAATGTACTTACTGCGCATCACCTTTTCACTGGGATAGAAAAACTACTAGATTAAGATCGCCGGAGTCAGTTCTTGAAGAGATGCATTTACTTAAAGACAATTATTATGTGCCAACCAAATATGATTATGCAGCCTCAGCAAATATTCAAGAAAAAGACCAGCTTAAAATTGAAGATAATACCATAGTATATTTTGTTGACGATGTTTTTACAGTTAAGAAAAAAAGAGTGAAAGAAATGTTAAGAATGATGATCAAAGACAATTTAAAAATGCGCTGGAAGTGTGAAGCTAGGGCTGACCATTTAGACGATGAAATTTGTGAACTAATGGCTGAAGCCGGATGTGAAAGAGTTAAGATTGGATTTGAGTCTGGAAGCAATAGGATTCTTTCAGAGGTTAAAAAGTTAGAGACTAGAGAAGAAATGATGAAAGGTGCTGAGATGTTAAAGCGAGCCGGGGTGCCATTCTCTGCCTATTTTATGGCTGGTTTCCCAGGAGAAACAGATGATGATTTAAAAGAAACAATTGATTTTGCGAAAAAAATAGACGCTGACTATTACTCTTTGTCAGTTTTAGCTCCATATTACGGGACTGAACTTTATGATCAATTGATGAAAAATGGTCATGAGTTGGACCAACAACCTTGGGAGTACTTTTTTCACCAATCACCAAAACCTATGGTCAATGACAAATTAAGCACTAAAGTTTTAAGCGAATATCTCTCACTAGCAGAATTAAACCAAAAAAATAAAAAAAAACGTGGTTATGTTTAAATCTTAATGAAAAATATTTTAGTTACTGGTGGAAGTGGTTTTATTGGATCAAATATTGTTAATCTACTAATTAAAAAAAAATTTAGAGTTTTTGTTATTGATAAAAAAAAATCTCTTAATCATAAGGTAAAATTCATAAAATTAGATATTTCGAATTTAAAAAGAGTAACAAAACTTACAAAAAATATAGATTATATTTATCATTTAGCCGGAGTATCAGACATTAATAAAGTAAAAAAAATGCCTAACCAAACTATAAAAGATAACATTATTTTAACTGCGAACTTACTCGAAGCAACGAGGATTAATAAAATAAAGCGTTTTATATTTGCTAGTAGCATTTATGCACATGGTAAATCAGGGAATTTGTACACAACATCAAAGCTTGCTGCTGAAAATATAATAAAAAACTATTCATTATTATACAAAATAAAATATACGATACTCAGATATGCTACTGCCTACGGGACAAATAATAGAGGAGTGGACGTAGTATCTTTATTCGTTAAAAAAGCAATCAAAAATAAAAAAATTAATGTTCATAGCAACGGAAAACAAACAAGAGATTTTATACATGCTGAAGATATTGCTTATTGCTCTGTAAAAGCACTAGATAAAAAATTTGAGAATAAAACTTTTACTATTGGAAATATGAAGAAAATCAAAATTATTGATTTGGCTAGAACTATCAAAAGATGCATTAAAACAAAATCTATAATTAAAACAAACAAAAAACAAAAAAGATTTGATGATTTTAACTTAGATGAAATAAAAAAAATTCCTTCAAAAAATTATTTTAGATACAAGAACAAATATTCCCTCAAACAAGGTATTGAGAAACTTTATAAGGAGCAAATTTAATGAAATGGAAAATACCTTATATTGATTTTGGAAGACAATTTAAAAATCAAGAAAAATCTCATTTGTCAAATTTTAGAAAAATTATGATAAACGGAGATTTTGTTTTGAGAGATGAAGTTTTAAAATTCGAAAAAACAATATCAAGTTTGTTAAAATCAAATTATGTAGTTTCAGTGAACAGTTGCACAGATGCTTTATTACTATCATTAGCGGCGATGAATTTTAAAAAGAAATCTGAAATCATTACTGTTGGACACACGTATGTCGCTACTTTAGCTGCGATAAAACATATAGGTCTTGAGCCTGTTCTCGCCGATATTTCTGATGATTTCAATATTGATACACGTCAAATTGAAAAATTAATTACTAAAAAAACAAAAGCAATTTTACCGGTACATTTATACGGACATTCCTGTGAAATGGATAGTATTATGAAATTAGCAAAAAAACATAATTTGAAAGTAATTGAAGATTGCGCCCAATCCTTTGGAGCAAAGTTCAAAAGAAAATTTGTTGGAACATTTGGTGAAGTAGGATGTTTTTCACTACATCCGCTTAAATCTTTAGGCGCAGCAGGTGATGGAGGTTTTATTGTTACTAAAAATAAATTACTTTACGAAAAGTTTTTGAGATTTAGAAACCATGGTCAGGGAAGAAGAAAAAATGGTAAATATTTAAAATCAAGATATGATATTGATTATTTTGGTTTTTGCACACGTTTAGATAATTTACAAGCGGCGATAGTTAATACAAAATTAAAAAAATTGAATAAAAATATTAATTTAAGAAATAAAGTTGCAAAGAGTTATAATAATTCCTTAAAGAACCTGCCTTTAGTTTTACCAAAAATTTACAATAAAAATCATTATTTAGATGTTTTTAATTCCTACGTAATTAGAACAAAAAAACAATTTGGACTTTTCAAGTTCCTTCGAGATAAAGGAGTTGAGGTATTGATTAATTGGCCAAAACCGCTTTACCATCATAAAGGTCTTAGGCTAAAAAAAATATTTTTAAAAAATAACGAGAAAATTTGTAAAGAAATAATATCATTACCGATTTTCCCAGAAATGACCAAGGCAGAACAAAACTATATTATCAATTGTATAAAGTTATATTTTAGAAAAAAATAATTTATACTTATTATGTTTGCTTCATTAAGCTATTTTCTCTAAATTCTTTACCATATTTCAATTCAAACCTCTCCGGACTATTCTTTTTAATTAATAAATTAGCTTTGATATTCATTTCGTTAACAAATTTTTCAAACTCTTCCGGTCCTTTAAATCCGTCAACTTTTAATAATGAGGTATGATATAGTAAATTGTTTAAGTTTCTCCCTTCCCACCATAAATTTTCTTTCAGAACCTTTCTATAGATTGGAGTTCCCGGCAAAGGACTTAAGATTGCAAAAGAGAAACTATCAGCCCCGCTCTGCATTGCAAAATTAATTGTATTTTGAATTTCTTCATATGTTTCTCCAGGGTATCCAACTATCCAAAAAGTATGCACTAACATTCCAGCTTTTTTAGCATTTTCAACTGCAGGATAAATTGTTTCCAAAGGCAATCTCTTGTTAATTATATCATCAAGCACTCTTTGATTGCCACTTTCACAAGCAAGAGTAATTTGATAGCACCCGGAGTCTGCCATTTTTTTATACATTTCTAATTGCTTATTAAAATGATAATTTACCTTTGTTCCATTTGGAGTGCACCAAGGTAAACCTACTTTTTCTAATTGATCACATAAGGCATATAAATTTTTTTTATTTACTGTTATTGTATCATCTTCGAATTGAATTTCCCCAATCTTATATTTTTTTACATCCCCAATTATTTCTCTCATTATATGATCTGTTGTTCTCCATCTTATATTTTGTCCCCACATAGTAGGAGTTGAACAAAAAGTGCACTTTTCTGGGCACCCTCTAGAACACATTACACTTAAAACTCTTTTAGATCTCGATTTAGCAGAATGAAATGCTCCAATTTTAAAATAACCTTCCATGTCAACTAAATGTCTTGCTGGTTGAGGCAATAAATTTAAATCATGAATTCTTTTCGGAGAATTAATTAAATAATTTTTTTTTCCAATTTTTTTTACTAATCCGGGAACATTTGAATAATCCTCTTTGTTTATCAACTTTTGACAAATTTCTAAGACCGAAAATTCACCTTCGCCAATTATAGCGCAATCAAAATGATCATTTTCTAAATCTTCTATTTCTTCGGGTAATCCAGAATTAGGAATTGATTTTGCATACTGATAATCAGAAACAGCACTTGAAATATGATTGCCTCCTAAAAAAGTAAAAATATTTTTGTTAACTTTTTTTACTAATTTTGCGATATTATGAGCAGACTCTAATAGGTTTGAAAAAAGAACAGATATTGCTACAATGTCTGGTGAAAAGTCTGAAATTACTTTAGAAATATTTTCGTCAGTTTGTCCAATTAGCACAATTTGATTTTTTTTATCTACTATTTTACGGTTATTCCAGCCATCAAGCGCAGAGTCATAAATTTTAACCTCAAAACCATTTTGTTCAAGAATTGGAGCAATTAACATTAAACCCAGTGAAGGTTGAATTCTATTCAATCCTGTCTCACTTCCTTTAAGATTTGGAGTTACTAGAAGAACTTTACCCTTTTTCATATT
>CACNFA010000011.1 GCA_902619675.1 uncultured Pelagibacteraceae bacterium
CCATTGAGAAGATATTTTTTATTGCAGCTGATACTTCTACACCGTTTAAATCATTTGAATGTGAGGTGTGATAATAATTAGTGTTCAACATATCTGCTATTTCTTTTGCAGTTTCAATTTTATTGTTTGCTATAATCACACTGCTGTGAACTCTATTGGCCAATCCTGCTGCTAAACAAGGTCCACCTACAGCAGAAATATCAACTTCGACAATACCTCGTTCTCCCAACAATCTTTTAAGTTTATCCACTAATAATTCATATTGATTATTATAAATGCTTAAGCCTTTTGTAAGCATAAGTAATCTAGGCATATGTTTCCCATTGTATAAACTACTCAATTGATTAGCGACCCATTCAATTCCTTTTGAACTTATTCCTAAAACTATCAAATCAACATTAGATTTTAATAATTCATTAAATTTATCGAATTTAAATATTTTTATTTCATTTGGAATTTTTGTATTAAGGCCAGGGTGTAAATTTCCATTTTTTTTTAAATTATCAATAAAGTCGTTTTCTAAGTGGGTTCCAACTATATTAATATCATGTTTATTATCTAAACAAGGCAAAGCAAAAGCTGATCCCATAGCACCTGCTCCTATAATTACAATTTTAGACATTTAATCCTTAAATAAAATTTTTTTGAAAATTAAAAAAACAGATACTAGCTCAATTTTGCCAATAATCATAAAAATAATTAAACTTATTTTTGAAGATATTAACAAATTAGAAAAATTGAGATTTTGTAAACTATACATCTCTGAATTCACTGTATTAGTTAAAGCTAATATTGATAATTTAAATGATCTTTCAAACCCTATATTATCTAAAATTAAAAAACTCGACAAAATAAAAAGACTTAAAAAAAAAGAAATAAATATAAAAAAAGAAATTTTAACGTTATCATCAGTTATCTTTTTTTCAGAATTGAAAATTGTTTTATTTATAACACTGTTTGGGCTTATTAGTCTTATTATTTCCAAAGATGTGATTTTAAGCAATATATAAAATCTACTTAACTTTATTCCAGAGGAATTTGAAATTAATGACCCTCCAATTATAGTAATAAGTAAAAAGTATAAACTTAAATTATTATCTGTTTTTAATAATGAAATTCCAGAATTAGCTAAACTACTTAAAACACTAATTACTATATTGAGTAAATCAAATTTGTTAAAATATATTATTAATATTAAAAATATAGATAATAAAAAAAGGTAAAAATCTTCATTGTGCTCTTTTATTAAAGTTTTTTTGTTAAAAATATTAAATAATAGGTAAAAGTTAAAAATTGAAATCAAAAGTGAGAGAATAAGAACTATTTTCTGAAATTTTGTAGAAATAATTTCACTTAAATTGTCTGATGGTAAGAAACCACCGTTGGATATTAATGACATAGAGAGATTTAACGAATTAAAAAGTCTTACTCCAGAAATATTTAAAAGAATTAAAGAAATAACAGTAATTATGCAATAAAATATAAAAATTTTAAAAATACTATTTTTAATGTTTTCTTCAGATTTAAAATTACTTTCACCAGAATAAGTCAAATTAGTCATCTTATAGTTAAAGGATTTGTTAGAAAATAATAATGTCAAAAATATTAAGAAAAATAAACCACCCATCCATTGAGATGCCGATCTCCAAAGTATTAGAGTTGGATCAAGATATTTAATATTTTTAAAGATTGAAAAACCTGTACCTGTTAAACCTGAAATAGACTCAAAAAAAGCACTTATAAATGTAATTTGAAAGTTACTTAGATAGAATGGGATTGAAATTAAAAACCCAATAATCAAATAAACAAGAATAATTAATATTAACTGATCAACAAATTCAATTTTTTTTTTTGAATCTTTTCCTAAAAAATACAATCCGCAACCAAAAATAAATGAAACAATTAAAGTTATAAAATAAGCTTCAATACTTAAAAAATAATTAAAATATGATGAAAACAAGATATTTACAAATGCTAGCAAGCTGATAGGAAAACAAAATAAACCTAAATAAAAACTTATGCTTTTATAATTCATTTATTTTTAAATTGATCTAACACTAAAAATATTTTCAACCGCTTTCAATTGCTCTCGTTTGGCTAAAAAAACAACTAAATCATCTTTTTCGAAAATAAAGTTAGATCTTGGTATAATAACTTGATCTTTTCTTAAGATAGCACCAATTCTAATATCTTCGGGCAAATTTGAATCTCTTATTTTTTTGTTTAACAAATCAGATTTTTCTAAAATTTTAGCTTCAATAAACTCATATTCGCCATCTAGTACCGAGTAGACTGTTCCAATTGTACCTCTGTGAACGTGTTCCATTATTCTAGAAACTGTTGTCATTCTTGGATCAACTAAATCATCAATGTTTAATGAATCTTGCAATAAATTATAGTTAGATTTATTTACAATTGCTATTGTTCTTTTTTTTAGACCAGTTTTTTCCGCTAGTACACAAGCCATCATATTATTTTCGTCATCATTTGTTAAGGCTAGAACTGTTTCTGATCCTTCTAAATTAGCCTCCTTTAAAATATCTTCATCTAGCGCGTCTCCATTTATAACTATAGAGGATGATAATTCGTTAGCGATTTCTTCCGCTCTTTTTTTATCTTTCTCTATAATCTTTACTCTTAAATCCTCAAAATTTTCTTCAAGCATTTTTGCCAAATTTAAACCAATATTTCCACCTCCTATTATTAAAACATTCTGAGAAACTTTCTCATCATGACCAAATGCTTTTAAGATTGGATTTAGCTGATCGCTATTAACAACAACGTATACGTTATCATCTTCTAGTATTTGATCGTTTTTTTTTAAATAAATAAATTTATCTTTTCTAAGTGCTCCAACTATATTTGCTTTAAAATCTGGAAATTTTTCGGTTAATTTTTTCAATGGAATATTCTTAATTGGACAATTCTTTTCAATAGATATTTCTAACATTTTTATTTTATCATTGCCAAAGGGCACGTTATCTAAAGCCCCTGGAGCTTCTAATCTTCTATATAAAGACCTTGCAACTTCAATTTCTGGAGAAATTATTACGTCAATAGGGATGTTAGATTTATTAAAAAGTTTACCCCATTTACCATCTAAAAAATCTTTAGTCCTTATACGTGCTATTTTTTTGGAAACATTAAATAATGAGCTAGCAAGTTGACATACAATCATATTTGTCTCGTCGTTTCTAGTGACTGCTATAATCATGTCCGCATTTTCTGCACCAGCGTTTTCTAGAACTGTTGGTAAAGAGGCTCGCCCTACGATGCCTTTCACATCCTGAGTATCATTAATTTTTTTTATATCTTCTGAAGATTGATCAATTACTGTAACTGAGTGACCTTGTGCGGATAGTTGTTTACTAATTGAAAAGCCGACTTTGCCAGCTCCACATATAATTATATTCATTTTAATTTATGCCTTTTATCCCAAGCTCTTTAAGCTTTCTATGAAGCGCAGATCTCTCCATGCCAATAAAATCTGCAGTTTTAGAAACATTTCCATGATTTTTTTTAAGCTGAGTTATTAAATATTCTTTTTCAAAATGTTTCCTCGCTTCTTTTAAAGGTGATGTAAATGACTTTTCTAAAAGGTTTTGATTTGAAACAGAAGTTGAAGATGGATTTAAAATATCCTCGATAAGTTTATTAATATCTGACTTAGATTCATTGGCTGATAAAATAGTAATTCTTTCAACTAAATTACGTAGCTCTCTGACATTACCGGGCCAATCATAAGTATAAAAGTTATCATTTTTAATATCTATTTTAGGTTCTTGAACGCCATTTATCTCAGAAAGTTTTTCTTTAAAATACTCTATTAGCAATGGAATATCTTCTGTTCTTGAATTTAAAGACATTAACTCAATAGGCATAACATTAAGCCTGTGATAAAGATCTTCTCTAAACTTATTAATTTTTACCAATTGCTTCAGGTCTTTAGATGTAGATGAAATTAATCTAATATTTACATTAATGTCTTTTGAGCCATTTAATCGTTTAAATTTTTGGTCGATTAGAACTCTCAAGACATTCGCTTGAGTTTCATATGGTATTTCAGAAACTTCGTCTATTAACAATGTTCCTCTGTTGGCTCTCTCCAGTGCACCAAATGAAATATTTCCATCTTCAAATTCTTCTCCGAACAACTCTTTTTCGTATGTGCTTTCTTTAAGTAGGGCTGCGTTGATAATAATAAAAGGCTCTTTAGACCTAGAAGAATTTTTATGAATTTTTCTCGCAACTAACTCTTTACCAGCTCCTGTTGGACCAGATATTAAAACTCTACTTTCTGACGTCGATAGTTTTTCAATAATTTTTTTTACTTTCATTATCGATGGACTTTTTCCAACTAATTGAAAGGAGTGGAAAAGCTTATTTTCGATTATATCTTTTTCTCTCTTAAGCTCTGATGACTCCAAAGCTCTGTTTACATAATTTAAAATCTTTTCTTTAGAAAATGGTTTTTCAATAAATTCATATGCACCTAGTCTTGTAGCTTCCACAGCTATTTGAACAGTCGCATGGCCAGAAATCATTATGACTGGAGTTAATTTATTTTTTTTTGTCACCAGCTTTAAAAGATCAATGCCGTCTTTATCAGCCTTATCTAATTTAATATCAATAATTGCTAAATCAGGTAACTTTTTATTTATCTCATAAACTGCTTGATCATAATTTGCAGCGGTTCTTACTTGAAAATTTTGATCTCTCAGAATATTACTTACTAAAGATCTGATATCTGGATTATCATCTATTACTAAAATTTCTTTATGCATGTAAAATTGGTAGAGTAATTGTTATTAAAGTTCCATTTCCTTTTTTTTTGTTTTTTATTATAAAGTTACCAGAGTGTTCATTTATAATTTTAGTAACTATAGGAAGACCTAATCCTGTGCCTTTTTTTTTTGTTGTAAAGTAAGGGGTCATTGCTTTTTTAGCGTCTGTAATACCTGGTCCATTATCTGTCAACCTGCAAATTATATAATCATTATTCTTACTAATTTCTATGTGAATAATACCTTTAAATTTAGCGTCTTTTAGTAAAATTTCGTCAATTGCCTCTTCAGAATTTTTGATTAAATTTATAAAAACCCTGTTTAATTGATCTTCATCACCATTTATATAAATCATTTTTTCTTTTACCGCTAAATTGATCGAATTTTTTGAGGACATTTTAATAAAATCTAACGATTTTTTTATTACAGACACAATATTAATTTTTTTAAGGATTGGTCTTGGCATTCTTGCAAAATTTGAAAATTCATTCACTAATTTCTCGATGTCTTTAATTTGTCTATTAATTGTCTCAAGATATTTTTCAAATTCTTGACTTTGGTTAGTAAATTTATTTCTATATTTTTCTCTTAAACTATCTATAGACAATTGTATTGGCGTTAAAGGATTCTTAATTTCATGAGCTAGTTTCCTAGCAACTGTCTCCCAAGCTTCATATCTCTCAGTTATAAGTAATTTGTCTTGTTGCTCTTTAAGCCTCTCTATCATCGAATTAAAATTTTTATTTAATAGTCTAAAATCATCATCTATTTCTAAATCTGGTACTTTAACATCTAAAGCGCCTTTACTAATTGAGTCTGAAGCACTTATCAAATTAACAATTGGTTTTGTTAGTCTTGATGCAAAACTAATTGCGATAGAGGTTGATAAAAATAGCAACAAAGTTACAACAATTATATAAATAATTGCAAAAGTTACTTTTATTCCAGTTTGTTTGTTCTCAACAGCATAATAAAAACTTACTGCTTGTTCTGTCTCATTTAAATATCGTAATATTTCTGGGTCTATGTTTCTTGAGATGTATAAATAAGTATCTACTAATGAATTCAGTTTTGTCATGACAGTTGTCTTGTTCTCTAAAGCATTAGATACAAATACGGGTTTTCCCTCTAATACTTGATCGTAATCTTCATCTAATGGAATAACAAATTCCTCAGAAATATCTATTACATCGGAAAGCAAAATATTTCCCAAACTATCTATTAAATATACATCATCAATTCTTCTTAAAATCTTTTCAGATTGCATAATATTTTTAAATCTTGTTGGGTTTGAATAATAAAGATTAGAGGCTCTATTCAAACCATTGCTCATAAGTATAACATCTGATAAAACATTTTCTTTGCTCTCCTCTAAATAATTTTTAGCCACATCAAATGAATTGTTGACCGCTTTAGTAATCTGTTTGTCAAAATAATTTTGAATTCCAAAATTAAATATGAATAATGAAAAAATTGCTACAACAAGTGAAGGGATCACCGTGAAAAGTGAAAAAATAGATATATATTTTAAATTTGTTTGAGACCCTTTTTTATTTTTTTTTCCAGTATAATAAAATCTATAAAAATTTTTAAAAATAAGACCAAAAAATATAAGAAGTAAAATTATATCAATTATCAGAAGAGCTTGGAGATTTTTGTCTGTTAATTCTACGAAACCTTCATTAATGAAAGTTAAAAATGTTACAATCCCCATAAAAATACACAAAAATGAGGATAAAATAATCCAATTAAAATTTTTTATAATTTTAAACATCTTAAATTAACATTAAATATCTATATAAATATAATATAACCTTATATCATGAGTTTTTGTTTAATTGTTCTTGCAGGCGGTAATAGCCATAGATTTAAATCTAAAATTAGCAAACCTTATCAAAAAATTGCCGGCAAATCATTAATTGAAATAAACGTTATTAAAGCGCGTAAATTTAAACAAATTAAAAAGATCATTCTCGTCTATAACAAAAAGGACTCAAAGCGAGTTAAATTGATAAAACTTAAAAATGTGAAGTTGATCGCAGGAGGAAGAAATAGGCAACAGTCTACATTCAACGCTCTTAAATATTTAATTTCTCAGAAAGGTATAACTAAAGTTTTAATCCATGATGTAGCTAGACCAAATTTTTCATTAAATCTTTTACGCTCAATTTTAGTAAATATGAAAAAAGCAAAAGCAGTTGTTCCAACAATTAAAGTACAAGATGCAATAAAACAATTAATCGACTCTAGTAATGAAGAGTATATCGTGGGAAGAAAAAAAGATAATTTTTTTTTAACTCAAACACCTCAATCATTTCATTTAAAAGAAATTTATCGTTTACATAAAACTAGCTCTAGCAAGTACAAAGATGATGATATTTCTTTATATATGAATTTAGATAAAGTTAAATTTATTCAAGGTGAAAAAAATAATTTTAAGATTACTGATCTACCAGATTTTGAAAATTTAAAAAATATATATAAATCTAAACAAAGAGTTGGAATGGGATTTGATGTTCACAGACTAGTTCCAGGACGAAAACTTTATTTAGCAGGTTTAAAAATAAAATCTAAATTAGGAACATTAGGGCACTCAGATGGCGATCCAGTTCTTCATTCAATTACTGATGCAATTTTAGGAGCTTGTAAGATGGGTGATATTGGTCAAATTTTTTCAGATAAAAATAAAAAATTTAAAAATATAAGATCTACTATTTTACTGAAACAAGTTATTGAACAGACTAAGTCGAAAGGATATTTTATTAATAATATTGATTTGAATATTATTACTCAAACACCAAAAATTAAAAATTTAAAAAAAAAGATGATAGATAATATTGCCAAACTGTGTGAAATTTCTTCAAGTCAGATTAACATTAAAGGGAAAACAACTGAAAAATTAGGAATTATAGGACAGGAAAAAGCAATAGCGTGTGAAGTTATATGTTCAGTTATAAAATATGATTAAAATCTTAAATCATTTATTTGTTACATGCTTGGGTATTGGATCTTTTAGATTTGCTCCAGGGACTATAACTTCTTTAGTAACTACTATTTTTTTATACAGTTTATTTCATATCATTAACTTATCTAGTAATATTATATTAATAATTTTATTCTTAGTTTTTATATATTCATTCTACGCAGTATCCGAATATATTAAATTTAATGAAAACAAAGATCCAAAAGAAGTTGTTATAGATGAATTTATAGGTCAATCTATTCCAATCTATTTTTATGAAATCTCACACGGAACATTAAAAAGCCCAGAAGAGGCAGTATTGTTTTATTTGTATATTTTTATTTTATTTCGATTTTTTGATATCAAAAAACCATTTCCAATAAATTTTTTTGATAAAAAATTTAAAAATACCTTTGGAGTAATATTTGATGATGTCATTGCAGGTTTTTATGTTGTGCTTACATTAATAATTTTTATGATAATAAAATCTAAATTTTTCTAATGATTGTAATAAAAAAAATTGTTTCATTACTTAATAAGAAAAAGCTAAAGATTGCTATTGCTGAGTCTTGTACTGGTGGAATGCTTTCCAGTACTTTTACTTCTGTGAGTGGTTCGTCTAAGGTATTCACGATGGGTTTTGTGACCTACTCTAATCAGGCAAAAACAAGAATATTAAAAGTGCCAAAGCAAATTGTTAAAAAATATGGTGCTGTTAGTGTTCAATGCTGTTTGGCAATGGTAAACAATTTAAGTAAAATTAGTAAATCAAAAGTTTGTGTTTCAATAACAGGAATAGCTGGTCCTAAGGGCGGATCTAAACAAAAACCAGTGGGTCTGGTTTACATTGGAATTAGAATTGAAAAAAAGGTTGTTGTTAATAAATGTAATTTTAAAAATAAAGGTAGAGCTTACATTCAAAGACAAACGGTAAAAAAATCTCTCAATTTGTTATCAAAGTTAATTAATTCAAATTAAATCTTACAACCTAAGGTTTAGTCAAAAAATTGAAAAAGGTTCAGATCGGGTCTATAAGTTTTTATCATCAAAAGAATATTATGAAAAAAAAAATTAAAAATTGTTTAAAGAAGTTAATTATTATCTTTAAAATTAATATACTAATTTTTGCTTCTTACACATCATCAGCAAACGCTGCAGTGCCTGTTTTTGTTGATACTTTTGATATATCAGGACAGACTGAGGCGCCTGGTCAATTAGTTTTTAATAATGATGGAACAAAAATGTTTCTTACTGGCTATGGTGTCAAAAAAGTTTTTGAATACGCATTATCAACAGCATATGATGTTTCAACGGCTTCGATTACAGCTAATTACAGTGTATCAGCAAAAGAAACAGCCCTTAATGCTGTAGCTTTTAATCCTGATGGGACTAAAATGTTTATTACAGGTTCTGCCTCTGATAAAATACACCAGTACAGTCTCAGTACGGGTTTCGATTTAACATCAACAGTAACATTTGTTAAATCTAGTGTTTCTATTACTGCTCAAGAGGGAAATCCTGAAGTCATTTTATTTAATGATGATGGTACAAAAATTTATATAACTGGAAGAGTTTCTGATGCTGTTCATGAATACGATTTGGGATCTGCGTACGATGTAGGATCATTAACACTAGTCACGAGTTTTTCAATGAGTAGTGAAACAGACATTACTGAAGGTATGACTTTTAATGATGATGGTACAAAATTATTTATGAATGATTTACAATTTGATAAAGTTTTTCAATATTCTTTATCAACAGCTTACTCATTTGAATCTACAGTTACATTAGAAGGAAGTTTTAGTATAGCGGATCAAGAATCCCATTCACAATACGTTGCTTTCAATAATGATGGAACAAAAATGTATATTGTTGGTAATAATGGAGATGATATTACTGAATACTCACTTAGTTGTGCATTCCATATATTAACTACTGCTTGCAGTTCTTCTTCCTCATCAAGTTCATCAACTTCCGATCCGACATCTGATAGTGATGTTATTGGATCTATAAAAACTAGCGCTAAATTATCAAAAAATGTCATTACTCATTCTATTAATTCAATTTCTAATCGACTTAATTTTATTAAAAATAATAGATCTAATAAAAATTTATCTAATCAAAATATTAATTTAGATTTTGGAAATCCTATATTTACATCTATGTATGATGCATCATCCATCTCAAAAAAATTAAATCAATCTCCTTTAAAAAATAAGTTACCAGAGGGATGGTCAATGTGGAATGAAGGAACAATCAGTCTAAGTAAAATATTAGACGATAGTACAAAAAAAGATATTTTATCAAATAACTTTACTATTGGGTTTGATAAAAAGATAAACGAGAACGAGATAAAAGGATTTGCTTTTCAAGTGGGTTATAGCGATATAGAAGTTGGAAAAAACGGCACTGGATCTGACAGTTTAAATTATAACTTTTCAATTTATAGAACTAGGCCATTAGAGAACAATAACTATATTGAGAGTCTTTTTGGTATTGGATTAATTAAAAATGATCTAACAAGAGTAGATGGAAGCAATGTTCTTTCGGGAAAAAGAAATGATAAGCAATTATTTGGATCATTTAATTTAAATAAACCAATTAAAAAAAATAATTTTACTATCACTCCTTCAGCTAAAATAGACTTTGGTTATACATTTTTAGATAGCTTTGCTGAGCAAGGCACTGATGCTTTGAAGTATTCTAGCCAAGAAATAGAAACTGGTATAGCTTCATTAGGCTTAAAATTTGATGGGTTAACTAATTTCAACAATAGCAAAATCAAACCTTTTGGATCTTTAACGTATGGATATGATTTTACAGATATATCATCAGCAAGATTAAATTACATTAACGATACAGGTACTACTTATTCCTATAATCAAAATGGTAATAAAAATCATGTATTATCATCCAAATTAGGTTTTGACTATTCTTTTAGAGATAACCTAAATATTTTTAGTAATTATAATAGAACGCAAAGAAGTTCTTCAGATCATACGAACTCCATTGATCTTTCGCTTAACTTTAAGTCAAAACGAGAGACAGAATACGCAATGTCGCTTGGTGGATCTGAAGACCTGTCTGCTGGATTTAATCTTGCAAAAAATTTAAACGGATTTGATCTCAAATTTGATGTAAATCAATCTTTTCAAGATACTTCTGATAAAAACGCCCACGTTTCTTTATCTACTAAATTTTAAACCGGGTAACTAAATTCTGGATTTACTATATAATTCAACAAATGAGCAGTAAAACTGTTAAGTAGTAAAAAAATACTAAAGGCTATAATATAAAGTAAAAAAACTAAAAAGTTTCTAGCTCTTTTTCTCTGTAATAATTTTTTATCTTCAGGGACCCACTCTTTATTTTGAGATTTGAAATCATAAGAGAACATCCAATAAGTTAAGTTAGTTTCATTAGGATCACCTGTTCTAATCGTTTTGATATATGAAGATAAAAATTTGAAAGTTAGAATAAATAAAATTAATAAAGATGAAACTGTAAACATTATTTGTATAATTTAGTTGCTCTCTCTTCAAAAGCTTTGGCAATTTTATTTAATCCAAGCTCAAAAGATTTTTTCATTATTCCATTCAAAATTGGATTTTTCAATTCAAAATCAATAAAAAATTCCAATTGTGTTGAATTGTTTACTTCTTTAAATTTCCACTCATTTTTAAGATGTTTTAACGGTCCATCAAGATTAGTTACTATTATGGTATCTTTTTCTTTATAATAAGAGACATGGCTTGCAAAAGTTTCATTGAGAATACTCTTCCCTACTTTTAAATCCCCATTAAAAGTAATTAAATCAGAACTCTCAACTTTATCATGTATTTTGCCTTCTATACACCAGGGAACAAACTCTGGGTATTTTTCAATATCAAGAACCATTTTTACTAATTGTTCTTTTTTACAAGGAATAATTTTTTTTATAGATGCGGAGGACATTCAAGCTGTTTATTTCTTGCATCCTGTAACTTTTTAAAATCATCATCAGCGTGGTAAGAAGATCTTGTTAAAGGTGATGAAGAAACAAGTAAAAAACCTTTTGTCTTTGCGATTTGCTCAAACTCTTTAAATTCTTTGGGATGGTAATAACGGTTTAAAGGATGATGTTTTGGTGATGGTTGTAAGTATTGACCAATTGTAATAAAATCAACTTCAGCAGATCTTAAATCGTCCATAACTTGAATTACTTCTTCTTTGTTCTCACCTAAGCCAACCATTACTCCTGATTTTGTAAAAACTTTTTTGTTAAATTTTTTTGCATTCTTCAAGAGTTCTAATGAAGCAAAATAACGAGCTCCTGGTCTCACAGTTGTATAGAGTCTTGGGACCGTCTCTATATTATGATTAAAAACATCAAGGTCAGCTTCTAAAACCTTTTTATACGCTTCACCTTTTCTTAAAAAATCAGGCGTCAGAACTTCAATAGAAGTTTGTGGATTTTTTTCTCTAGTAGCTTTTACAACTTTATAAAAATGTTCTGAACCACCGTCATCAAGATCATCCCTGTCTACCGATGTAATTACAACGTGTTTCAAATTTAAATTTCTGACTGCTTTTGCAATTTTAATAGGCTCGAAAATATCTAAGTCCGAAGGTTTTCCAGTTTTGACATCACAAAAAGCACATGCTCTTGTACATGTATCTCCCATAATCATGAACGTTGCGTGTTTTTTGCTCCAACATTCAGTAATATTTGGACAATTTGCTTCCTGACAGACTGTTACTAAATTATTTTGATTTACAATTTGTTTAGTTTGAAAAAAAATTTGTGAGTCAACCATTTTTGATCTAATCCATTCTGGTTTTCTTTTGATAGGATTAAATGGTTTATTAACTTTTTCTGGGTGTCTTGGTTTTTGGCTCATTTTAATTTTATAATAATTTCGTCTTTAGTTCCATATTTAAATTTTTCTCTGTATAACATATCTAAAAAGTCTAAGTCATTATTTTTAACTAAAGAAATTTTATGCTCTAAATCCTCTAATTCACTAGTTAATATTTTCTCTTTACTCTCTAGTTCTTGAAAAATTTTTTTTTTATCAAAATAAGAAATCAATCCTCTTTCACCACCGATCAAATTAATTCCAATATAAAGAGTAAAAAAAATGTTTAATAATATAAATTTTTTTTTTTTCAAACTTTCAATAAGTCGCATCAACTAGATTTTAGCCATTTTAACTTGTTTGCCAAGTTCTTCTTCAATGCGTAATAACCTATTATATTTAGCTACTCTTTCAGACCTTGCTAACGAACCAGTTTTAATTTGAGAGGACATTGTCGCTACAGCCAAATCAGCAATAAATGTATCTTCAGTATCCCCAGACCTATGTGAAATGATGGTGTTAAAATCGGCTTCTTTAGCCATAGAGATTACTTCTAATGTCTCAGTTAAAGTACCTATTTGATTTGGTTTAACCAATATACAATTTGCTGACTTTTCTTTTATTCCCTTCCTTAATCTATTAGAATTGGTCACAAATAAGTCATCGCCAACGATTTGGATATTTTTACCTATTTCATTTGTGATCTTACTCCAGGAATTCCAATCTTCCTCGGCAAAAGGATCCTCGATTGATTTTATTGGATAACTAGAAATCAATTTTTTGTAATAACCAATATTATCTTCAATTGAGGTAAAATTTTTGGATTGAATTGAATATTCGCCTTTATCATTTATTAATTCATTAGCTGCTACATCTAAACAAATAACTAAATCTTTGCCGGGTTTAAAATTTGATTTTTCAATCGCATCAACAATCAACTCTAAAGCTTGTTCATTTGTATTAATAGATGGAGCAAATCCACCTTCGTCTCCGACATTTGTTAGCATTTTTTTGGATTTTAATATTTTTTTTAGATTTTGAATTACTATATAACACTTTTCAATAGCATCTAAAAAGTTTCTAGCTGAATCTGGCCTAATCATAAACTCTTGAATATTTAAATCATTGTCAGCGTGTACCCCTCCATTAATAATATTCATCAACGGGAAAGGTAAAGAAAAATTATTTCCTAGATTTTTAAATAAAGATTTTTTATTTGATATTGCTGAACATTTCGAATTAGCAAGAGAGACCGCAAGAGTAGCATTAGCTCCTAAGTTTGTTTTATTTTCACTGCCATCTAAATCTAATAAAACTTTGTCAATGCTATTTTGATCATCAGACTCTAACCCTTTTAATTTACTTGAAATCTTGCTATTTATATTGTCCACAGCAATATTCACGCTTTTCCCTAAAAATTTATTTTTATCCTGATCTCTTAATTCGTGCGCTTCAAAGGCGCCGGTGGATGCTCCTGAAGGTGAAATTGCAGTTGCAGAAATATTGTTTTCTAAAAAAACTTCTGCCTCTACTGTTGGGTTTCCTCTACTATCAAAGACTTGTCGGCCTTTTATGCTTTTAATTTTTGCCATTCTTATTTTATTATCTTGTCGATCTCAGTGAGTTTTTCTAATAAAGTTTTTACCTCGTCCAATGGCACCATATTAGGACCGTCTGATGGGGCATTGTCTGGATCTTCGTGTGTTTCTAAAAAAATTGCTCCTACTCCAACTGCTACTGCTGCTCGAGCTAAAAATGGAACAAACTCTCTTTGCCCGCCACTTTTCTCTCCCAATCCACCTGGTTGTTGAACCGAATGTGTTGCATCAAATACAATTGGAAAACCATATTTAGACATTATAGGTAATGATCTCATATCTGAAACGAGAGTATTATAACCAAAACTTGCTCCTCTTTCTGTTATTAAAATATTTTTATTGCCTGACTCCTCAATCTTTTTAATAACGTTGGCTATATCCCAAGGAGCTAAAAATTGACCTTTCTTTACGTTAATTATTTTACCTGTTTTAGCTGCAGCTATTAAAAGATCAGTTTGTCTACACAAAAAAGCTGGAATTTGTAGAACGTCAACATGACTAGCAACTATTGAACATTGTTCGGCAGTATGAACATCGGTTAAAACTGGAACTCCAACCTCTTTTCTAATTTTATCGAATATCGGTAAAGATTTGTTCAAACCTAAACCTCGTTTACCTTTTATACTAGTTCTATTAGCTTTATCAAAAGATGTTTTGTAAATGAGATTTATGCCTAGATCATCAGTAATTTTTTTAAGCTCTGTTGAGATCTTAATTGCATGCTTCTCACTTTCGAGCTGGCAAGGTCCGCTAATTAATGTAAATGGTTTGTCGTTTGCAATCTCGAAATTAGAGCATTTTACTTTATGATTTTTCATTTTTTCGAATTGATTTTGCAGCCTTTATAAATGATGAGAATAAAGGATGTGGAATTAAAGGTCTAGATTTAAATTCAGGATGAAACTGAACTCCAATAAACCATGGGTGATCTTTCAGTTCTACAATCTCTGGTAATTTATTATCTGGTGATAATCCTGAAAAAATCATACCTTTGTTTTCAAAATCCTCTTTATAATTAATATTGACTTCATATCTATGACGATGTCTTTCTTGTATCTTTAATGAATTATAAATTTTGCTTATTTTTGTGTCCTTTTTAAGTCTTGCCTCATAACTACCTAAACGCATTGTTCCGCCAAGATCTTTATCAGTACCTTTCATTAATTTTCCATTTTTAGTCCACTCACTCATAAGTCCCACAACAGAAGCTTTTGACGGACCAAACTCACTTGATGTTGCATTTTTGATGTTTAATTTATTTCTAGCGAACTCAATAACTGCCATTTGCATACCGAAGCAAATACCGAAGAAAGGTATCTTATTTTTTCTAGCGTAATTTACTGCTGCAATTTTACCCTCTGTTCCTCTTTTGCCAAATCCACCAGGTATCAAAATTCCAGAAACTCCTTTGAGCCTATTTTTAATTTCATTTGGTTTTAAAAAATCTGATTCAATTCTTATTAAATTAACTTTTAAATTATTTGCAATACCCCCGTGAGTTAAGGCCTCATCCAAAGATTTATATGCATCTTTAAGTTCAACATACTTACCGATTATAGCAATATTAACTTTATTTTTAGTATTTAAAACTAATTGTGTTATTTTCTTCCATGGCAAAAGGTTTACCTTTTTTTTAGATTTAATTTTAAAGTATTTTAAAACTCTTTCATCTAATTTCTCTTTATTAAAACTAATTGGAGCCTCATAAATGGTCTTAACATCAACAGTTTCTATTACATCATCAATTGCAACGTTACAAAATAATGAAATTTTCTTTCTTTGGTCTAGGGGAATTGATCTTTCGGATCTACATATAATTATATCAGGTTGAATTCCGATACTTCTTAGCTCTTTAACTGAATGTTGGGTTGGTTTTGTCTTTATTTCGTCTGAGGCTTTCATATAAGGAACCAAAGTGAGATGAATAAATAAGGTATTTTTTCTTCCAGCCTCATTTGAAAATTGTCTTATTGCTTCTAAAAACGGAAGGCTCTCTATATCTCCAACAGTTCCTCCGATTTCACATATAACAAAATCCTCCTTAGCTAAATCATTTTTTATAAATTCTTTTATTCTATTTGTGATATGGGGGATAACTTGCACAGTTTTTCCTAAATAGTTGCCTTGTCGCTCTCTTTTTAATACGTCACTATAAATTTTACCCGTTGTAATATTATCTGATTTTTTTGCTGAGATACCTGAAAATCTTTCGTAGTGGCCTAAATCTAAATCTGTTTCAGCACCGTCATCCGTTACAAAAACTTCACCATGTTGAAACGGGCTCATAGTTCCGGGATCTACATTTAGATAAGGATCTAGTTTTCTAATTCTTACTTTATAGCCTCTCGATTGTAACAAATATGCTAGTGAAGCTGATGATAATCCTTTTCCTAAAGATGAAACCACGCCGCCAGTGACAAATATATATCGCGCCATGGAAGTAATTTATACTTCATATTGAGAAAAATAAAAAGTCTTAATTACTTGGATTGAGGAATTTGTGGAAGGTTTGGATTTTGTTCTTCTTCTTTTTCTAAAACTGATTGTGTTTCACGAATCTCATCTCTAGAAATAGCAACTATTGCAATACTACAAATGATAAATAACGCAGCAATAATGGAGGTTAATTTAGTCAGAAAAGTTCCTACAGATCTAGCTGATGTGAAATTATCTTGTGAAACACCTAGACCTAAAGCTCCACCTTCTGATCTTTGTAATAAAATCACGATAATCAATATTACTGCAAGTATTACATTTACTAAAATGAGCAAACTTTCCATGATGTTTATCTATAGTAATTTTTTATTATATCAATGAATTTCTTAGAAGATTTTGAAGCTCCACCGATTAAAAAACCATCAATTTCTCTGATTTCTTTAAACATTTTAACATTATTTCCATCCACGGAACCACCATAAAGCACTGGTAGAGTTTTTTTCTTCCTAAATATTTTTTTTAGTTGCTTTTTAATATGAATAATAGTTTTTTTTAATTCAACTGAAGAAGGTATTTTGCCTGTGCCTATAGACCAAATTGGTTCATATGCAACTATAATATTATTTTGATTGAATTTTTTATCTAAAACTTTTTTAAGTTGATTTTTTAAAACCGCAAATGTTTTTTTTCTTTTTTTTTCTAATTTATTTTCTCCAATACAAAATACAACTTTAAGATTATTTTTTAAAGCATAGCTTACTTTATCTTTCAACATCTTATCAGTATCTCCTTCGGCCCTGTTATCAGAGTGACCAACTAGTGTGAATTTTGCTCCAACATTTTTAATCATAAATGGGCTTACGGCTGCTGTATTTGATGAAAATTGGTCTTTTTGATAACAATTCTGGGACCCTATTGCGATTCTCTTATTCTGAAAATATTTTGAGTATGTTTCAATAAGTGTGTAGGGGGGTGTAATAATAACCCTGTATTTTTTCCGATTTTTGTCTTTTGAGCAAAAAGAATTAATTTTTCTAAGTATATTTATGGATTTAGGAACTCCAAACATTTTCCAGTTTCCAATAAAATATCTCATTATTTGCCTTAGTATTAAATTTAATTTATAGGTGTATAATTTTAAAAACTTAATAAAGTAATATAATGTTAACTTCAATAGGTAAATTTTCTAAGTCTTTTTTTATAAAACTCCTTGTGGGTATTATAATTTTGCCATTCATTTTTTGGGGCATGGGTGATGTGTTTAGAGGCGGAAATCAGAATGTAATAGCTACTGTAGACTCAGAAAAAATTAGTACACAAGAATTCGTAAATTATTTAAGAAGATTAAATTTAAATGACGATCAGATTAAAAATTTATCCAAAACTGATTTAATGGAAAAAATTTTGTCAGAGTATATCGGCAAAAAAGTAATGTCATTAGAAATTGAAAAGCTTGGTATAGAAGTAAATGATAATTCCTTACGAGATATTATTAAAAATGATAAAATGTTTTTTAAAGAGGAAAAGTTTTCTAGAACAGAGTATGAAAAATTTTTAATTAAAAGTGGATTAACTGCGCCCCAGTTTGAAGCCAATATTGCTGAGCAGGAAAAAAGAAGGCAATTTTTAAGTGCTTTATCTGGAGGAATAGTAATTCCTGAATCATTAGTAATTAAAGAGTTTGGAAAGGAAAATCAAATAAAAACAATACAATACATAGATTTAGAAAAATTTCATTTAAAAGATAAACCGTCTGATAAAAGTAAAATAGAACTTTATGAAAGAAATAAAAATATTTTTTTTACTGAATTCAAAAAAATTAGGTATGTTGAGATAAAACCTGAAAAAATTATTGGCAGCAAGGAATACAATGAAAGCTTCTTTAAACAATTAGATGCTTTAGAAAATAATATTCTAGATGGTCAATCTTTTGATGAGGCTGTACAAAAAAATCAGCTTGAAATGGTATCAGTGATAGAAATCAACGCAAACAAAGAGGATAAAAATAAAAATAAAGTTAAAAAAATTTCAGATGGTTTGTTTAAAAAAATATATGATATTAAATCACAGAAAAATCCTGAAATTATAAATGAAAATAATATGTACTACTTAGTAGAAATATTGAGTGTTGAAAAGAAGAATAGACCAATTGACGACCCTGAAGTTCAAGAAGCATTAAACGCTCAATTAAATTTTAAAACTAAGATAGAAAATAATTCTTCAATAATTAGAGATTTGAGCATGGGTGGGTTTGATCAGAAAAAATTTGAAAAATTTGCATCAGATAATAATTTAGACTTAAAAAATTATAAAATTGATAACACTAAACAAAATGAAATTTTTTCTGAAGATATTATAAAAAGGATATTTCTTACTAAAGATGGAGAGGTAAATTTAGTTGCTAATAATACTCTTACAAAAAATTTTTTAGTGTTCGCTGTAAAAACAGAATATAAAAAATTTGCTAAAAATACCAACCTCTATGAGCAATATGAAGCTAAAGCTCGATTAAATTTAGTAAATAAAATTTATCAGTCTCATGATAATAATTTAAATGAAAAATATAAAGTAGAGCTTAATCAAAGAATAATCGACCGAGTAAAAAATTCGTTTTAATGCGTATAAATATAAACTTTAAAGATTTCAAAAAAAACCACTCTAAAAAAAAACACCAAATCTTATTTAGATCTCTAAATTGTAAAAGCTATTACAAAATAGAAAACTTATATAAATTTCTTTTAGCTGATAAAAATAGTTTTATTTTCGAGTCTGTTGAAAAGGGTGCTATTAGAGGAAGATATACAATTATAGGTCTCAATCCCGACAAAATTTGGGATATTAACAAAAATATAATTACTTTAGATTACTGTGGAAAAAAAACTAAGATTAAATCTAATCCTTTAAGATATTTAAATAATTTAATTAAAAACTTTAAAATTGATATGCCAAAATATTTGCCGTCAATGGCGTCCATGTTAGTTGGTTATTTTTCCTATGATATTATTCGTTATATTGAGAAAATACCTAATAAATGTAAAGATGATTTAAACATACCAGATGTGAGATTATCACGTCCTAAAAATTTAATAATATATGATAATTTTAAAAAAAAAATTTATTATATTGAAAACGTTTATCCTGAAACAAAAATAAAAAATTACAGAGAAACTTATGACTCTATTTTGAAAAGGTTTCAGCTTTATGAAAGTTTTGAAAACATAAAACTGCCAGATCAATTTACATTTAAACCAAACAAAAACTTAGTTAGATCCAATACTAGCAAAAATAAATTTATAGCATTGGTAAAAAGGGCAAAAACTTACATAAAAAAGGGTGATATTTTTCAAGTTGTTTTAAGTCAAAGATTTGAGAGAAAAATAAATAAAAAACCTATAGAAATTTACAATCATTTGAGAAAATCAAATCCATCACCATTTATGTTTTATTTTAATTATGAAGATTTTAGTGTTTTAGGAAGTAGCCCAGAAATACTTGTGAGACTTAGGAAAGGTGAAGTAACGATTAGGCCAATTGCAGGTACGAGACCAAGAGGAAGAACTCTTAAAGAGGATAAAAAGTTTGAGACTGAATTACTAAAAGATAAAAAAGAAATTGCTGAACATTTGATGCTATTAGACTTAGGAAGAAATGATGTTGGTAAAGTCTCTAAAATCAATACCGTAAAAGTATCAGAAAAATTTAAAGTAGAAAAATATTCCCACGTGATGCATATTGTTTCTAATGTTATTGGTCGATTTAATAACAATACCTCAATTTTTGAAACGCTTTTATCAGGTTTTCCTGCTGGAACGGTGAGTGGTGCACCAAAAATTAGAGCAATGGAAATTATTGATGAACTTGAAAAAAATAAAAGAAAATTATACGCGGGTGGTATAGGCTATTTTACACCTAATAATGAGTTCGATACATGTATAGCTTTAAGAACAGCACTTATAAAAGATGATAAATTTTATGTACAAGCTGGCGCAGGAATAGTTGCTGATAGTAAACCAGAAAAAGAATACACAGAAACAATTAATAAGGCAAAAGCTTTGCTGAAAGCTGTAGATTAAATGAAAATTTTATTAATAGATAATTACGATAGTTTTACCTATAATTTATTCCATTATATTTCAAAGATTAAAAAAAACGTTGATGTTATAAGAAACGATAAAATTAATGGAAAAGATATTTTGAATAAGAAATATGATAAGATAGTTATCTCACCCGGCCCAGGTAATCCTGATCAAGCTGGTAATTGTCTTAAAATTGTAAAAGAGGTACACAAAAAAATTCCTATTCTCGGAGTTTGTTTGGGGCACCAGGTAATTGGTCAAGTTTTTGGCGGTAAAATTATTAATGCTAAAAATCTAATGCATGGCAAAACAAGTAAGATTAAACATAAGAAAAAAGGTCTGTTTAAAAATATTCAAAATAACTTTGAAGCTACTAGATATCATAGTTTAGTGGTCGACCGTAAAAAATTTCCCGACAAACTTACTATTACTGCAGAAACACAAAATAAGACAATAATGGGATTGATGCATAAAGACTATAATATTCACGGATTTCAATTTCACCCGGAGAGTATTAGTACGAAAGTAGGAATGAAATTAATAAAAAACTTTATAACAAACTAAAATGTCTAATGTTTTAGAAAATTTGAAAAAAGGTCAGAATCTCTCTTTTGAGCAAAGTAAAACTTTATTCAATGATTTGATGGAGGGTAAATACGAAGATAATTTTATAATGGAAATATTAGAGTCCTTTTTAAAAAAAGGAGAAACTAAAGATGAGTTAGCAGGAGGAATTTTTGTTCTAAGGGAAAAAGCTACTAAAGTTGAAACTGATCAAAATACTATAGACACATGCGGAACAGGAGGAGACGGGCAAAACTCTTTAAATATTTCTACCGCAGCAGCCATAGTTTTAGCAAGTATGGGTGTAAAAGTTGCCAAGCATGGAAATAAAGCTGTTTCTTCAAATTGTGGGTCTGCGGACGTATTAGAAGCTTTAAAAATAAATATTAATTTAAAACCAAATGAAGCTGAGGAAAGTATCAAAAACTTTAACTTCGCTTTTATGTTTGCACCTAATTATCATTCTGCAATGAAACATGTGGGACCTGCTAGAAAAAAAATGGGTAAGAAAACAATCTTTAACTTAATTGGCCCTTTAAGTAGTCCCGCACAGGTAAAAAGACAGGTAATTGGTGTATTTGATAAAAAATGGATGAAACCTTTTGCTGAGGCACTTAAAGAAAACGGAGTTGTTCACGCGTTTATCGTTCATAGCGAGGATGGAATGGATGAAATATCTCCATTTGCAAAAACAAATGTGGTTGAACTTAAAGATTCAATGATTAAAGAATTTATAATTGATCCAAAAACTTTAGGAATTGACTCTTCAAATAAGGAAAATTTAAAAGGAAAAAATGCAGAGTATAATTCTGAAAAAATTATAGAAATATTTAAAGGAAAAAATAATGAATTTTCTCAATCTGTTGCTCTTAATGTAGCAGCAGGTTTAATAGTTTCTGGTAAAGAAAGCGATTTTAAGATGTCGTACGAAAAGGCTACGAAACATTTAAATTCAGGACAAGTATTTCAGCACTTAGTGAAAATCCAATCAAATTAATGACTAATATTTTAGAAAAAATTATCGAGGAAAAAAGATACTCTTTGGACCTAATTAAAAAAGAAAAATCTTTAGGTGTTTTAGAAAAAAATATCAAAGAGCAAAGTTTTTTAAATTTTAAAGAAACAATCCAAAAAAATAGGGGTATTTCTTTAATAACCGAAATTAAAAAAGCTAGCCCCTCTGCTGGCGTTCTTGTAAATAATTTTGATCATTTAAATATTGCAAAAATGTATATAGATAATGGTGCTACTTGCCTTTCGGTTTTGACTGAGGAAAAGCATTTTTTAGGAAAACTAGATTATATTCAAGATATAAAAAAACAATTTAAAATACCAGTTCTAGCTAAAGATTTTTTTATAGATCCTTATCAAATCGCTTTATCAAAAAGCTATGGTTGCGATTGTGTTTTGTTAATAATTGCAGCACTTAATGGAACCCAAGCAGATGAGATTTATTCTGAAGCATTAAAACATAATCTATCAGTCATTGTTGAAGTGCATAATCAAAAAGAAGCTGAAATAGCCTTAAAATTTGATCAAGCATTAATTGGAATAAATAATAGAAATTTAAAAACACTTGAGGTTTCATTAAATAATACTATTTCTATTTTTGAAGTTATTAAAACACATAAAGGGCCTATTATTTCTGAAAGCGGAATTAAAACTGCAAGTGACGCAAAATATATTTATGAAAAAACCGGAATTAAAAATTTTCTCATTGGAGAATCACTTTTGAAATCCGACAATCCTAGTGAATTAATGAAAAAATTAATTCAAATTACTCAATAAATTAGCCATTTATTTGAAGTTGTAATTCAAAAAGAACTTTTATAGAACATAGATGTACGAGGTTTGTTCTATGCTAACAAAAAAACAAAAAAATTTATTAATATTCATCAATAAGAAGATTAGATCTTCAGGGATTTCTCCTTCTTATGAAGAAATGAAGAATTCACTCAACCTTAAGTCGAAATCAGGAATACATAGATTAATTTCTGCATTAGAAGAAAGAGGTTTTGTTAAGCGATTAGCACATAAAGCAAGAGCTTTAGAAGTGGTGAAATTACCTGAAAACGCGAGCGCAAATGATATATTTAATACGTTTACACCAAGCGTTATCAAAGGCGGATTAGATAAGAATGATAATAAATCTACTGACGTGTCAGTATTAGGAAGTATTGCTGCTGGTACACCAATTGAAGCTATTCAACAAGAAGTTGATAGGGTTGCTTTACCGGAAGATCTTCAAAATAATGGTGAGCACTTTGGTCTTAAAGTAAAAGGTGATTCAATGATTGAAGCAGGTATTTCTGACGGTGATACAGTTATCATAAAAAAAGTTTCAAATGTAGACAATGGTCAGATTGCAGTAGTCTTAATAGACGACCAGGAAGCTACTTTAAAAAGAGTAAGAAAAAAAGGGAACACTATCGCTCTTGAGGCAGCAAATCGAAATTACGGAACTAAAATTTACGCTGCAAATAGAATAAAAATTCAAGGTAAACTTGTTTCTTTATATAGAAACTTTCATTAAAATAGTCTAATTAATATTAATGTCTTTTAATTGTAGGTTTGCGCCCTCTCCTACTGGGCCTCTTCACATTGGCGGAGTTCGAACAGCCTTATTCAATTGGCTTTTAGCAAAAAAAAATAACGGGAAATATTTTCTTAGGATCGAGGATACTGATAAAGAAAGATCTAAAGATGAATTTAAAAAACAAATTATTGCATCTTTAGCTTGGCTTGGTATTGAGCATGATGGAGATGAATATATTCAATCTAAAAATATATCTAAACACGTTAAAGTTGCAGAGGAATTATTAAAAAAAGGTTTTGCATACAAATGTTATTGTTCTGAGGAAGAAATAAATGAACAAAAAGAAAAATGTAAAAAACAAGGAATACCATATGTTTATAATAGAAAATGGAGAGATGCCAAAGATTTAAAAATTCCTGAGGGAGTAAAACCAGTAATAAGATTTAAAAGCAAAATATCAGGGAATACTATTATAAAAGATTTAGTTCAAGGGGAAAGAAATATTTCAAATTCTACTATTGAGGATTTTGTAATTCTAAGAAAAGATAATACTCCAACATATCAGCTCTCAGCCACGGTTGATGATCATGAAATGAAGATAACTCATGTTATTAGAGGAGATGATCATATGATCAATTCTTTTAAACAGAGGCAAATTTACGAAGCTATGGGTTGGGAGGTTCCAAACTTTGCACATATTCCTTTAATTCATAGTGAACAAGGAAAAAAATTATCAAAAAGAGACAATGCTTCCACTCTTGAAGATTATATTAAAATAGGGGTTATATCAGACGCATTAAGGAATTATTTATTAAGATTGGGATGGTCTTACAAAGATAAAGAAATTTTTACAAAGCAGGAAAGTATAGATTTATTTGATCTAAGTGGTGTTGGAAAATCACCTTCAAAATTAGATATGAATAGAATTTATTCAATAAATGAAACTTACATAAAAACAATAGATGAAAAGGATCTTTTTAATTTTTTCAAAGAATACGTCTCGAAATACAAAAAACCTATAGATCAATCAAAAGAGAGTATAATTTTAAAATCTATGGTTTTTTTAAAAAATAAGGCAAAAACTTTAGAGGATATTTGGAATAACGCTCAGTATATTATTAACGATAATATTGAGATAAGTGCAGATGATAAAAAATTAATTGATGATTTATCAAAAAAAATAATAAATGAATTTATTAATGAATATGAAAAACTTTCTTCATTATCTAGAGAAACTTTAGAGCCTTTAGTAAAGTCTCTAATTGAAAAACATAAAACTAATTTTAAAGGTGTAGGACAACCTTTAAGGATAGCGCTAGTTGGCTCAAGATTTGGGCCTGGTCTTTATGATGTTATTCTCTCATTAGATAAGGCTGAAGTACTTAAAAGATTAAAACAAATTTAATGAAAGACGCTGTATCTTTCAGAACAAGAAGAACTTCTATTTACGATAAAAAATCAAATACTCCTTTTAAAATAAGTAGGTCTAAATTTTTCAACTTTATGAGCTGTAAAAGGTGCTTTTATTTAGATCGTGTAAAAGGACTAAAAGAACCCTCAATGCCTGGATGGGCTCTAAACGTTGCAGTCGATGAGTTATTAAAGAAAGAATTTGATCAGTATAGAAAAGAACAAAAACCTCATCCAATTATGGTTAAACATAAACTCAACTTTGTTCCCTATAAGCACAAAGATTTAGATGTGTGGAGAAATTCTTTAAAAGGTGGCATTTCATATTTAGATGAAAATACAAACCTTATAATTCATGGAGGTATTGATGATATTTGGTTTGATTTGACTGAAAAAAAATTAGTTGTTGTAGATTATAAAGCCCAATCTTCTACTTATCCCATAACAGTTTCTTCTTATCTCGATGCCGAATGGCATCTTAGTTATAAATTACAGATGGATATTTATGTTCATATCTTAAGAAAAATGAATTTTAAAGTTTCAGACCGAACTTTTTTTTATGTTTGTAATGGGGAGAAAACAAATAATAAATTTGATAACAAGATAGATTTTAAAACTACACTAATCCCATACCGAGTAAATACTGATTGGATAGAGAAAAAAATAATTGAAATGAAAGATGTGCTAAACTTAGATGAACCACCTAAAATTGAAAAAACTTGCGAAAAGTGTGCTTATCTTGAAGGTGGAAAGAAATTTTAATTTATCTGTTATTATTTTCATCATCGTTATTAGATGATTGATCTGTATTAGATGATTGGTCTGTATTTTCTGATTGAGGTTCTTCTTGAGTAGTTTCTGTTGGTGTTTCCTCTTGAACTGGCTGTTCAGGTTCTGGCTGAGGTTCAGGTGTTGGTTCCTGTGATTGAGCTCTTGCAATATCTGCTGCACTTTGTGGAGATGGCTCTCTTCTCATAAAGAAATATATTCCAGCAGCAATAACTGCAATAGCACCTAGAATGTACAACATGATATTTACAATACTTAATCCCTCTTTTTCTTCTTCAATTGGTGTTTCTTCTGTAACCGGTTTCACTTCCTCTTCTTCAGGTTTAGCGTCTTGTTCTTGATTGGCTTCAGCGTTAACTTGTTCTTTTGGCTCTTCGGTTTGAGGAGTTGGCTCAGGTTCCTTTTCTGGCTCTGGCTCTGGTTCTTTAGCTGGCTCTGGTTCTTTAGCTGGTTCCGGAACAGGAACTTTAACCTGAGTTTGTGACGTTTGAGCAACGTCGATAGTTTTAGCACTAGGGTCTATTATACCTGTTGCTACAAGTATAAGACTTCCAAACATTACTAGTACTATATCCATAATAGGATATTAAACATTTAACATATTAAATCATTATCGATTATGAACGAATTGGGTGTAGTGTGTATTAAAAAACCCATAAAATATACAATTTTTTAGAATTATTATTTATACTCGGGTTTAAATATTAAGCATAGACCATTATTACAAAACCTTTTTCCTGATTCTCTCGGACCATCATTAAAAACGTGGCCATGGTGGACCCCGCATTTTGCACAGTGATATTCAGTTCTTTTCATGCCAAATGAATAATCTATTTTTGTTTTAAAAGCTCCCGGTAAAGCCTCTGAAAAAGATGGCCAACCTGTGCCACTATTAAACTTTGAGTTAGATGCAAAGAGCTTTGCGTCGCAATTAGCACAATGGTAAAAACCTTTTCTTTTTTCATTCAATAAATCGCTTGAAAAAGGTCTCTCTGTTCCTTCGTTAAACATAATATCTTTTTGTCGCTTTGAAAGATTAGGATTTATTACTTTTTTAGACGATGCTAGCAAAGATTTAATAGGACAAATGTTTGCAAATAGTAGAACAAATCCCAAATATTTAATGAATTTTCTTTTATTAAATTTCATAAAAATAATTTATTATAAGAGAAATATGAAAACAATTTTTTTGTTTATATTGATGCTTTATATTGGATATTATTTATTCAGACCTATCACAAAAAAAGAGGTAGACAAATTTCGAGATCCAAATAATTGGTCAAATATGGGTCTTTAGGCCCTTTAAGTGCTCTACTATGCTTTCAGATAATGCGATTAGATCATAACCTCCCTCTAAAAAAGAAATTATTCTACCTTTGGAATGAGTATTAGCTATTTCAGCAATTTGTTTAGTAATTTCAAAAAAATCTTTTGAGTTTAAATTTATATTAGCTAAAGGGTCTCGTTTGTGGGCATCAAAGCCTGCAGATATCAATATTACCTCTGGCTTAAATCTATCGATTGGTCTTAAAACTTTATTTTGGAATATTTTAAGAAATTCTTCACTCTCGGTTCCAGATTTAAGAGTTGCATTAAATATATTTCCAACACCAGTTTCATTTTCAGCACCTGTACCAGGAAATAAAGGAAATTCATGAGAAGAACCGTATACGACAGAATTATCTCTGAAAAATATTTCTTGAGTTCCATTGCCGTGATGAACATCAAAATCTATAATTGCTACTTTATTTATTTTATATTTTTTCTGTAAATACCTGGCTGATACAGCTACATTATTTATAAAACAAAATCCATTAGCACGCACTGTTTCTGCATGATGACCGGGAGGTCTTACTGCACAAAAAACTCTCTCATTTTTTTTTATGAGATCGTCACAGGCAGCTATACCCGCACCACATGATCTTAATATTGCATTTTTGCTATTGGGACACAAAATAGTATCTGCATAAGGTTCTCTTTCTACTCCTATTATTCCAGTTTTAGGTATGTTCGAGAAAATTTTTTCAATATGTTTTTTTGGATGAACTAAAGAAATAATTTCTAAATCTGCAATAGGTGCGTCTTTAAAATCTGCTTTTAATTCAGAGGATTTAATGGACTCAATGATGCTTTCTAATCTTTCTT
>CACNFA010000012.1 GCA_902619675.1 uncultured Pelagibacteraceae bacterium
TATAAGAGATTTTGGAGAAATAGAAAATTTACAAGTTTCAACTAAAGGTCCTGGAGATTTCGTAACATCAGCAGATAAAAGAACTGAAAAAATTATAATAGACGAATTACAAAAAGCTCACCCAGATTACGGGATAGTAACTGAAGAAACAGGAATAATAAATAAATCTAATTTGGATAAAAGATGGATAATTGATCCAATAGATGGAACAATGAACTTTTTAAATGGCATACCTCAATTTGCAATATCAATCGCATATGAGGAAAATAGTGAAGTTAAATGTGGTGTTATATTTAACCCTATTATGAATGAAATGTTTTATGCTGAAAAAGGTAATGGATCTTACCTAAATAATTCAAGAATAAGAGTTTCCAATAAAAAGAAAATCAGTGATGCTCTCATAGTAACTGGTGGTCCTAAAGGAGCTAGCAAAATTAAAGATAAAATTTTTTCTGAATATATTAATGTCTCAAAAAATGTTTCTAATGTAAGAAAGTTTGGAAGCGCTGCCTTAGACATAGCTTACGTGGCTTGTGGTAGATTTGATGGTTATTGGCAAAGAGAGTTAAACTATTGGGATATTGCAGCTGGGATTATTATTTTAAAAGAAGCTGGAGGATTTATTGATTTTTTTGAGGAAGATACCAACGCACCTTTAAAAAAGAATATTTTAGCATCAAATTACAATATTCATGAAGAATTGAAAGGTCTTTTAATTAAAAAAGATATTGAGTAAAAACTATTATTAATATAAAACTCCGTTCATGAAAAAAAAGACACATCCGGATTATCATAAAATCAAAGTTGTGATGACAGACGGAACTGAATTCGAAACTCGATCAACCTGGGGTAAAGAGAACGACACTTTAAAACTTGATGTAGACCCAAAATCACACTACGCATGGACAGGTGGTTCACAAAAAATTTTAGATAAAGGTAGAGTTAGTAAATACAACAAAAAATTTAGCAATCTAAGAGTTAAAAAATAATATATGACTGAAACACCCTTTATGCCAAAAGCAACAGCTGTTTGGTTAGTTGAAAATACGACTTTAACTTTTAAACAAATCGCTGAATTTTGTGATTTACACGAATTAGAAATCAAGGGTATAGCAGATGGAGACGTGGCAAAAGGAATAAAAGCTTATAATCCGATACTTGCTGGGCAGCTTTCAAGGGAGGAAATTGAACTATGTTCAAAAGATCCCTCAAAAAATTTAAAATTGCTGAAAAAATTAGATAAAGTAGATCTTAAGGAAAGAAAAAAACCAAAGTATACTCCATTATCAAAAAGACAAGATAGACCAGACGCAATTTTATGGCTTTGTAAAAATGCATCTGAATTAACAGATGGACAAATTTCTAAGTTAGTTGGAAGTACAAAAGGGACTGTTTCTTTAATAAGAAAAAGAAGTTATTGGAATTTCTCTAATCTTAAACCTAGAGATCCTGTAATTCTTGCACTTTGCACTCAAGAAGCTTTCCAAAAAAGTCTAGATAAGGCAAAAAGAAGAGTTGAAAGAGAGAGAAAAGCTAAGTTAAGAGAAGAAAAAAAGGCTCAAGATGCTTCTCTATAGACAAATAATGCTTCTAATGATAACAACCATGAAAATTAACTGGAGGTTTTTATCAAAATAGACGTTAAAGATAATAATGTGGAACAAGCTATAAGAGTTTTAAAGCGAAAGTTACAAAAAGAGGGTTTTTTTAAAGTAATGAAAATGAAAAGCACTTACGAAAAGCCATCTGAAAGAAAAAAAAGAGTTCAAACAGAAAATCTTAAAAGAATAAAAAAACTCCAAAAATTAAAAAATAGATACTAAATTTTATTATAATGAGAGGAACAACAATGCCATCAGGTAAATTAAAGTGGTTCAGCGCTAAAAAAGGTTACGGGTTTATAACCGACGATAAAACAAAAAAAGATATTTTTCTTCATGTGTCTGCGCTTGAGGACTCTAAGCTAAGAGTCCTTAAAGAAGATCAAACGATTGTTTACGACATAAAAGAAGAAAAAGATAAGCTTCAAGCAATTAACATTAAAAAAAAATAGTTTATCGCGGGGTGGAGCAGTCTGGTAGCTCGTCAGGCTCATAACCTGAAGGTCGTAGGTTCAAATCCTACCCCCGCAACCAAAATGACTGACTCGATAAGAAATATAACTATCATTGCTCACGTAGATCATGGAAAAACAACTTTGATCGATAGCTTAATGAAGCAAAGTGGTACGTTCAGAGAAAATGAAAATATAGAGGAACGTGTAATGGACTCTGGTGAGTTAGAAAAAGAGAGAGGTATTACAATTCTTGCTAAACCTACATCTATAAATTGGAAAAACTCTAGAATTAATATTATTGATACACCAGGGCACAGAGATTTTGCTGCAGAAGTAGAGAGAGTTTTACATATGGCTGATGGAGCTCTTCTGTTAATCGACTCAGCAGAGGGAGTTATGCCTCAAACAAAATTTGTATTAGCTAAAGCTTTGAAACAAGGGTTAAGACCAATAGTTATTATAAATAAATTAGATAAAGCTGATCAGAGAGCCAATGAAGTTTTAAATGAAACTTTTGATCTATTTGTAAGCCTAGATGCTAATGAAGAGCAATTAGATTTTCCTGTTTTGTATGCTAGTGGTAGATCAGGATGGGCATCTAAAGATATTGAAGGACCTAGAGAAAATTTAAATCCATTACTAGATTTAATTTTGAAGCATGTAAAACCAACTAATTTAGATAAAACTCAACCTTTTGCTATGCTATCCACTCTATTATATGCTGATAGTTTTTTAGGAAGAAGTTTAGTTGGTAAAATAGCTCAAGGAACTGCAAAAGCAAATCAACAAATTAAAGCGATAAATCTTAACGGCGAAAAAGTTGATGAAGGTAGATTAACGAAAATATTTAGATATGAAGGTACTAAAAAAGTGCCAATTCAAACAGGTGAAGCAGGAGATATAGTTATAATTGCAGGTTTAGAAAAAGCAAACGTAGCAGATACAATTTGTGATTTAGAGTTAAACAAACCAATTAGTGCAACACCGATTGATCCTCCAACAATGTCAATTACAATAACAGTTAATAGTTCTCCTTTAGCCGGAACAGAAGGAAAGAAATTGACTAGCACTCAGATTCGTAATCGGCTAATTCTTGAAGCTGAAAATAATGTTGGGATAACTTTTGAGGAAAATTCTAACAAAGATTCATTTGTAATAAGTGGACGTGGAGAGTTAATGTTGGAAATTCTTTTGACCCAAATGAGGCGTGAAGGATTTGAGATGACTGTTAGTCCTCCTAAAGTTTTAATCAAGGAGAATAATAGTGGGAAAAAACAAGAACCAATTGAGGAAATCACTATGGATCTAGATGAAGAATACTCGTCAAAGATCATTGACTCAATGAACAGAAGAAAAGGTAAACTTGTTGATCTTAAAGATACAGGCAAGAATAAGAAAAGACTAATTTTTCATGCGCCAACCAGAGGTTTAATGGGTTATACAAGTAGATTTTTGAATTTAACTAAAGGTACCGGGGTTATAAATAGAATCTTTCATTCCTACGGAGACTACACTGGTGAAATGGAAGGGAGAAGAAATGGTGCTCTTATATCTATAGAAACAGGTAAGGCAGTCGCGTTCGCGATTTTTAATTTACAAGCTAGAGGAGAAATGCTCGTTAAACATAATGATCCTGTTTATGAGGGAATGATTGTGGGTATTTCATCCAAAGCTGGAGATCTTGAAATTAATGTAATGAAAGGAAAAAAATTAACAAATATGAGAACACAAAATACCGATGAAAATGTTGTTTTAACACCAGTTAGAAAAATGGCTATAGCTGAACAATTAAGTTTATTAAATACCGATGAAGCATTGGAGATAACACCTAAATCTTGTCGATTAAGAAAGTTGATTTTAGATCCACACGAAAGAAAAAGGCTATCTCGATCTAAATCTAAAGCTTCTTAAAGACTAAATTTCGACTTTTTACTATCAGTTAAAAAACTTTTTACAGTGTCGAGTGTCATTGATTTAAAACTTTTTCCAAAACCATTGATTTGATTAATAACCTTTGGTGGCATAGTAATGATATCGCAATTAATCTGTTTGGCTTGAGTGTAATTGTAAGCCTCTCTAGTGCTTGCCCAAAGAATTTCAATATTTTTATTCTTTTTGGTTAAAGAAATACTTTTTTTGAATATTGGAAGTGGATCCTTGCCTTTATCTGCCATTCTTCCGGCAAATATAGAGATTATAGATTTAGTTTTTTTACTTAACTTTTTATAAATCTTTTGTGTCTGCTCAAAAGTGTAAACTGCAGTTATATTTAATTTAATTCCCTTATCACTTAATTCTTTAATTACTGATCCAGTAAACTTACCTTTAGAGTTAACAACTGGTATTTTAACATAAACGTTGTTACCCCAGGAATTTATTTCATAAGCTTGTTTAAGCATATCTTTCAAATTATCTGCAAATACTTCAAAAGAAATCGGTTTTTTTTTACAAATCTTTAAAATCTTTAGAGAATAATCTCTATAATTTTTTGCTCCTGCTAATCTCATTAGGCTTGGATTTGTTGTAAAACCGTCGACTATTGGTTTATTATTAAAAAACTTGATTATTTTATAATCAGCTATATCGCAGAATATCTTTGTTTTCATTACTCTAAATTTTTAACAATATCCTCTGTCATTTTTTTTGCATCTGCAAACAACATTAAGGTATTATCTTTATAAAATAATTCATTATCTATTCCAGCGTACCCAGGGGATAAGCTTCTCTTGACAAATAAAACAGATTTACATTTTTCAACATCAAGAACTGGCATTCCAAATATTGGGCTCTTAGGGTCTGTTTTAGCTACGGGATTTGTTACATCATTTGCTCCAATCACAAATGCAACGTCGGAATTAGCAAAATCATTATTTATATCCTCTAGCTCGAAGACTTCATCATATGGAACATTAGCCTCTGCCAATAGAACATTCATATGTCCAGGCATCCTACCGGCAACAGGGTGTATAGCGTATGTAACTTTAATATCGTTCTTTTTTAATTTGTCTACCATCTCTCTTAAAGCATGTTGAGCTTGTGCTACCGCCATTCCATAACCGGGAACTATAATCACTGACGAAGCATTTTTCATTAAGAAAGCTGCATCTTCAGCGTTTCCACTCTTCACTGGTTTTTGGTCTTTCTTTTCTTTTGTAGTATCGGATGAACTGTCTGCACCAAAGCCTCCAAGTATTACACTCACAAAGGATCTATTCATGGCTTTACACATTATATAGGATAGTATTGCTCCTGAGGAACCTACTAGTGCTCCTGTAATAATTAAAGCGGTATTTTCTAATGTAAAACCTATTCCAGCTGCAGCCCAACCTGAGTAAGAGTTTAACATTGAAATTACCACAGGCATATCTGCACCACCTATAGGTATAATTAATAAAACCCCCACTATAAAAGAAATCATTATTACAGTCCAAAAAATATTTGCAGACTGGGTAATACACAAATAATAAATTAAGACAAAAATTCCTATTCCTAGTGTCAAGTTTAAAAAATGTTGACCTCCAAAAGTTATTGGAGAGCCAGACATTATTCCTCTTAATTTTAAAAAAGCTATTATAGATCCTGAAAAAGTAATTGCTCCTACTGCAGCACCAATAGACATTTCTATTAAACTTGCTAGTTTAATCCCACCAACTATTCCTAAATTGAAAGCTTCAGGATTTAGGAAAGCTGCTATAGCAACAAAAACTGCAGCTAATCCAACTAAACTATGAAAACCTGCAACTAACTCTGGCATTGCAGTCATTGGGATTCTAAAGGCTATAAAAGCTCCAATAGCTCCACCTACTAATAAAAAAATTACTACATAAACTAATGAATTAGAAAAATTTCCTACTGATAAAAATGTTACTACAATTGCAATTATCATACCTGCAATTCCGAAATAATTTCCTTGTCTGGATGTATCCGGAGAAGACAATCCTCTTAATGCAAGAATAAATAATATTCCTGAGATTAAATAAAAAATTGCTGATAAATTTGACGATATCATTTCTTTTTATCTTTCTTTTTTTTATACATTTGAAGCATTCTTTGAGTTACTAAAAACCCACCAAAAATATTTATTGCGGCTAAAACAATGGCTAAAAATCCAAAAATACTTGATACATCAAAAACACTCTCTGATGATCCAGCTAATGCAGCTATTATTGCGCCAACAATTATGACAGATGAAATAGCATTTGTTACTGACATTAAAGGTGTATGTAAAGATGGCGTAACACTCCAAACAACATAATAGCCGATAAAGATTGATAAAATAAATATACTTAATCTAAATATAAACGGATCTATTTCCATAATTAAACTTCCCCTATTAATGATTTTGTAATTATTTCGTCCTCTAAATTAATATTAAAATCTTTTTTTTCTCTACTATATAAATTTCTCAAAAAGCTGAACAAGTTTTTAGCGTATAAACTAGATGCGGTCAGTGGTAAGCTATTCATTAAACTTTTCACACCTATTACTTTTATTCCCTGAATCGTATTTATTTTTCCAGCTTCCGAATATGCGGAGTTACCTCCTTGTTCTGCTGCCAAATCGTAAACTATAGAACCAGGTTTCATTAATTTTACTAATTCTTCAGTTAATATTCTTGGTGCCGGTTTACCAGGAATTAGTGCAGTGCAAATAACTATATCATTTTTTTTAAGTGCTTCTTTCATCATTTCAGCTTGTTTTTTTTTATAATCTTCTGAGGCTTCTTTTGCATATCCTCCGGCTGTTTCCATATCCTCTGCTTGTTCAACAGTCAAAAATTTTCCACCCAAGCTTTCAACTTGCTCTTTTGATGCTGCTCTAACATCAGTTGCAGAAACTATCGCACCTAATCTTTTTGCAGTCGCAACTGCTTGTAAACCTGCCACCCCTGCTCCGATAACCAAGACTTTAGCAGCTGGTACGGTTCCAGCAGCTGTCATCATCATCGGCACAGCTTTTTCAAATTCAGCTACACAATCTATTACTGCTCTGTATCCAGCTAAATTTGATTGAGAGGATAATACATCCATGGACTGAGCTCGTGTGATACGAGGTAATAATTCAAGTGAAAAAGTTTTTATTTTTTTATTTATAATTTTATTTATTTGATCTTTGTTTTTTGACGGGTTGAGCATTCCAATTAAAATTGTTTTCTCTTTTAATAAACTGATTTCATTTTCAGAGGGGCAATTTACTTTTATTATCAAATTACTTGAGTTTAAAACTTCACTTAAGGAGTCTTTTATTTCTACTCCTATTTTTTTAAATTCGTTATCGTCAATACCTAAATGAGTAGCGTAATCTTTTTCAATACACACTTTTAATCCTAAACCCATTATATTCTTTGCTGTTTCAGGAGTGATAGAAACTCTTTTTTCTAATGCTAAATCTTCTTTAATTGAACCTACTATCATTTTATTAATTTCTTTGATTTAAAGTAAAGTAATAGCAAGTATTACTAAAATAGCTATCACTGCTAATGTTCCCCATAAAACAAACTTGGTAAAACCATTATATGTTTTTTTATAGTCGTTTTCGCTCATAATTATTAACCTTGACGAGCTTTAAACTTAGGATTTTTTTTGTTAATTACGTAAAGCTTTCCTCTCCGCTTAACCAATTTAGAGTTTAGATCTCTTTTTTTTAAAGATTTTAATGAGCTTGCTACTTTCATAATATTAAAGCCTGGCAACGACCTACTCTCCCATATCTTAAGACAAAGTACCATCGGCGCTGAAGGACTTAACTTCCGAGTTCGGAATGGGATCGGGTGTGGCCCCTTCGCAAAAATTACCAGGCAGGGGTCTTATAGTATCTTTTAATGTTTAAGTAAACCAGAATATTGAGGCTATTTTTCTATTATTTGGTGGGCACGATAAGAATTGAACTTATGACCTCTACGATGTCAACGTAGCGTTCTACCACTGAACTACGTGCCCTTTAAATTAAAGATTTTAGATTTTCTAAAATAATCTTAATTTTCAACTTAAATTTATAGATTTTTAAATTTTTTAAGGAAAGGTTTTTTTTTTCGAATTTTTTGTTATTTTTTTTAATCCAATTATCAATTTCTTCAATATATTCCCTTTTTTTATTTATATGATAATTTGAGTTATGAACCCTATAAAATGCTAAAGGTTTTTGAGTGAAATCAAAATAATTTTTTAAGCTTAGATGTATAAATAAGTCAAAATCACCAATAATATTATATTTTGATGAAAAAAATTTTTTTTGCATCAAACTTTTTTTCAACATTACCGTCAAAATACCAATATAGTAATTATTTAAGAGATCTTTTGTAATATGTCCCCTTTTAAAAGCGTTATTAGTATAGATTTTTTTTTTTTTTGATTTTTGATAGTAAAAATAATAATTTGAAAACACTAAAGATGTATTTTTATTTTTTTTAAATAATCTTACCTGACTTAATAATTTATTTTTAGACCACCAGTCATCTGTGTCTAGAAAGCAAATAAAATTTCCCTTACATTTTTTAAAAGCTAGATTTCTTGATTTGTAAAGAGTATTAAATTTTGAACTTTTAAAATACTTTAACCTTTTATCTTTAAATGATTTAAATATTTTCTTACTATCATCAGTAGAATTGTTATCCCAAAAAATAAGTTCCCAATTTTTATATGTTTGGTTTAATACACTTTTTAAACTTTGTTTAAGATACTTCTCGCCATTATGACAATTCATAATGATACTGACACTATATTTATTTTGCATTATACGATTTATTCGATTTTGCTCAATTTTTTGTAATCACTAATCTGTTTAAGAGAGAATTTAAAAATATTTTCTGATTTGTTATAGAAAGTGCGATACCAATTTATTGTAAATAAAATTGTTTTATCAATATTAAATGTACATTCCCAATTTAATATTTTTTTTGATTTTGATGAGTTCAATTTAAGTAATTTAGACTCGAAAAAGTTATTTTCTTTTTTTACTGAATATTTGGCATTTGACCAATTTGATTGAATTTTTCTTACAATATGTTTTACTTCGCTATTCTTCTCAATTTTTGGTCCAAAATTAAAAATTTCACCATTGGCTATATCTTTTTTTAAATTAATTGCTAAATAAATATATCCTTTAAGAACATCAAAAACATGTTGCCAAGGTCTCGTTGAATTAGGATTTCTAATTATCACTTTTTTATTTTTTGACCACGATCTTACACAATCTGGTATCAATCTCCCGTACGCCCAGTCACCGCCTCCAATTACATTTCCTGCTCTAGCAATCGCAATTTTAATATTAGATTTTTTTTTCAAAAAAGATTCGATATACGATTGTGTTGCTAAATCAGCCGATGCTTTTGAAGCACTATAGGGATCGAAACTTCCAAGGATGTCTGTCTCTTTGTATCCTCTTTTTACCTCAAGGTTTTTATAAACTTTATCGCTAGTTATTATTACAGCTATAACCTTTCTTTTATATTCTTTGAGAATATCTAGTAAATTAAGTGTTCCAATAGTGTTAGTCTCCCAGGTATATTTTGGATTATTGTAAGATCTTTTCACAATCGCCTCAGCCGCTAAATGAAAAATAAAATCTGGTTTAAATAAGTTAATTTGTTTTTTTAAGGAGTTATAGTTTCTAATATCAATTTTTTTATACTTAATTTTTTTTTTTAAATTAAGAATTTTGAAATTTGAAGGTTTTGAAATCATTCCGTTTGAAATTCCTAAAACGCTGGCACCCATATGTTGCATCCATAGGCTAAGCCAAGATCCTTTAAAACCAGTTGTACCAGTAATCAAAACTCTTTTGTTTTTAAAATATTTGCTTACTTTTTTATATTTTTTTTCCATATGAAACTGTTTTTTTTATAAATTTTTTGAAGTTCATCTCTATCTCTTTTGACATCCATACATTTCCAAAAACCGCTGTGTTTAAAAGCTACAAGTTGCCTTTTTCTACATGCTGTTTCCAAAGGATTTTTTTCTAAAATATCGAGATCACCCTTTATAAATTCAAAAAATTTTTTTTTGGCAATGAAAAATCCGCCGTTAATCCATCCATCAGTTACCTGGGGTTTTTCTTTGAATGAGGTAACAGTATTTTTTTTTAAAACAATTTCTCCAAATCTAGCTGGCGGTCTTACTGCCGTCACTGTTATAATTTTATTATTTTTTTTGTGAAAATGTTCCAGACTCTTCAAATTTACATTTGAAATTCCATCACCATAAGTGAACATAAAGGTTTCATTTTTTGGGATTAAATCTTTTACCCTTTTTAATCTGCCGCCTGTCATAGTTTTTTTTCCTGTGTCAACTATGGTAATAGAACAATTTCTTCTCAAAATATTATGTGAAAAACTTTGCCTATTTCTTTTGAAGTTTTTAAAATATCTTTTAAAAATGTCATTTTTGTACCCAGTTGCTAAAATGAATTCATTAAATCCATAACTCAAATAATGGTTCATTATATGAACTATTATAGGAAATTTTCCAATTCTTACCATTGGTTTTGGTATTGCGTGAGTATACTCAGACAATCTTGTTCCAAGACCACCTGCTAAAATAATTACTTTCATGTCTTATATTTTTCGTAAAACTTAATTGTTTTTTTTATTCCGATTTCAAATTTTGTTTGGGGTTTCCAGTTTGTAAGTTTAAGAGCTTTTTTTATACTTGGGTAAGTTATCATATTTTCGTCTTTTCTTAATCCAATTTTTCCAAATTGTGGACTCCCTTTTCTAATTTTAGAGTGAATAAGATTGATAATATTTTTTATTTTTCTTGGTTTTCCGCTACCTACATTAAAAATCTCACCTGTAAATTTATCGCTTTTAATTATTTCCAAAATAAATTTTGTAAAATCGTCAATATATAAAAAGTCTCTAAGCTGCTTTCCATCAGAGCAGTCAAATTTTTTATTCTTTAGGCAGTTTGTTATTACTATTGGGATGAATCTGTTGAGATCTTGGTGAGTACCAAATACTTGATATGGTCTGACTATAACAAATGGGAAAAATTTTTTTTTAAAATTATTAAGAAGATATGAACTGGCAAAAGCCTTAGCTCTAGAATAACTTGAATTTGGTCTTAATTTATAGAATTCTTTTTGTGGAGATTTATTACTTCCATATTCCAAACTACTACCAATTTGAATAAATTTTCTTGGATTCTTTTTTTTAAAATACAATACTAAATTTTTAACTCCGCTAAAGTGACTTGAAAAAGTTTTTTTCTTTTTTTTATGTTCTACTTCACCTCCAAAATTAATAATATAATCAATATTTGAAACTTTATTTAGAATATTGAATAATTTTTTTTTTTTCGATATATCAACTTTCAAATACTTTATCTTATTTAATCTCCTCAATGGTTTTGGCTTATTTCTTGACAACGATATTACATCAAATTTTTTATCAAGAAATTTTTTTGCCGAATGATATCCCAAAAAACCAGTGCCTCCTACAATGAGTATTTTTTTTCTTTTTTTCATAAATTTTTAAAATGTTTTATAATCTCTAGGCCAAATATAATTTTTTTTTGGCGTTCTCCAATCTTCTCCATAAATAAATTGTAAATAACTCTCACTTAAATGAGGAATATTTACCTTTAGTCCGTCTATTTCAATTGTTTCTATTCGATTAATAAGTTTTGATGGTGAATACAAATTTACGTCTTTGTAATAAAAATTTTTTCTAATTAATATTTCTTTTAAACTTTTAAAATAATTGCAAATAGGCGAAAATATTTTTATTATTCTTTTAAATTTCCCAGAAAATTTATCAGCGTTTGCTAAAGCATCAAGAAGCTTCATTAAAAAATTTTTGGGAACTTGATATGTTACATATGCTATTTCTTCTGAATTTTTATTTTTCTTTTTGAGAAAACTAAAGTCAACTGTTCTACCCCCTTTTTTATCAAAGGAAACGAGGTCATCCTCGATACCAAAACCTTCTCTCAAAAGAAAATTATCTTTTTCCATTAAATTTATTACTTTATCTTTAGATATCTCATCATGCCAAACTGCGATATCGATATCATGATCCCAAGGAATTAGATTTCCGTCTCGTAAAATACCTAATAGTGTTCCATGACAAATCCAATAGTTAATACTATTTTCATTTAAAATTTTAATTACTAATTTAAAATTTTTGTCTATTTCGCTGTTAATATTCAATATTATTATTTATTTTGCGCCTGGTATTAAATTGAGAATATCATTGATAGGATAAAGATATTTATTAGCCTCTTTGGATCTGCTGTTCTTTAAAATTTCTAAAGCAACTTTTCTCATTGCTGGGTAAGCTGCTCTTAACATATGGTTTGCGTAAATTACAATATTAAAGCCTCTTTCCTCTAATTGTTTTTCTTTTACCTGATTGTAGGTGGATGGAACGCACACAAGCGGTATGTTTGAATGTTTGCTCTTAAATTTTTTTGAGAAACTGAATATCTCATCAGGAGTATCTGACTTACTGTGTATCATTATTCCATCAGCACCAGATCCAATATAAGAGTCAGCTCTATTGAGAGCATCATTTAATCCTTTGCCAAGTATAAAACTTTCTATTCGGGCAATTACCATAAAATCATCACTTCTTTGAGCTTTTTTTGCGATTTTAAGTTTTTTAGCAAATTTATCTTTATCTTCTTGTTGTTGATTGGAAGTGTTTTTAAATAAAGAATTTTGCTTAAGACCTGTTTTATCCTCAAAAATTACGGCTGAGATTCCTAATCTTTCCATCGATTTTATTTTCATATCTAAATGATCTATTTGACCACCCGTATCTCCATCAAAAATTAAAGGTTTTGAGGTTACGTCGAAGATTTGATCAATTGATAACAGTCTTTGAGAGTTAGCTAATGACTCATTGTCTGGTTTACCAAGAGCTGTGGAGTCTGTAAGAGAACTAGACCAGAACCCATCAAAACCAACTCTTATTCCGTTTTTATTGTAATATGTGTTTTCAGCTATGATAGCTGAGATTGGGTTGTGAGACTCAATAAACCTGGAGATCTTTTTTGTATTTATTAATCTTTTCAAGGTTGCTCTTCTAATATCAGGAGTAATTGTAATTGCATTTAGTTGATCTATGAATGCACTAGAGGATACACCTTTTGTATATTTAACTTCAATTAACTTGCCTCCATACGATTTTAAAACTTTAATACAATTATCCCTAAACTCTTTCATATAACCAGTTTTCCAATCATCTCCATGAATCATAAAATCAGGTTTAAATTTTTTTAAATTAATTGAATAATCGTGAACTGGTTGAGGTACAACTTTTTTTACTCCTTTGAAATTAAGAAGAATTTTTTTTCTCTGCTCGTAATTTAGATATGGAAGTCTTTTAAAAGTAGAAATAGCTTCATCGGTAAATAGACCAATAATTAAATCACCGTACTCTCTACCTTTTTCTAATAAACCCATATGCCCATGATGCAAAGCATCCGCGCTTAAACCTATGTAAACAGTTTTTTTTTTATTATTCATAATTGTTCAATTTTTGAACACTAAACTACTTTTGTATCATAGTAAAGTTTTTTGTTACTATTTTCTCATTAAAACTTGTTGAATATCATTGGAATATCTTTTTTTTTAATAATTAGAGGATTGTTTTTTAATCTTTGCTCATTTACGTTTAGAAAAAGTCTTTTAGAGTCTTTTTTTAAATTAATACCTAGTCTAGAGAAGTTTTGCTCTAATTTGAATTTTTTTTTTAAATTGATAAGGTAGTTATCTAGTTCAAAAATATTTTTAGTCTTAGTTATTTTAAAGACAATATTATATCTTTGTTTAATATCAAAATTACAGTTTGCTTTTTCTTGAAAAAAAAAATTATATTTTAATACTTTATTTAAGGATAAAGAAACTGCGTGTCCGTGCGGTATGCCAAATAAAGTAGTAAAGGAATAAGAAAATGCATGTGGTGCAATTGTTTTTGAAATATTTATTGCCTTACCTGCTAAATTTGCTCCTACAGCCATTCTATAAGCATTATTTATATTCTTTTTTTTTATAAAATTTTCTGAGTTTTTAAGTAAATTCTCTAAAGCTTTTTTTGCGTAGGAAATACTCTCTCTTGTTGATTTCTGTGAAAAAATTGACTCAATTGCTTGGCTCACAGCATCAAATCCTGCACTGCCATCAAGTTTTTTACTTGAGGAGAGCAATAATTCAGGCATCAAACAAAAATAATTTGGCTTAATTTCTTCTCCTTCGATAGAATATTTCAATCCATTAATATAAATAACAGCGTTAGATGTAACTTCCGCTCCAGATCCAGCTGTTGTTGGAATAGCTAAAACTTTTATTTTTTTTTTATTGAAATCATTCCTCAATAATCTTTTTGTTAAATTTTTATCACATTTAAAATTACTTGAAATTTTTGCTAAATCCATTACACAGCCTCCGCCAACTGCAATTATAATATCGGGTTTAATATTATCTGTTAATTTAATAATTATTTCAAGTTCCTTAAATTCAGGTAAATAATTTTTTTTAAAATATATGAAAGTTCTTTCATCCATCAATATATCTTTAAAAATTTGATCAGCTCCAGTTTTATAAAAAGAATTTTTTCCAGATATGATCAGTATCTTTTTAAAATTTTTATTACTTAAAAATTTTCTTAATTTACTAAAGTTTTCTATTTGATTTTCCATCTCTTTATTCTCTTTTTTATGATCGTTGAAGAAATATTTTTCGTATATGGAATATCAATAACCTTGCCATTCCATTTTTTTAATACGTTTTTTACTTCAGATCTAATACCTGACTGAGGTTCCTTTTTCCAGTCGTCACCATGTACAAAGTAATCAAACTTATATTTTTTTGATAATGATAAAAAATGATCTAAGCTTTTCACTGTTATGATTTTTTTTATGTCCTTAAGCATTAATGCTATTTTTTTTCTCTGCTTGAAGTTGTTGTGCGGTTTTTTTTTGTAAGATGAAATGCCTTTATCAGATACAAGCCCAAGAATAATATTTCCATATCTTTTTGCTCTGTTGATTATATTCGCATGACCATGGTGAAAATAATCTAAACACATTGGGACAAAAACTATTGGTCTTTTTATTTCAACTTTTTTTTTAATTTTCATTTTTTTTTTTAAAGCTATTCATAAATTTTTTTTTTACTGCCTGTAAATTTTTCGGTCTTTTTAAATTTTTTAACGAACCTGAAGAAATATTAATCTCTAAAAATGAGGGACCTTTTAACTTTAAAAATTTTTCCAATTTCAGACTAACTTGTTTTTTTGCTTTTATTTTGAAATATCTTTTATAACCAGAGGATAAAACCAAATTTTTAATATTTAATTTATCAATATTAGTTGTTTGACCGCCAACAGACTCATGTGAATAATTATTAAATAGTACATGTTTAAAATTTTTTCCTGCAATTTTAGATATTGTCGCAATTGAGCCTAAATGCATCAAAAAAGATCCGTCACCGTCTAAACAAATAACATTTTTTTTTGTTTTGAGTGAAACTCCCAAAGAGACGATTGAGGAATGACCCATTCCCCCAACCATATAAAAGTCAGATCCTTTATTAGTTCCAAGATTGTTTCTAATCTGATTTAGCTCTCTTGAAGTAAAACCAGTTGTTGAAATAAGCTTTGTGTTCTTATCAATTTTATTTAATAACTCTTTGATAATATCTCCTCTTAAAATTAAACTTTTTTTTGAGATATTTGTCTTTTTTGAATAATCATTTTTTAAAGTATTTTTTCTAAAAAGACATGCAACCGGCTGATTTTCTTTTTTTGAAAAATTAATAAGTTTTTGTAACTTTTTAAAATCTTGATCTTTTTTGATGATGCAATGTTTTATTCCAAGTAGTTTTAATAAATTTATAGTTATAGAACCTTTTAATTCATGTTGAGGTTCGTCTTTTATACCCGGGGCTCCTCGCCAGCCTATTAGTAATAATAAAGGTATGGAGTAAACTTTTTTATGCGCAATTGAAATTAAAGGGTTTATTGCATTCCCAAGACCAGAATTTTGCATGTAAGCACAAGGTAAGTTTCCGGTAGATAAATGATACCCTATACATAAAGCAATAGAAGAGCCTTCGTTTGAAGTTACCATATGCTGAGTAGAGGGCAACTTTTCGAAATAAATTTTAGTATTTTTTAAAACACTATCAGGCACTCCGGAAAAAAAGTTTATCTTATTTTTTTTTAAAAAATTAAATAATTTTTTTGTCTTGATCATATAATTTTTATTTTTTTTAGGAAATTCTTAAAATATATGACATAAAAAGATCCTAAAAATAAAACAATTTCTTTCAAAGTAATAAAATAGAAAATGTATTTTAAAATTATCATTTCTTTATAGAATGTATTTAGTAATAATATCAAGCAAATAAAATCGACTGATCTTGATCTTGCGTCGAATAAATTTGAAAAAAAAATTTTTATATTTACTAAAAAGCTGGAATACTGATTTTTTGATGTAATTTTTTGGGAAATGATTTTTCTTTTTTTACTTTTTAAAATTTCATCTACACCCATTATATATGCGTGTTTTTTTATATCTATTAGCTTAAAAAATAATATAATTATTATCAGAAATAAAAAAACATTGTTTTGATTTTGACTGTAAAGATAAAGTCCTAATCCAACCAGAAAACTTATATCTCCAACAACACCGCCCCAGCTATCAAGAATGAAGCCTAAATAAGATGTTTTCTTTTTCATTTTCGCAAGTGCACCGTCGGTCCAATCTACTATGCTTTTGCTAAAAAATATTATTGTGCCGATTAAAACTAGATTTTGTATATTAGTTGAAATAAATATACCTCCGAGTAACCCTAGCGCAATGTAAACAAGTGATACAAAATTGGGAGTTATGTTTGTAAATTGTAATATAAAAAGCAATATTGCAGATCCTTCAATGTAATAAATTGATTTAAAAAAACTATATGGTGCAGATTTCCAATCATTGAGGTCGATATTTGTAATTTTCTTCACAGATTTGTACTGTCTTACATAATGAGCTTTTCTTAATTCACTAAAAGATAAATATTTTTTATTATTCATTAATCTGAAATTATTTATTTTTTGCCTTTACTTGAGTAAAAAACTCTTTCACTTTTTGCCTTCTCAATTTCAACTGAAGAGGTAAAAAATCTGTCACCAACTTTTAATTCTGAAATAATATTTTTTTTATTTTCGTTAAAAACCTCTTCGATGAGCAACATATGCTTACCTTTGGTAGAAACAACTATCCAATCTTTATCATGTCTAGATATTACACCTTGCATGAAAGGATGATTTGAACTTTCCCCACCGTGCAACTGGGCCTTCTTAATAAATAATCTATTAAATTTTTTGTTATTTATTTTTGTGCTAGCTCCGATATAGGGGTCATCAAATGCATTAATAAAATTTATAAGATCATGTGGTTCCATGTTCCAGTCGATCCAGCCATCTTTAAACGAGTTTAATCTTGGATTATATCTTCCAATTCCTTCTGCTTGACTTTTAAGCAGTATTTTTTGACCCTTTGTAATAATTTTAATAAAATCTTTGTAAAGTGTTATGAATTTTTGATCAGCAAATGTTTTATATTCAATTGGAATTTTGCAACTATGTGGGTATAAAGCTCTCTCTCTAATTAAAATAGGCCCTGAGTCAATTCCTTCATCAATTAAATGAATAGTAAGACAACAAATTCTGTCCTCTCTTAAAATATTCCAAGAGTAAACAGCCCCGCCTGCATCAAAGGGTAACCGGCTTTCGTGTAAATTAATAAGATTAAATTTAAAATAATCTTTAATGGTTTCTTTTTTAAAGATATATCTTGCAGCAATAGAGAAAAATATTGTGTTTTCTGCCTCTATTTGCTTTTTCTTTAAATATTTTTTAAATTCATCATTAATATTGTCAAAAACTTTAAAATCCAATTTTTTAGGAATTAATTTTGCTTGATCTGAACTTGTTACTATTTCAGTTTTAATCCCGTATTTTTTATTTAATTCCATAAGATCAGCAAATTTTTCGTGATATCCCAGAAAAACAACGTGTTTTATATTTTCAACAGTAAAATTATTATTTTTTATCATATAGTTTTAAAAAGTTATTCTTTTCAATGTGGAATGTTTAAGTGGGCCTTTAATAGGTAACTTCAATTTTTTTTTATGGTAATAATTAATTTTACTAAAAACTAACTCCACAGATTTTAGATATTTTTTAATTATCTTATTATTATAGACATAGGTCATGGCTAAAGCCTCTTTTGCTAGAAAACCTAATTTTAGCATTTCCTGTGTAAAAAAAGTTGAAATTTCTTTTTTATTTGCATAATCGAATCTAAAATTAGGTAGAGAGTCTAATCCACTAATTGAAATTTTAATATCGTGTTTATTAGCTGCGTAAATCCAACCTTTTTTAATTTGCTTACCTAATGATATAAGTTTTTTTTGAACATTTAATTTTTTCATTTTTTTTAAAGTTGTGACTCCCGCTATAAACCCCAATCTCTCTGTCCACATTGTAGAACTAATAAAGGTCCTTTGGGCAAAATTCATTATTTTTTTCTTTCCAATTACTGCAGAAATTGGATAGCCGTTTCCTAGTGCTTTTCCAAATATAGCCATATCTGGAGTGACTTTGAATTTTAAATGTAAACCACCTAAATTTTCATGAAAACCGCAAGTGATTTCATCAAAGATAAGTATAGCTCCATTCTTTTTTGCTAATTTTTTTACGTTTTTTAAGAAATTGTTTTTTGGTTTTGTAAATCTCATTGGCTCCATTATTACAATGCCAATTTGATTCTTATTTTTTTTAAAAATTTTTTCCAAAGAATTTATGTCATTATAATTAAATGAGTGTATTGAATTTTTGAATGATTTAGATATTCCTTTATTGCCTAAACCTGGCAATAGCTGCTCATCCAGATTTTTCGTATTTCCTAAATTTGCTGCCATATACCAATCGTGCCAACCATGGTAACCACAAAAAGCAATTTTTTCTTTTTTTACAAAAGCCCTTGCAATTCTAATCGCAATAAGACAAGCTTCTCCTCCAGATTTAGAAAATCTAGCCATATCTGCCCATTTATGAATTTTTATAAGCCTATTGGCTAAATCAACTTCTTCTGGAGAGTTTAAAGTGGACATAGATCCCTTTTTTAAACCTTTTATAATAGCTTTGTTTATATCCGCGTCTGCGTACCCAAGAACGCATGAAGTAACACCCATCCCTGCAAAATCATAATATCTTTTATTATTTAAGTCTGAAACTACACAGCCTTTAGAGTAATTGTAGTAGGCTGGCCAAAAGTTAGGTAAGAACATTTCGCTTCTTTTAGATAATAATTGGTTACCTCCCGGAATAATTTTTTGTGCTTTTTTAAGAAGTTTTTGACCTAGATTAACCATTTAAATAACTTTCAATTTTATTTTTGTTCTTAAAAAGTGTCTCCGCTACCAGAAAATCTATAATATCATCTATTTCAATAGATTTCCATTTATCTGTTTTAAATCCTAAGGTTCTATTGTGATAAAAGCTTTTTGAATTTAATAATTTTTCTGCTGTTGAAATATATAAACTTCCATCGAAAAAAAATAATTTTTTTAATTTTTGTCTTCTTGTTGAACTGAAATTCTTTTCAAAAGGTTTAATAATTCCATTATTATTTACCTTTACATTAAATACAGGGTGTCTATTTACATTTTCAGAAATACCCACAATTGAGTCTGCAATTTTTTTCTTTTTAAATAAAATTTCTATGGCTTTATCAATATCTTTACAAGTAGTGAGAGGAGATGTTGGCTCTAATAAAACTATATAATCGAATTTTTCATTTCTTTTTTTAAAAAAATTTATTGCATGAATTATCAGATCTATACTTTTAGAAGTATCTTTTGAAATATTCTTGGGTCTCAAGAAAGGTGATTCTATTTTTAGAGATTTACAAACATTTCTGATTTTTTTGGAGTCAGTTGAAACAATTACCTTGTTAATATATTTAGATTTTTTTGCTTCATTTGAAATCCAATAAATTAGAGGTTTCTTGTTAAATTTTCTTATATTTTTATCTTTTAATCCCTTGCTTCCACCTCTAGCTGGAATTATAGCTAAAATTTTTTTAGTTTTTAAATTATTTTTCATATAATTCTTGCAAATATTTTTGTTTCTTTGTGCGCCAAATACTATTTTTACTTAATATCTTTATAATTTCATTTGAGGAGTTGCCTTTACCATAAAGTCTAGCTTCCTTAAATTTTTTTTTAGAAAAAAATTTTAAAATTTTTAATATTTTTTTACTATCAAAATTTGAGTTAACTATACTTTTGCTCTTCGTCCTATTCATCTGTCTGCTACCTAAATCAATGGAAGGAACACCATAAAAGGGAGCCTCTCTAACACCGGAGCTTGAATTACCAATTATACAATCTGCATTTTTAAGTAAGCTTAGAAAATATTCAAATCTTATAGATCTAAATATTTTTATATTTTTAAGTTTTCTAAATTTCGTTAAATAAATATTTATAATAAAATCACTTCCTGGATCATTGTTAGGGTAGATAATAACAAAATTTTTTTTTGCATATTTTACAATTTTAAATAAACAATTCAGGTCAGATTTAATTTTATTTGGTTTTTCTCCGGTTACGGGATGATAAATTAAAATTATATATTCCTTAAATTGAATATTGTACCTTTTTTTTACCTTTGATAATAAAGGTAAAATCTTTGAACTCATAGTATCTGTCTCTGGTGAGCCAGTAATAAATATATTTTTTTTTATTTCACCCAATTGAATTAGTCTTTTTTTCGCTGAATGATTGGAAACAAAATGTAAGTGTGAAAGTTTAGATACTGAATGACGAATATGCTCATCAATAGTTCCAGAGATTTCGCCTCCTTCTATATGAGCAATTAAAAAATTATTAAATGATCCTGCTATTGCTACAGCTAAAGCTTCAACTCTATCCCCGTGAAGTATGATTAAATCTGGTGAAATTTTTTTAAGTATTGGAGAAATCTTCTTAATAGTATTTGATAAAATTATATCCTGCGTTTGTCCTTTTTCCTGATTTGAAAAATAAATTTTTTTATTTTTTGGAAAGAAATTCTTAACTTCTAAATAAGTGCTTCCGTACTTAGAAATCATGTGCATACCAGTAACAATAATTGTTACTTGATATTTCTTAAATCTATTTAATTTTTCAATAGTAGCTTTTATTTTTCCAAATTCTGCTCTTGTTGCAGTTACAAATAATATTTTTTTAATCATAAATATGATTAATTTTTAACTGAATATTGTTTTTTATAAATTTTTTGCTTTTTTTACCTAAAATTTTATAAAATTCTTCAGCTTTTATCTCGCCAGTTCCTGGCCGTTTTACCCAAATATTTTTTTTTGAAAATTTTTCCCCTTTTTTTATATTTTGAATACTCACTACAGAGGCAAACGCAAAATTTCTCGTAACTTGCTCCTGTTTAAGGTGATTTTTTGAACCGCCTCTTTGAAGACTTAAAATATAAGCACCTTTTATTAAATCTTTCAGCTCTTTTGCATCAATTGATGCTGGAATATCTGGTCCTTTTCTAAGTTTGCTGTCAACAAAATGCTTTTCTACGATTGAAGCTCCTAAAGTAATTGCTCCAAAAGAGGAAAAATTCGTATCGGTATGATCTGAGAGACCAAATACTTTTTTTGGAAAGTTCTTTTTAATATCTAGAAGACTGTTCAATCTTACTAAATGATCAGGAGTGGGATAAAGATTGGTCGTATGCAACAAAGAAAAGTTTGCCTTTTTAAGTTCCAGGTGACTCACAATTTTCTTTACAGTTCTGATAGAATGCATACCAGTACTGATGATCATCGGTAACTTAAATTTACAAATATAATCTAAAAAAGGGATATTATTAAATTCACCTGAGCCAATCTTGAATGAGCTGACACCAAATTTTATCAATCTATCAACGGACAATCTACTAAAAGGTGTGCTTAAAAAAATTAGTGATTTTTTTTTAACATATCGGAAAAGTTTATACTCATTTTCTTCTGAAAGAGAATTTTTTTTTATAATATTATAAATGCTTTTATTTGAATTTCCAGGAATTATTTTTCTAGCCTCTGAAGACATCTCATCGTCTGGTATGTGTGTTTGATGTTTTATTATTTCAGCACCAGCATCTTTAGCGGCATCTACAATATTAAAAGCTACTTCGACAGAACCTCCGTGATTAATTCCCATTTCAGGAATAATTAAAGGTTTGAAATCTTGACCAATAAGTCGTTTTCCTAATTTAAATACTGGATTTTTTTTCATCTAAAAATTAAGATAAATATTGATATAATTTTTTCATATCACATTTATCTTTGCACTTGTGGCCTTTGGGAAAATTTCCCGTTACATGCATTTTTCTGAATTCTTCGTACTCTTTACTGTTCCAAATTTCTTCTAAAGTATTGTTATTAACGTTGCCTAAAACTAATTCATTATTTGAAATTTGTGTACATGGAACAACATTGCCATCAGCCATTACTGTTAAGGATAACCAAGGATATTCACAGTATTGATCGCTATAGTGCGATTTACTTTTTAATTTTTCATCATTTTCGTAGAGCCATCTGTTATCTTGACTTTTAATATATGCGAATACATCTTTATCTTTCCAGAATTTTAGAAAGTCCTTATGCATTTCTACATCAGTCTCCTCCATTGCCAAATCAATCATACATGGCACAAGAATTGTTTTTAAATTTTTCTTTTTTTTGTATTCAAGTAATTCTAATATTTTATCAACTGCTTCAGAAAAATTTGCACGTTTTCCACGAATTTTTTGTATCTTTTTCTCATCCATTGCATCTAATGAAAACTTAAGAACACCTAGTCCAGCATCCATTGCTTTTTTTGCTTTTTCTACAGTCATTGTTGCAGGTGTACATGAAAAGTAAGTCGGTATTTTTTTTTTAGTACAAATTTCAATCCTCTCAATTAATTTTTTATCAAGAAATGGCTCTCCAAATCCATGAAGAACTAATGATTTGGAAACGATTGAAAAATAAAATCCGTTTTCTGATACCTCCTTTGGGTTATATTTATAGTCTTTCTCAAGCCAATTCCAAAATTCATTTAAACTTTTTTGATTGTGCGTTTTTACTTCGCTTGTCATTCTATCGAATAACCCATCATTTATCCAAATATTTTTTCTTGTCATAAACATTGTTCGCGGGCACATAACACATTTCATATTACAATAATTTGTTGTTTCAATATTATAAATAAACGGAACTTTATCTCTTAATGCATCCAATTCAGCACTAATGTCTTCTGCATCTTTTTGAGATAACAAATTTTCAGTTATTCTTTTCTTTAAATTGCTCGAATTTTTAAAAAAATTTATATCGTACATTTAACTAACCTGATGTTTTAATTTCCAATTTTCATTTTTTTTATCATAATCCCAAAGGTGAGGTGACCTGTGATCATCAATAATTTTCCAAAATTTTTTTTCGTCTATATCAACGTATTTTAGAAAATCATAGAAATATTTTTGAGGAAATTCTGTGTCATATTTTCTTACTAAATTCACGCCCTCTTCCCTCGTAATTTTTTGATTTCTAATTTCTTGAACAGCGTCATAAGTAGCTCTTCCTATACCAAATTTTATCATAGTAGTATAATAGTGAAACCAGTCAATCTTGTCATCGATACCTGCATATCTTGAGTATGACCCCTGTGTTCTCTCTGGATTGGGTTTAAATCCTGTATTAGTAGCCGAATAATAGTAAGATTCTTGAGGGTCCCATTTCAAGTAATAGCCTAAATAATGAACTTCGGTGCCTGTTTTTTTTATTTCATTTTCTTTAGGGGGTATGTAAGGAGTAAAATCTCTAATATCAAAGTTATAGCTTTTAATTATTTCTTCTATAGTTAAACCTCCAAGTTTAATTTTTTTTTGATCTTCATTAGAAAAGAATTTATTTTGCATTTTTGATGTTTTGTTTTCATCAATTTTATTTCCATATTCAGCTTGGTTTTCCCCGTACATTACAAGAGGAATTCCAAATTTTACTGAAATCATTGGACCAATTATTTTTTGTCCAACGATGAAAGGTTGAAAAGGATGCATTAAATTTTCAAAAGCTAACTTTGTAATTAATCTGTGTAATTTTCCATTAGGGGTATAAAGAATGTTGTCAAACCCTCCAACATGAGCTGAATTTTGTAAGTTTTGCCACCCAATATCAGTAAATAAATGTGGCGCCCATGTTACCGTTAATGGATTCATTTTATATTTATATTTTAATATATGTGCAGTATAACCACTATCTTTTCCACCACTGGAAGGAACTATTACATCATGTCCACTTTTTTTTCTAAACTTACTAAGTAATTTTTCTAGTTCGTTTTCTCTTTCATTCCAATCGATCTTTTCTTTTTCTTCAGCAAATTCACAAGCGCTACATATTCCATCTTTATTAAAAGAGATGCCGTCTCTTTTTTTATTAGTACCCTGGCTGTATTCTACTATTGTATTTGGTTTTTGATTTGATATTACACATTTCTTACAAAATAGGACCTCTTCTGGCATTCCGTATAGAGAATAATTATTATCTTTTGTCATTTAATTAATTTTGTTTTTAATAGTATCTTTTAAAAGATCTAAGCCAACTGTTCCACTTTTTTCAGGGTGAAATTGGAAGCCTAAAATGTTATTTTTTTTAACTGCGGCGGTGAAGCTTTTATTATTATATTTAGAATCTGCTAAAATATCATTTTGATTTAGTGGTTTGCACTCATAGGAATGAACATAATAAAACTTTTCTCCCGAGTAATGATTAAAGACATTATCATTAAAAAAGCTTGTCTTTTTCCATCCTATGTGGGGTAATTTGATTATCTTTTTATCACTCATTTTTGTTACATCTCCATCAAAATAATCTAGACCGTAACTTTCGCCGTTCTCAAAGCCTTTTTTAAAAAGAATTTGCATTCCAAGACATATTCCAATTACAAGTAAATTATTTTCAATTGACTTATCTATTAAATTTTTCAAATTTTTTTTTTTTATTAATTCTACAGCTTGGGAAAATGAGCCCACCCCAGGAATAATTAAGCAATCAAAAACTTTGTTTTCATTTTCTGAATTAAAGAAAGAATTTTTATAACCTAGGTGACTAAGTGCATATTTCAAACTTAGTATGTTGCCTAAACCATAATCCAAAATGCAAATTTTTTTACTCATTGCTTATCTCTTTTTTGATATCTCCAATTTTAAGTTTTTCATAGTGAAGGACTGAAGCAACTGCGATTGCATCGTCTTTTAACTTGAATTTTATTTTTTTTATATCCTCTAAATTTCCACAGCCACCCGAAAAAATAATTGGAACTTTTATATTTAAAGTATCTAGATAATCTAATAGATTAAGATCAAAGCCTGTTTGTGTTCCCTCTTGGTCAATTGAAGTAATGAATATTTCCCCACAACCATATTCCTGAATTTGATTAATCCAATTCTTTAATAATATACCTGATGGTTCTCTACCTGTGCCAGTAAAAATTTCCCACTCATTGTCTTTATTCTTTTTTGTTTCAATTGATAAAATTATTGTCGATGATCCAAATGTTTTACTTGCTTCTGAAATAAATCTTGGATTTTTTACTGCTGCAGAATTTAAAGCGACTTTGTCAGCTCCCGAGTTTAAAGCTTGAGAAATATCACTAATAGATCTTAAACCTCCACCAACGGTAATTGGCACAAAAATATCTTTTGTGCATTTTTTTATTATTTCAAATAGATTGTTTCTACCGTAATAACTTGCAACCGAGTCCATAAATATTATTTCATCAGCCTTTTGATGATAATATTTTATTCCTAATTCATTAGGATCTCCAACCTTCCTCAGTCCTTCAAGATTAATTCCTTTAATCACAAAATTATTTTTTATGTCAAGTCTTGGTATGATACGCATATATTTATATGTTTTTGTTAAATTTTAATTCGCTTAATACTTTGTCCCAAATAGTAATTTTATATGAGTTCTCGAACTTCAAAAAGTTTTTGATAAATTTATTATATTTTTTATTGTCGACCTTTAAAATATTTTTTAGTTTAAATTCATTATTTCTCTTCAGAAATTTTTCTAGATGTATTTCAGTACAACCTAATAGTTCACAAAATTTTTTTGTTGCTAAAAAATCTGTATGTTTATTTTTAAAAGCATACATGTCGAGCAATAAAATTGGCTTTTTAAAAAGTATAGCATAATGTAGAGCGGTACTAGAGTGACCAACAACAAGTTTTGAATCTTGAATTAATTCTGGAGTTTTATTCATAATAAATTTTCTTTTTATAGGAAAATCCCTATTTCTTCTTCTATGGGCGCCTGCAATTACGACGTCACATTTTGTTTTTATTTGTAACTTTTTTAGAAAAGAGTCTATATTTTTCCAATATTCCTCACTATCTAATATAAACGAATATGCAAATCCCCAATATAAATCATGATCATAGGGAGACTCTTTCATTTCATCGATAAAAACTATGAGATTTTTTTTATTTTCTTTTTTTTTTAAATTTTTAAAAACTTCATACTCATAATCATTAATTTTAAAAACATTTTTTGTAGTTTTATTTTTTTTGTATTTTTTAAACCAGAACTTATTTGGAACAAAATATATATTTGGATTAACTGTAAGTATTTTGATCATTAAATTTGATAAAAAATTTATTGGAACTCTTAAAATCTTTATAATGGATAAAAAATTAAAGTTTGTTAACCTAAATTTTAATTTTTCGATAAAAGAAGCATTTACTTGTGGTATTCCTCCAAATTGTAAAAAAATTTTTTTTCCACCAGCTAAGTATAAGAATCTTTCAATTAGCAAAGATTTAACAAACTTAGGTGAAAAATTAGTAAAGTAAAAGTATTTAGGTAATTTTTTAAATTCTTCTCTTAACTGAGTAACATTTTCAATATAAATAAAATTTTTATCTTTATAAATTTTGTGTTGATTTTTTGGGAAGTATTTATCAAAAATATTTCTATTTAAAAGTGGTAATAAACACCAAACTTTAATTTGAATTAACTTATCTTTTTTTCTTAAAATTGAAAACTTTTTGTAATAATATTCAGTATAAGGCTCTCCTGCTAAAATTAAAAAAAATTTTTTTTGCATTTATTTCTCTTGAATTAATTTTTGGTTTTTAATTAAAAAAATATTATTACATTGATTAATTAAGTTTTGATTATGTGTTATTAATATAATTGTTTTATTTTTTTGTAATTTAATAATAGTTTCCATTATTTTTCTCTCTGTATCAGACTCTAAAGAACTTGTGGTTTCATCCAAAACTAATAAATCCGGCTTATGGTAAAGTGCTCTAGCTAAACCAATTCTCTGCCTTTGTCCTCCCGATAATCTTGAGCCTCTTTCTCCTATTACTGTCTCTGCTTTTTTTGGTAAGCTTTCAATAAAACTATCCAATTCTGAATTAATTATTGATTGTAAAATTTTTTCATCATCAATTTTTTTTTCTTCAATACCAAACGCAATATTTTTTTTGATAGTGTCATCAGTCAAAAAAACATTTTGAGGTACATAACCTATAATTTTTTGCCAATCAGATATTGAATGATTGATATTTTTC
>CACNFA010000013.1 GCA_902619675.1 uncultured Pelagibacteraceae bacterium
GCCTAATGGTAAAAAAATTAAAAATGTAGAGGTATTTATAAATTTGAAAAACTGACAGTTTGTCGCTTGTTTTCACTTTAGAATCATTATAAACTAGAATTATTAGATGAGTGTAGATTACAAAAAAGATAGTAACGGAAAATGTCCGGTTATGCACGGCGGAGTAACTAAAGCCGGAGAGTCAAATACCTCAAGACTTTGGCCTAATAGTATTAATCTAGACATTTTACATCAACACGATACAAAAATCTAATCCGCTTCCAGGTTTTAATTATAGAAAAGAAGTTAAAAAAACTAAATTTTAAAGCTTTAAAAAAAGATTTATTAAAATTAATGACAGATAGCCAAGAATGGTGGCCTGCAGATTTAGGAAGCTATACTGGGCTTATGGTTAGACTGACGTGGCACCAGGTTGGAACTTATAGAGAATTTGACGGAAGACCAAATGTTGGTTCACACAGGTTTTCCCCGCAAGACTCTTGGCCAGATAATACAAACTTAGACAAAGCCAGACGAATTCTTTGGCCAATTAAAAAAAAATATGGAAATAGTTTAAGCTGGTCGGATTTAATGGTTTTAGCCGGAACTATGGCATATGAAAAAGCAGGATTTAAAACTTTTGGCTTTTCATTTGGTAGAGAAGATATCTGGGAACCAGAAAAAGATGTTTATTGGGGTAAAGAAACAGTTCCTTTGGCAGTAAATAGATACGGCGACCCACAAGATCGATCCTCTTTGGAAGCACCATTAGCTGCATCTCACTTTCAACTTGTTTATGTTAATCCAGAGGGTGTAGAGGGTAAACCAGATCCAGTAAGAACCGCAATGGATGTGCGCGAAACTTTCGGAAGGATGGGTATGAATGATGTAGAAACCGCTGCTCTAACAGTAGGTGGACATTCCATTGGAAGAGCTCATGGAAATGGCAATCCAGCTAACCTAGGACCTGAACCTGCAGGAGCTGATATTCACGAACAAGGTTTCGGTTGGGTTCAAGAAAATGGAACTGGTGTAAATCAAATAACTTCAGGTCTAGAGGGTGCGTGGACAACTAATCCTGATAAATGGGACCACCAGTACCTAGACCTTTTACTTAATTATGAGTGGGAGAGTAAAAAAAGTCCAGCAGGTGCTTGGCAGTGGGAACCAATAAATCTTGAAGAAGAAAAAAAACCAGTCGATTTAGGCGATCCAAATAAGAAGGCAAGGCTGATGTTTACTGATGCTGACATGGCGATGGCCATGGATCCAGAATATAGAAAAATTTCAGAAAGATTTTATAAAGATCCGAAGTTTTTTGAAGATTCTTTTGCAAGAGCCTGGTTTAAATTAACTCACAGAACAATGGGAAGTAAAGACAACTATATTGGTCCTTGGGCTCCTAAGGAAGATCTATTATGGCAAGGAAACGTATTTCCTTCAAAAAAGAAATATAGTGTTGAAAAAGTAAAAAAAATGATCGCCGCTAGTAAATTAAGTATAAGCGACTTAATAAAAACAGCGTGGGACAGCGCGAGAACATATAGAAGAACAGATAAAAGAGGAGGCGCTAATGGAGCACGAATAAGATTAGAGCCAATGAAAAACTGGGAAGCTAATGAGCCTAACAAACTTTCTAAAGTTCTTAAGGTGCTAGAAAATATTGCAAAGAAAACAGGTGCAACTGTTGCAGATACGATAGTTCTTGCTGGGAACGTTGGGTTAGAAAAAGCCCTGAAAAAAGCTGGTTCTAAAGTCAAGGTTCCATTTACTCCAGGAAGAGGGGACTCTTCGCAAGAACAAACTGAAATTAAAAGTTTTAAATGGTTAGAACCCTTACATGATGGATTTAGAAATTATGTGAAATCAGATTATTCTGTGATGCCTGAGGAGCTCTTATTAGAACGTGCCTCATTAATGGGGTTAACTGCAAAAGAGATGACGTGTTTAATAGGAGGAATGAGAGTGTTAGGCACTAATCATGAATCTGCTAAAAATAAAGGAGTGTTTACAGATAGAGTTGGGGCTTTAACAAACGACTTCTTCGTCAATCTAGTTGATATGAAATATATTTGGAAACCAACAGGAAAGAACTCTTATGACATTATTGATCGTAAAACAAAAAAAATAAAATTTACTGCATCAAGAGCAGATTTAGTATTTGGTTCTAATTCGATACTTCGATCTTACGCTGAAGTATATGCACAGGACGACAATAAGGATAAATTCGTTATAGATTTTTTAGCAGTATGGACAAAAGTAATGAACGCTGATAGACCAAATTTAAAAAAATTAAACTAATATGGAAATAGTAAAACCAACAGAAAACTTAGAGCAATTAAATCGAAACATTAAGGATGATTTTTACCTAGTCCCGAACTTAAATTTTGATATTGAAAAATTGAGAGCAGATTTAAATACCGTTCTTAAAAAAAAGAAATTCAACACTCTAGGAATTAAAAATTTTGGAGCTATATCTTTAAATCAAATACCTGGAGACACTTCGTCTACAGAAGGTCATAATGTCAGAGGAACTTATTGGACTATACCTGATGAAAAAGGAAAAGAGATTGAGAGAGATAAACCAATAGATGAGGCAAAGTATACAGAACTTGTACCAGAATTTAAGGGAACTTATTTTGAAGAAGTTTACAATACTTTAAGAAAACATTTTAAACTGGGTAGAGTGAGAATATTATTGAAAGAACCAAGGTCGACTCTAAGTTGGCATAGAGATCCTGAACCTAGACTACACATACCAATAATAACTAATAAAGGTTGCAGAATGGTTATAGAAGATGTTTGTAAGCATATGCCAGCTGATGGAACAGTTACTATAACTAATAATACTAAATACCATAACTTCTTTAATGGTGGTGAACAAAACAGAATACACCTTGTTGCCTGTGTTTTAGAAAACCCATTTAATTAAATGACAGAATTTACTCACGGAATTTTAACAGCATCAAAAAGCATATACCAAAATAATAAGGGATCAATTCTAAGGACAATAATTTATACAATAGGCCATTTCGCAATTGCTATAACAGTTTTAATGTTGATCGCTAACGTTTCATTTGTAATAGCTCTGACCGATGCAATTGTAGAACCATTAGCTAACGCTGTTTGGTATTTCATATTAGATAAAGTTTGGACTGCTAAATATAAAAAAAAATTTTAAAATAATCCCCACAAGCTATCTTTTTTTACCCATCCATTAAAATTTTCTACTTCTACTTTACACCATTCAGCTTTACATTTTTTAATTTTACAAAGTTTGCCTTTTTTTAATACAGCTATAGGCCTAGAATATATCGATGCTTTATTAAAGATTAATTGATCATCATCTATAGTTATTGCAGCTTTCTTTTTTGATAATTGAGAAATATGAATCCAACCCGTATTATTTTCATGATCTCTTATTTTCCTAAAATTTTCATATTTCTCTTGAACTAAAACGGGTAAAAATTTTTTTTTGTAAAATAACTTGATCGGATATTCAAGTGATGGCCCTTGTCTTAAATTAACTTTATCATTTCTTAACGTCAAAAAATATTCTTCGGCATAAATGTTTGTGAAAAAAAAAGAAAAAATTATTGAAAAAGCTATTAATTTTGACATTTATTAATACAGCGTGGGTTACTATTTAATTTAACGTTCCTAAAATTTGTGTTGATAGAATTAAATATAATCATTTGATTTTTTATATCATTTTTAAAACCTAAAATTGTTTTTAGCACCTCATTTGCCTGAAGAGAGCCTAAAATACCTGCAACTGGAGAGAAGATTCCCTCAGTTTGACAATTATTTTCTAACGGCGGTATTTCTGGCATAAAACACCTGTAGCAAGGTCCTTTGTTTTTGAAATTAAATTTAAATAGGTGACCATCAAATTTACTAATCGCTGCAGAGATTAATATTTTTTTTCTTTTTTTACATTGATCATTTATTAAATACCTTGTCTTAAAATTATCAGTCCCATCACAAATTATATCAAAATTTTTAATTATAGATTTGATATTATCATGCGTGATTTTTTTTTTATAAACTTTTATTTTAATTTTATTGTTAATTTTACCGATTTTGATTTTTGCTCTTTCTACTTTGAATTTTCCTATATCTTCAAAAGAAAAAAGTACTTGTCTATTAAGATTGCTGATCTCAACTTTATCGTGATCTACAATACCTATGTTTCCAACACCTGATGCTGCAAGATAAGTTAAAAGCGGACATCCTAAACCTCCCATTCCGATTATTAATACTTTTGAATTAATAATTTTTTTTTGCCCAGCGATACCAATTTTTTTTAAAATTATTTGTTTTTCAAATCTCTTTAAATTAGTAAAGTTTAAATTCATCAAATATTAAGTTCCTGTAGATCCAAAACCTCCCGAACCACGCACTGTATCTTCTAAATTTTGAACCTCTTTAAGTTTAGCTTTTACTATAGGACACAGAACCATTTGTGCAATTCTCATTCCTTTTTCAACTACAAAGGGACTTTCTCCCAAATTAATTAATATCACTTTAATTTCACCTCGATAGTCTGCATCTATAGTCCCAGGTGTATTTAAAACTGATATTTGTTTTTTCGATGCTAAACCTGATCTTGGTCGTATTTGTATTTCGTGATCTTTCGGTATAGCAACTGATATTCCTGTAGAAATAATTGATGTTTTTCCAGGCTGAATAGTAATTGTGTTTTCTATGTTAGCCACAAGGTCCATACCCGATGAGCCGTCAGTTTCGTATTTAGGTAAATTTATTTTTTTAGATAGCCTTTTAATTAAAATTTCTGTCATTAAATAAGAGTTTATCTAAAACAATTTCTGCAATTTTATTAGCGATAATACTTTTTTTATTTTTTTTTATAACTTCTACTTTTCCTTTATTATCAATTATTGTAACTTCATTATAATCTGAATTAAACCCGATTTTTTTATCTGATACATCATTTGCCACAACTAAATCACAATTCTTTTTTTTCATCTTAGATACTGAATTTCTATTCAGATTTTCGGTTTCTGCTGAAAAAGCTACAACTAGTTTAGGTCTGTGTTTATTGTTTTTTCCTAAATACTCAACGATATCACTATTTTTTACTATCTCTATTGATTTTATAATTTTTTTTTCTTTTTTGAGTTTACTTTTATATTTTCTGATAGGTTTAAAGTCTGAAACAGCAGCAGCACATATAGCTAAATCCACAGGTAAAGATTTCTTTACTTCATAAAACATTTCGTCAGCAGAAGTAACTTTTTTTTGGATTAAATCATTACAATCAATAAGATTTGAAGGTCCAGAAATTAAAGTGGTTTTTACCCCGAACTTACTAAGAGCAAGCGCTATTTCATATCCTTGTTTTCCACTAGACTCGTTTGATATGTATCTTACTGGGTCAATATACTCTCTAGTCGGTCCAGTGGTTACAATAGCTGTTATATTCTTTTTTTTAACAAAGTTTCTTTTTCTAAAATAGTTTTCTAAAAAAGAAAGGATTTGTCGGGGGCTTGACATTTTACCCTCGCCGTATTCTCCACAAGCCATCTCCCCTTTTTCAGGACCAATAAATAAATAACCATATTCTTTAAGAATTTTGATATTATTTTGTGTTGCTTTATGTATCCACATTCTCACATTCATTGCCGGAACTAATAAAGTATCTTTATCAGATGCTAATATTACAGTTGTTGCTAAATCTTCTGCCCTGCCTAAGCTTAGTCTAGAAATAAAATTTGCGGTTGTTGGCATAACTATAATTAAATCTGCCCATCTTGAGAGCGAAATGTGATCTATTTCGGCTTCGGAGTTTTTGTCAAAAATTTCCTCAAATATTTTACTTTTTGTCAAAGTAGTGATTGAAAGTGGAGTTACAAATTCTTTACCGCTTTTTGTTAAAATTGTTTTAACTTCATTATTATTCTTTTTTAATAATCTAATTAGATCTAGAGATTTATATGCAGAAATACCTCCACCAATTATAATAAGTATTTTTTTATTTTTTATAGACATGGCTAATTAAAATACTAATAAAAAGACAATTACAATACCAAAAAAACCCATTACTATATTGTTTCTAAAGTTTTTAAGTTTCATTTGCTCAATTTCTAAATTTTTATTGGAACCTATTGCTAAATTTAATTTTCCCTCTGCCATTAACTTTAAAGCGTAATCAGCTCTATCCATCAATTGAGGTAATTCAGGTATTCTTCTAATTATCTCTGATGATGTATTAATAGCTGTATCAAGTGTAGATCTAGGGCTTTTTATATTTTTTAACCAATCTTCAAGAACAGGCCTTGAAACTTCCCATATGTTTGTTTCCGGATATAATTTTCTTGCTACTCCTTCGACTACTACCATTGTTTTTTGCAGAAGTAATAATGAGGGTTGTGTTGGCATATTAAATTTCTCAGTGATTTCAAATAATTGAGCTAATAAATTTCCTCCTGAAATATCTTTTATAGATTGACCAAATATTGGTTCGCCCACCGATCTGAGCGCTTGGGCAAATTCTTCTTTCGAGGCATTTTGAGGGACCAAGCCAGCTTGAAAGTGAACCTCAGCCACTTTTACATAATCTCTTTGAATAAACCCGTACAATATTTCAGCCAAGAATTTTCTATTATCTTTATCTAAACGGCCCATGATACCAAAATCTACTGGCACTATATTGCCTGCATTATCTACGAATAGGTTCCCTTGATGCATATCTCCGTGAAAAAAACCATCTCTAACAGCCTGTTTCAAAAAATGTTGTATTAAGTTTTCAGCGAGGCTTTTAAGATTTACACCCATATTCTCAAGCTTTAGATGTTCTCTAATAGAAACACCATTTACTTCATCTAAAGTGAGTATTTTTTTTGTGGTATAATTCCAATATATTTTAGGTACATTAAACCCACGATCGTTTTTTGTATTTTCGAATAATTCATTTGCAGCAGCAGCTTCGAACCTTAAATCCATTTCTATATTAGTAATCTCTCTAAGGAGATGAACAACTTCAATGAGCCGTAATCTTTTTGCTTTAAAAAAAGTATTTTCAATTACATAAGCAAATAGCATTAAAGCATCTAGTTCTTCATTAAATAATTTTTCAATGTCAGGTCTTAATATTTTTATGGCAACCTGTTGTTCTTTTTTATCAATCTTTATTTTTGCTAGGTGAACTTGTGCTATTGAAGCAGCAGCAATAGGCTCGGTAATTTCAGTAAGATCTTTAAAATAGTTCTCACCTATTTCTTTTTTTATAATTTTCTTTGCTTCAATGAGATCAAATGCAGGAACTTTATCCTGAAGTTTTTCTAAATTTTTTGCTAATTCTTCTCCAATAATATCGGGTCTTGTAGCCAAAAATTGCCCCAATTTTATAAATGTTGTGCCCATACCTTGTAATGCAAGACAAAGTTTTTCCCCAGAAGATTTACTGTTATCTAAATTTTTGGATTGTGACCCTATAGAAATACAATTAAAAAATATATTTAAATGAGTTGGCAAGGGATGAATTTCATTAATCACTTCAACGGCACCTGAAGTAGACAATTTTCGACCTATTTGAAATAATTTGAAAACTCTTTTTAACATTTAAATTTTCCAACCCGAATGTATTGCTGAAATACCGTTTGAAAGGTTTCTAAACTCTACATTGGAAAACCCATTATTATAAATTAATTCTAAAAGTTGTTTCTGCGTGTAAAATTGTTCTATACTATTAATTAGATATTTATAGGGCTCATCTTTTCCTACTATTAGTTTGCCTATAAATGGAATAGTTTTTGAATATTGGTTATATAAAAAATTTAATATTTCATTATTAATTTTCGAAAATTCCAAACACATAAATCTTCCTCCTGGCTTTAAAACTCTAAAAGCTTCTTTTAAAGCAACATTAATATTAGTAACGTTTCTTATTCCATAACTTATTGTGTAATAATCAAATGTATCTTCACTGAACGGTAATTTTTCAGCTTGAGAATTTATCCATTTTATTGATTTGAACTTCTTCAACTTAATTCGACCTTGTTCAAGCATTTCTGAGTTAGGCTCTACACACGTCACAACTCCATTTTTATTTAATTTTTTTAGAAACAATTTAGCTATATCACCAGTACCGGAAGCTACATCAATTAAGCTGGATCCTGCCTGAGGACTCATCCAATCTATAAGTTTCTCTTTCCATAAACGATGTATTCCAAATGACATAATATCATTCATCAAATCATATTTTTTATTTACTGAAGAAAAAACAGAATTGACTAATTTCCTTTTTTCTTGAATAGTACTTTTCATCAAATAATTATATGCCAGAATTGCCAGAAGTTGAAGTTGTTAAAAGGTCATTGGGGAAGAAAATTCAAAACCTAATTATAAAAAAAGTAAAGATCAATGATGCTAATCTGAGGTATAGGGTTAATAGAGCAGAAATATCAAAATTAATAGGAAAAAAAATTAAAAAAATTGAAAGAAGGTCAAAATTTTTAATTTTTAAAACAGAAAAAACTTTCTTATTCTTGGTTCATTTGGGAATGACAGGTAAATTTTTCTTTATAAATAAAAAAAATAAGAAGTTACAAACAAGTTTCTATTATAGGTTAAATAACAAAAAGGATAGAAAATATGACAGGGTAACTTTTTTTTTTCAAAATAAACAAAAATTAATTTATAACGATATAAGAAAATTTGGTTTTATTAAAGTTTATGATGATAATAGTTTTGTAGATAATTTACATTTAAAAAACTTGGGTCCAGAACCATTAGAAAAAAAATTTAATTATGCTTATTTAAAAAAATACATTTCACATAGAAAAAGAATAATCAAAGACATTTTAATGGACCAAAAATGTGTATCTGGACTTGGCAATATTTATGTAAATGAAATTCTCTTTTTAAGTGGAGTGCGTCCTATGAGAAAAGTTAAAAATTTAAAAAAAAATGAAATTACCAAAATCATTCGAAATACAAAAAAAATACTTAAAATGGCTATTAAACGGGGCGGTTCCTCTATTAAAGATTTTTCAAGCGACAATGGAAAAAAAGGTGCTTTTCAGAGATATTTTAAGATTTACGGCAGAGCGGGTAAAAAATGTTCTAATGTAGATTGCAACATTAGTGTAATTAGAACAGTAATTTCAAATCGCTCATCATTTTTCTGCAAAAGCTGCCAAAAATAATAAAGTTGACCCTGTTATTGCTGACCTATATACATTTTTAAAAAATGCCAAACACAAAATCTGCCATCAGAAGAGTCAGAAGAGTTAAAGCACAAACTCAAATAAATAGAATTAGAAAAAGTAAATATAAAACAGCAATTAAAAAAATGGAAAGCCTCATAAAAAACAACGAAAAAGAAAAAGCAAAAAAATATTATTCAAAATTTCAATCAATTCTAATGCAGGTTGCTAAATCTAAAGTAGTAAATAAAAAAACCGCAGCTAGAAAAATTTCTAAAGTTTCAAAAAAGATATTTTCCAAAAAAAATTAACAACTCTGAATTGTTAAATAAAAAAAAATCTACATTTAGTTTTCAAAATCAAAATATAGTTTCATTTTAAAGTTGTAAGATTAAAAAAAATTTTCTCAATTTAAAATTATTCTATCTGCACGATAAAGATACAACCGAAATTAATATTTTTTTATTTTTGTGAAAATATTTCTTGAAAATTTTTTTAAAAGAGAGTTTAAAAGAAACTCTAAGTAAAATCAGCATGGAAAAAAATACTACAAAAAAAATTAATACATTTGTTTCAGAAGAAGAAAAAACTTTAGATTGGGCAGAGGTGCAAATAGCTTTCAAAAAAACCTTTGGAGCTGAAGTTTACAATAGCTGGCTTCAGAAAATATCTCTTATGAAGGAATATAATGATTTTTTGATTCTAGGTGTTCCAACGCGATTTTTCAGGGATTGGATAGTTTCTAGATACCTTGATAAAATTTTAGAACAAGTGAAAAGTTTCAAATTAAGTCTTAATAGAATTGAATTTAAGATAATTGAGGAAAATAAACAAAATCAAGAAATTGCCAAAATAGAGGAATTAAACAAAGTCACTGAAATTAAAGATTCTATATTAAACTACAACAGACTTAATCCAAAACTTAATTTTGAGAGCTTTGTAAAGGGAAAAAGTAACGATATTGCATTATCGTACTCAAAAAAAGTTTGTGAACACTTATCTCGATATAACCCACTATATATTTGTGGAGGGGTTGGTTTAGGCAAAACTCACCTTCTCAATGCCATAGGCGTAGATTTGGAGAGTGATAATAATGTTATGTTTATTTCAGCTGAGAGATTTATGTATCATTTTATAAAATCAATTAAAAAGAACGACATGGTAAATTTCAAAGATTTTTTTAGAAAATCATCAGTTTTTATAATTGATGACATACAATTTTTAAGTGGCAAAGAGAGCTTACAAGAGGAGTTTTTTCATACCTTTAACAGCCTAATGGAGAAAGGATCTCAAATTATAATTTCCTCAGATAGATCACCTATGAAATTAGATAGGGTCCAAGACAGAATAAAATCTAGACTAGCAGGCGGGCTAGTAGTTGACATTGAGATACCAGACTTAGAATTAAAGGTTAAGATAATAAAAAAAAAAATTGAAGAAATACAAAATCAGTTTAAAGAAAATATTTCAATAGATGATGAAGTTATTAATTATATAGCAAGTGAAAGTAAAACTAGTATCAGAGAGTTGATAGGTGTCTTAAACAGAGTAATTGCATTTAGTAGAGTTCATAATAAAAACTTAACAATAAACGATTGTAAAAATATTTTAAAAGATGTTTTTAATCAAATACGGGTTATCACTGTTGATAAAATCCAAAATGTAGTATCAAATTATTTTAATATAGCACTTAGCGAGATGCTGTCTCAAAGACGTTCAAGACCTTTAGCAAGACCTAGACAAATTGCTATGTATCTGTCAAAAAAAATGACTTCTAGATCGCTACCAGAAATAGGAAGAAGATTTGCAAATAGAGATCACACTACAGTTATACATGCAGTTAAAACTATTACACGTTTATCAGAGCAAGATGATGAAATGAAAAAAAATATAAGCCAAATCAAAGGTCTTTTATTAGAACAGTAATTAATGCAATTTGTAGTTAAAAGAGACATATTATTAAAATCATTAAATTTTGTTCAGGGCGTTGTTGAAAAAAAAAATACATTACCAATTTTATCTAACGTACTTATTCAGCTGAAAGATAAGAAGCTTTTTATAGTAGCCACAGACTTAGACGTTGTTTTTTATGATGAAATAAATGAAGTTAAAATAATTAATGAAGGATCAACGACTACATCTGCCGCTATCCTTTATGATATTTTAAGAAAAATATCATCTAATTCAGATATAAATTTTAATTTAAAATCTGAAAATAAATTAAGCCTTAAAAGTGATAATTCAGATTTTAACCTTTTGTGCTTGCCACCAGATAATTTTCCTACATTTACTGATGATTTTAAAAGTAAAGAAATAATAATTGAAAAAGATAAATTTTTAAAACTTTTAACCAAAACAAGAATTTCAATTTCTAACGATGATACAAGACACTATCTAAATGGTGTATTTTTACATCTTACAGAAGCGCATGGGAGAAATTTTTTAACAGGTGTAGCCACAGATAGTCATAGATTATCCTCTAGCAGTGTTGAAATAAGCAATAATGATCAGTTTTCACCTTTAATATTACCCAGAAAAGCCGTATATCAATTATGTTCTTTGTTAACAGAGTCTCAAGACGCTATTCATATTCAAACAAGCGAAAATAAAATAAAATTTATTATAGGAAATATGAAATTAGTATCTAAAGTTATTGACGGAAAGTTTCCTGACTATAATAAAGTAGTGCCTAAAGATAACCAAAAATCTTTAATAGTTGCCTCTAAAGATTTTATTGATTCAATTGAGAGAGTAGCTAGCGTGTCTTTAGACAGAAAAGAGGGTGTAAAACTTGCAATAAACAAAGATAATATTCAGCTGTCTGTCAATAGCGCTAATTCAGGGGAGGGAAATGAAAAAATAAAAGCTCAGTTCAACTCTGAAAACTTAAATATTAGTTTTAATTCAAAATACTTAATTGATATAGCTACAGAAATAGAGGCAAAGGATTTAAAAATGAACTTAAAAGATTCTGTTTCCCCTGTTCTTGTTGAAGATAGTTCTGATAAGAATAGTTATTACGTGATTATGCCAATGAAAATCTAAATTTCTGCAAATTTAGAATTTTTTTTTATTTTAGCTTTAAAACTGTTGATACTGAATACTTCTAGATCAGTTACGCGATCATGCGTTTTCTATTATTAAAAAAAAATGATATATTTAACCTTTCAAAATAAATAATATGTCTAAGAAAATTCAACAAAGCAATCAATCGTATGGCGCAGATTCAATAAAAGTTCTTAAGGGTCTTGATGCTGTAAGAAAAAGACCAGGAATGTATATTGGTGACACTGATGATGGAACAGGATTACATCACATGGTGTTTGAAGTAATTGATAACTCAATAGACGAGGCACTCGCAGGTTATTGTAAAAAAATTGTAGTAACTATAAATCCTGACAATACTGTAAGCGTAGAAGACGACGGAAGAGGGATACCTGTTGACATTCATAAAGGAGAAAAAATTTCAGCTGCAGAAGTTATTATGACACAACTTCATGCAGGTGGAAAATTCGATCATGATTCTTACAAAGTTTCTGGTGGGTTGCATGGCGTTGGTGTCTCAGTAGTAAATGCATTGTCAGAAAAACTAGAATTAAGCATATATAGAGAGGGAAAAGAATACGAAATTAGTTTTGAAGACGGAAATTCATTAAAACCTCTTAAAAAAATTGGAAATACAAAAAAAAGAGGTACGAAAATAACCTTTTTACCTTCTAAAGAAATTTTTTCCTCAATTAAATTTAGCTCTTCGATATTGGAAAAAAGAATAAGAGAGCTTGCTTTTCTAAATAAAGGAATTTCAATTTCTCTTTTGGACAAATCATCTAAAAGAATTAAAGAGTATATTCATAAATATGAGGGAGGTATCACTGAATTTGTAAAGCATATCAACAATAAAAAACCAAAATTAGTCAACAAAAATGAAAAGGAGGTTTTCAAAAAACCTGTTTATGTCACAGCTTCTAAAAACAATGTAAATGTAGAATGCTCATTTGAATGGAATGCTGGATACACTGAAGATGTATTGCCTTTTACAAACAACATACCACAGAAAGATGGAGGAACCCACCTCCTAGGTTTTAGAAGTGCTTTGACAAGAGTTATTAATAAATATTCTGCAGACAGAAATAATAAGAAAAATAAAATTACACTTTCAGGAGAGGATATAAAAGAAGGTCTGACTGCTGTACTCTCTATAAAAATGTCAGATCCAAAATTTTCATCCCAAACAAAAGATAAACTAGTTTCTTCAGAAATAAGAAATATTGTAGAACACATAATCGGTGAAAAAGTATCAACATGGTTTGATCAAAATCCATCAGTATCCAAATCAATCTTAGAAAAAATTACTCAAGCAGCAATGGCTAGAGATGTTGCAAGGAAAGCAAGAGATAGTGTTAGAAGAAAAGGAACTTTTGAATTATCTGGCTTACCTGGAAAGCTTGCAGATTGTCAAATCCAAAAAAGAGAAGGAACTGAACTTTTTATTGTTGAGGGAGACTCAGCAGGGGGCTCTGCGAAACAAGGTAGGGTAAGAGAGTTTCAAGCAGTATTGCCTTTACGAGGAAAAATTTTGAATACTTTTGTAAATGGGAAAAAAAATGGAGAAGATCAAAATACGAAAGCACTTTCAAAAATGATGTCATCAAGTGAAATTGTTACCTTGATCAATGCTTTGGGAACAGGATCAAAAGATTTTAATATTGAAAATTTAAGGTATGACAAAATAGTTATTATGACTGATGCCGATGTTGATGGATCTCACATAAGAACTTTATTGTTAACCTTTTTTAACAATTACCCATTTAATCAATTAATAGAAAATGGACACGTATATCTTGCACAACCACCATTATTCAAAATAACAAAAGCAAATAAAAGTGTTTATATAAAAGATGAGAAATCATTGGAGGAATACATTTTACAAATATCAAAAGTTGATAAAAAAATTAAAAAGGGAACTGCAGATTTTAAAAAATTTATACAGGATCAAAAAGAAAATCTTTCAATTCAACGGTTCAAGGGGCTAGGTGAGATGAATCCCGAAGAATTATGGGAAACCACTTTAAACCCAGACAATAGAAGAATGTTAAGGGTTCAATATACAAAAGGCACTAAAGATAAGTCAAAAGAAGATCAAAAAATGATCGAAATCTTGATGGGTGATGAAGTCGCTCCGCGAAAGGATTTTATTACAAATAATGCTTTAGATGTTACCAACCTAGACATTTAATTAAAAAATGAACTTTTCAACTCTTTTTCGAACAAAAGAGAACCTAAACTTAGATAAAAATACATTAACAATTCTAAGGTATATAGCTATTATTGGCCAAATTTTAGCAATTAGTATAGTTTTCTATTACTTAAACTTACCGTTTCCAATCATAGAAAGTTACTTGATCATCTCACTAGGTTTGGTCACAAATTTGTATCTTCAATTTGGGATTAAAATTAATCAATTAAAAGATTTTTATGCAGCCCCATTCCTGTTGATAGACTTATTGCAATTAAGCGCTCTACTTTATTTAACAGGAGGAATTTTTAATCCTTTTTCTTTTTTATTAGTGATCCCCGCAATCGTGTCTTCAACATTTCTAAGTATGGGCACAACAATTATTTTAGGTTTAATAACATCGTTACTTTTATTAACCATTTCATTCTTTCATTTACCGTTGCCAGGAGAGGACATGAATTTGTTACATTTTCCCAATTTTTACAAAATTGGAATTATAATCTCTATTTTGATTGGTCTTATATTTTTGAGTTATTTTGGTATTCGCTTCGCTGGTGAAAAAAAAAAAACAGAAGAAGCTTTTAAAAAGCTCCAAGAGGTAATTTATAAAGAGTACGAATTAGAGTCTTTAGGAGGTCAAGCAGCAGCAGCAGCACATTCTCTAGGAACGCCTTTAGCTACAATTAGTGTAGTTGCTAAAGAACTGAAAAAAGAAATTGGGGATAACAGTGAGCTATCAAAAGATATTGATCTATTAATTAGTCAATCTAAAAGATGTAGTGAAATTTTAAAAAGAATTTCAAAAAAACAAATAGAGGAAGACAAATTTTTTAGCTCAACGAAATTAGAAAATTTACTTGAGGAAATCATTAATTCTTTCAAAGAAACTTCTTCTAAAGAAATTACATTAGTATCTGAAAACGATAAAAATAAAATTGATATCCAAAGATCAGCCGAAATGATCTATGGGTTGAGAAATTTCATAGGTAATGCGATTAAGTTTTCAAAAAGTAAAGTTAATATTTTTTTGATGAGTAACGATAAAGAGATAAAAATCGTAATAAATGATGATGGGCCAGGATTTCCTCAAGATATTATTGAAAAATTGGGAGAACCTTACATAAAATCTAGGTCATCAGAATTGAATTTAAACTCAGGCTTGGGCCTTGGAACTTTCTTAGGCAAAACTTTATTAGAGAGACAAAATGCTAAACTCTTTTTTAAAGATGATAAAAATCTGGGCGGTGCTTCAGTAGTAATTAGCTGGTCTCCTAAAAATATTTTAATTTAATGGAAAACTTATTTTGGCTCTTGTTGTGTTAAACAATGAATTGCTCCAAACCCCCAAATTAATTCTGAACAATCTACAGGAATAATTTTTCTATTATTAAATTCCTTTTTAAAAATTTTAATCACTATTTTATCTTTTGGATCTTTGAAAGTAGGCAACAAAACGAATTTATTAAAGATATAAAAGTTTAAATATGATGCTGGAACTCTTATTTTATTTATATAAATAGGTCTAGGCATAGGAATTTTTTTAATTTTAATTAGAGAAGAATTAATCCTGATTTTTTTCAAAATTTTAAAGTTTTCATCAAGATTTTTGAAGTTCTTATCTTTTTTATTATTTTCGTAAGCAAGAAAAACTTTATTATGTTTTACAAATCTAGCAATATCATCAACGTGACCATGAGTATCATCTCCCTCAATTCCTTTATTAAGCCAAATAACTTTTTTTGCTCCTAAAAATTTTTTGAATATGAGATTATAATTTTTAACTTTTAAAAAAGAATTCCTTTGTTGAATTTTACTTAATAAGCATTCTTTGGTTGTTAGTAGTAAACCTTTTCCATTAACATCGATCGCTCCCCCCTCGAGAACTATTGGTTTTTTATTAAACTTTGGGGTTATGACATTTCCTTTGTAGTGACTTTTTATTCTCAAATTGACTTTATTATCCGCTCTATAATTTTTATATTTAGCCCAACCATTAAACTTCCAATTCAATAAAATATTTTGATTTTTTTTATTCTTAATAAATATTGGTCCTGTATCTCTCATCCATACCCTATCTGTCTTACAAATAATAAATTTTACATTTTGTACTTTTGCATTATTTTTCCTTAGCAATCTTTTAATTGCATTCTTAGAATTGTAGTTTTTAATTAATAGATTTACTTCCTGAGACCTAGTAATTTTAGAGATTATTTCAGCAAATATCTTTGGGATATTTTTAAATTTGCCTGGCCAATCATTTTTATTATAAGGCCATCCTATTAATGTTGATTGTTGCTTTTCCCATTCAGCTGGCATCCTGAAAAGAGATTTTGTTATTCTAGGCATCTCTTGGATTTTTAAGGAGTCCTTTATAATAGTCTATTCTTCTATCTCTAAAAAAAGGCCAATGTTGTCTAGAGGTTTCTACTTTTTTGAAATCAATTTCACAAATTAAAATGTTTTCTTTTAAACTGGCCTTTTTAACAACGTTACCACTTGGATCAAATATTACACTATTCCCCCAGAACTCTATCTTTTTATTACCTTGTTTTTCAATTCCAACTCTATTTACTGCAGCAACATATATACCATTAGCTATTGCGTGGGACCTTTGAATTGAAAGCCAGGACTCTAGTTGCGACTTACCAAATTCCCTTTTTTCTTTTGGATGCCATCCAATGGCGGTTGGATAAAAAATAATTTCAGCTCCTTTAAGAGCTGTTAATCTTGCAGCTTCAGGAAACCACTGATCCCAACAAATTAAAGTTCCTAAATTACCTTTTGAAGTTTTAAAAGATTTGAAACCTAAATCTCCAGGAGCAAAATAAAACTTCTCGTAAAATTGTGGATCATCAGGGATATGCATTTTTCTGTATTTTCCTAAAAGTTTACCTTTTTCATTAATTACAATACAGCTATTGTGATAAAGCCCGGAGGTCTTCTTCTCAAATAATGAAATTATTAAAATAATTTTCAGTTCTCTAGCAAGTGCAGAAAATAAGTTACTGCTAGGGCCTGGTATTTTCTCAGCGAAATTGAAGTTTTTGTGACTTTCAACCTGACAGAAATATTTTGTCATGAATAATTCCGGTAAACAAATTACTTTTGCACCTTTTTTGCTGCAGAACTAATTTTGTCAACAGCACTTTGAATATTTTTTTTTGGGTCAGACGACATTTTCATCTGTACTAATGCTATCTTCGTTTTACTCATTATTTTTTAATTGAATAAATTTTGAAAATTTCTTTTTTGTCTTGCTTGCCAATGTTTACGATGAAACGCATCGCTTGCTATTAGGGGTAATACACTTGTAGCTTCAGCAAACACCATTTGTTCCTTCGTCACATCCACTTTGCCCCATGAACTTGCTTCTTTTAAGGTAGAACTACTACAAGCACCATCTCTCGTATCTGCCACAGTTATTTGAATAGCGTATTTATGCATATCTACCTTTTTACCTAATAACTCCGCACAAACCACTGTATCCTGAATAAAATTTTTTGGTACCCCACCGCCAACCATTAATAATCCAGATTGTTTTGATTTAAGTTTAATTTCAGTTATTTCTCTGAACTCTCTTATTGAGTCTATAGTGATGTGATTTTCTGGATTTTGTTCCTGATGCATTACAAGTCCAAATCCTGCTGAACTATCTGTGAAAGCGGGACAAAATATAGGAACATTACTATCATAAGCAGTTTCTATTAATGAGTTTTTTTTCTTAGAATTTGTTTTTAAATATTTTCCAAGTTCTTTAATAAATTCTCTTGAGGTATATGTTTTAGGTTTAAGAGAATTAGCAATATCACATATAGTTTTGTCACATGCTTGAAGCTCCTCTTCATCAATATAAGTGTCATATATCCTGTCAATATAGTTGTTTCTTAGTTCAGTATCATCTTGAAACTGGGATCCCTGATAATGCTTGAAACCTAGTGCTTCAAAAAAATCCATATCAATAATCGAGGCCCCTGTAGCTACAATAGCATCAACCATGTTATGTTTTACTAAATCAGTATATAAATCCATGCATCCACCTGCTGAAGTAGAGCCTGCTAAAGTTAAAAAAATCGAACAATCTTTATCTGCAAGCATTTCATTATAAATAGCTGCCGCTCTGGCTGTATCTCTAGAGGTGAAAGACATCTTACTCATACCATCAATAATCTTACGAGCATCAAAAGACTTGATATCGATGTGTTCAACTGGGGAATTAAGTAAAGATTTTTTATTGTGTCCGATATTCGGACTATTTTTTTTATTCATTAAGCTACTAAAGAACCAACTTTATCATTAGCATTATCGTACATAGATATAATTGGTTTGTCACTTAATTCGTGAATATCATTTGAATAAAAACCGTTGAAGTTTGTTCTGAAAGTAAGACTGTAAGCCCCTAACTGACCTAACTCTATATAATCACCTTCTTTAATATTATTTGGTAACAAAAAAGGTCCTTTCATATAATCTAATCCATCGCAAGTTGGTCCAAAAAAACTAAAAGCAGTTAGTTTTTTAGACTGAACTCTCCCACTTGTAATCATCTTTGATGGTAAAACAAAGTTTGGTGCCCCAGCGTCAAATAAAGATCCATATGTTCCATCATTAATGTACAAGTTATTCTTTTTTCTTAAAATAACTTTAACAATTGTAGATCCACTTTCTGCTACAAGAGCTCTTCCTGGTTCACATATAATTTCTGGCAATTTATTTAACTTCAAGTTATTTAGCTCTTTTTTAATTTCTTCCATATAATTGATTAATGGCTCAGGATTAAGATCTGGATATATAGAAGGAAATCCTCCACCAACATTAATTGTATTCGGAACTATTTTTGTTTTTTTAATTATATTTCCGATTTCACGAATTCCTTTTGAGTAAGAAATTTTATGCATACATTGAGAGCCAACATGGAAACTTATTCCAAGTTTTTTTGAATGTTCCTTACATAATCTTACTAATCCTAAAGCTTCAGAGGGAAGTGCTCCAAATTTTCTTGAAAGATCTATTTCTGCATGCTCATTTGAAATTGCAATTCTTACAAATAACTCTAAATCTTTTGCTTGATTAGTAGCCTCTAGAATTTTCCTCAACTCGTCTTTACTGTCTAGAGAAAAACTTGTAACTCCATAATCAAAATATGCTGACGATATACTCTCTTTACTTTTGATAGTATGCATAAAATGTAACTTCACATCTGACTTAATTTTATTAAGAAGTTTTATTTCATTTAGTGAGGCAACATCAAATTCATTTATACCATTAGCAATAATCTGTTTAATAATTTTTTCGTTTGGATTTGTTTTTACTGCGTAAAGGACCTTTCCTGGAAAATTTTCTTTAAAAAATTTTACGGATTTTTTAATCTCGTTCAGCCGTATGCAATATACGGGGTAATCTGGTTTTAATGAGTTAACTAATTCGTTAACTGTTTTAAATTTTCCCATTTCATGTGTTCCTCGTTAATTTACACAAAGATTTTTTAAAAAATTTAGTAAAAAAAACCTTATTTATTTTGCGTTTAAGGTTTTTTTAACTCTATGTAAAGAAAAAAAGGACATATTTGTCGTGTTGAAATTTTGCCAACAGTACCCATATATAGTGTTATGAGACCACAAAAAAATACACCAGAGCAGTTAAAATTAGCAGACTTTGCTGATAAATCGCTATTAATCCTTGATGATGACGACCCACTTAGAGGCAGACTAGCTAGAGCTATGGAAAAGAAAGGTTTTCAGGTTAAAGAAGCCAAATCAGTGGCGGAAGGCCTCAATATAGCTAAGACAGCCCCCACAGCCTTTGCTGTGGTGGATTTGAGGCTTGAAGACGGTAATGGTTTAGATGTTGTGAAAGAACTCTCAAAAAATAAAAAAGATAGCAGAATTGTAATGCTAACCGGATACGGGAATCTACCTACGGCTGTAGCTGCGGTTAAAGATGGTGCTATTGATTACATTGCAAAACCAGCAGATGCAGATGACGTAGAGGCAGCATTGCTCGCTTCGCCTCAATCAAAAGCTAAACCTCCCGAAAACCCAATGTCAGCTGATAGGGTTAAATGGGAACATATTCATAGAGTATTTGAATTATGCAATAGGAATGTCTCTGAGACTGCTAGAAGATTAAAAATGCATAGAAGAACATTGCAAAGAATTTTATCTAAGAGATCTCCACGATAATATCAAACGAACTTTCTTAATTTTTTAATTTGACTAATTGCTATTGTAGCAATTAAAATTTTGAACAGTTCAGCTAACAAAAATGGCTGGGCACCTAATTCAAATATTGGTTTATCCCAACCAATTAAATAACCTAACCAAATCATTCCAAACAAATAAATAAAACTTGTAGCTATTGCCAATTTTAAAAAATTTTTAATTATATTATTGTCATAAATATATTTTCCAGCTAAAAAAACTGCAACAATGAAGCCTAATAAATATCCCATTGTAGGACCTGTAAAATAAACTAAACCAAGGCCTTTTTCTGGAGTACCTGAAAAAACTGGCAAACCTAAAATGCCCTCACATAGATATAACACAACTGTTGCAACCCCTAGCCTCCAACCAAATGCTATACCTATAAATAAAACTACAAAAGTTTGCATCGTCATAGGCACTGGATAAAAAGGTATTCTGATTTTAGATGAGATAGCCAAAAGAATAGATCCGATTAATGCTATTAATAAATATTTAAGTATATTTATTTGTTTAAAACTTTTTACAAATTCCATCTAATTAACTTATCTTTTTTTTAAAGAAAATCTAGTGTTTTGTTAATTGGACAAAAACATCTTCTAAATCACCATCTTCCGTGGAAATATCTTCAATTTCAATACCTTTTTGATTTAAATAATTAAATATTTCCTCAAAATTTAATGAATTTTTTTCGTAGGTAATTGAAATCGAATTCTCAGAATTTATTTTAAATTTTATTTCTCTCATCTCTAATTTTTTATGTATATCAATATTTTTTACTTTAAAATTAATTTTTTTAGTTTTAATTCTCTCAATTAATTTTTCAGTAGTGTCCAATGCAACCAAATTTCCTTTATTTATAATCGCTACTCTATCACACATTTCTTGTGCTTCTAAAAGATAGTGAGTTGTTAAAATTATTGTTACCCCTTCTCTATTTAATTTCTTTACATTTTCCCAAAGGTTGTTTCTAAGCTCAACATCTACTCCAGCTGTCGGTTCATCTAAAATTAAAATGGGAGGTTGATGAACCATAGCTTTCGCAATAAGCAATCGTCTCTTCATACCGCCAGATAAACTTCTAGAGTAAGCATCAGCTTTATCCTCCAGTGCTACCATTTTTAAAATCAAATCAGTTATTTGGTCTTTTTTCGTGACCCCATATAGACCAGCTTGAAGTTCGAGAAGTTTTTTTGGACTAAAAAAAGCATCTAAATTTACCTCTTGGGGTACTATCCCTACTGAGGCCCTTACCTGTCGAGGATTACTGTCCAAATCAAACCCCCAAACATTTACTTTCCCACTAGTTTTTTCAACGGTCCCTCCTAGGATACTTAAGAAAGTTGTTTTGCCGGCACCATTAGGCCCAAGTAATCCGAATACTTCTCCCTGCTTCACTTCAAAATTTAATTTATTTAGTGCTTTGTTTTGTTTTTTGTTTTTAGAGCTGAAGTAAATTTTTGTTAAATTTTCAACAGTTAAGGCGAATTTGTTCATACTTTTTTATCAATCATTTTGGATTCAATGTAATATGTATATATGAGTTCAATAAAAAAAACAGACCATTTTTATTTAGTTGATGGCTCGGGATACATTTTTAGAGCGTATTATGCCCTACCTCCTCTTTCTAGAAAAAGTGATGGTTTACCAACTGGAGCAGTGAGTGGTTTCTGTTCCATGCTTTTTAAACTTTTAGAGGACGCAAGATCCGACGACTCAAAAAATAAACCAACACATTTTGCAGTTATATTTGACTCAGCAAGAAAAAATTTTAGAAATGAAATTTACAGTGATTACAAAGCAAACAGGGCAGAAGCACCTGATGATCTAGCTCCTCAGTTTGAATATATAAGAAAATCTGTTGAAGCTTTTAATTTACCATCAATTGAACTTTTAAATTATGAAGCGGATGACCTTATAGCTACTTATGCAAAAAAAATTACAGAAGCAGGTGCAAAGGTCACCGTAATTTCATCAGATAAAGATTTGATGCAGCTAGTATCAAATAAAGTCAGATTATTTGATCCTATGAAAAGTAAAGTAATAGGTGAGAAAGAGGTAATTGAAAAATTTGGAGTTAAACCAGACCAAGTAATTGACGTGCAATCGCTTGCTGGAGACAGTTCAGATAATGTACCAGGAGTACCAGGCATTGGTATTAAGACAGCGGCAGAACTTATTAATAAATACAAAACTTTAGAAAATTTATTAAAGAAGGCATCAGAAATACCTCAGAATAAAAGAAGAGAAACATTATTGTCTAACAAAGATAAAGCCATGATCAGCAAGCAATTAGTTACTTTAAAAGATGATGTTCCACTCAAGAATGATGCTACCGATTTCATCATTAAAGAAATAAATAAAGATAAATTGTATGATTTTTTAAGAGACATGGAATTTAATAGATTATTAAGCCAAGCAATTAGTTTTTATGGTGAGCCAACAAAAAAAGATTTTAAAGATAAAACTTTAGTAAAAAAAAATAATAAGATAAATACTAAGACCTACAAAACTATTTCAAAGGAAAAGCAACTTGACGAATTAATAAAAAAACTTGATGAAAAATCAGTTATAGCGGTCGATACTGAAACTTCTTCTCTAAATCCACAAGAAGCGGATCTTGTGGGTATATCAGTATGTTATGAGGCCAACGAGGCTTTCTATATTCCAGTGGGTCATAAAGATAAAACAGAATTAAAAAAGGATATAGTTTTAAAAAAGCTTAAACCAATTTTAGAAGATCCAAGTATAAAAAAAGTCGGCCAAAATATAAAATACGATTTTATTATATTCAAAAATAACGGCATCGAATTAAGCTCGGTAGAAGACACGATGTTACTTTCGTATACATTAGATGCTGGAAATAATAGACACAACATGGATACTCTATCTGAGTTGCACCTTGGCCATAAAACTATTTCATATAAAGATTTAGTAGGATCTGGAAAAAAACAATTAAATTTTGCAGACGTAGATATTAAACCTGCTACTGAATATGCTGCTGAAGATGCAGATATAACTCTAAGATTATATGAAGTTTTATCTGAAAGAGTATCTGAGGAAAAATTAGAGAGAGTTTATGAGGAATTTGAAAAACCAATGATCAAAATCCTTTCACGGCTTGAAATGAACGGCATAAAAGTTGATGACGCTTATCTTAAAAAACTTTCTAAGAAATTTGAGGAAAGATTGATAACTATTGAAAAAGAAATTTACAAAATATCAGGTAAAAAATTCAACATCGGTTCACCAAAACAACTTGGAGAAATTATTTATAATGACCTAAAAATAGCTAAGTTAAAAAAAACAAAAAAAGGTAGTTTAGCTACGAGTGCTAAAATCTTAGAAGATTTAGCTTCAACAGGACACAAATTTCCGAATTTAGTTTTAGAATGGCGACAGGTTTCAAAACTAAAAAGCACTTACACAGATGCTTTGCAAGATCATATAAGTAAAAAAACAAAAAGAGTTCACACTTCCTTCTTACTCGCAGCAACTAATACTGGTAGGCTAGCCTCGAGTGACCCAAATTTACAAAATATTCCTATAAAAACTTTAGATGGAAAAGAAATAAGAAAAGCATTTGTAGCGGATAAAAATAATTTACTTATTTCAGCGGACTACAACCAAATAGAAATGAGAATTCTTGCTGATATGGCTGATGTCAAGGAATTAAAGAAAGCTTTTAAAAACAATCAGGACATCCACTCTTTAACAGCGAGCCAAGTCTTTGATGTCCCGATTGCTAAAGTGACAGATGATTTTAGACGAAAAGCAAAGGCCATTAATTTTGGAATTATTTATGGAATAACACAATATGGATTAGCAAAACAAATATCGGTGTCAAACGAAGAAGCTTTAAGTTTCATTAATTCGTATTTTAAAAAATTTCCTGAGATTAAAGATTATATGAATACAACAATTAAAACTTGTAGGAAGCAGGGTTTTGTAACAAATATTTTTGGAAGAAGAATTCATTTAAGAGGAATTAATGATAAAAATTTTAGCGTTCGAGCATTTCAGGAAAGAGCAGCAATTAATGCTCCAATACAAGGATCTGCTGCAGATATTATTAGATTGGCAATGATTAAAATTGATAAGGTTCTTGAAGAAAAAAAGAAAGCAAAAATGCTTTTACAAATACACGATGAACTTATTTTTGAGTGTTTAAAAAAAGATGAGATTGAAGTAAAAAAAATTGTAAAAGAATCAATGACGTCAGTTTCAAGTTCGGATCATCATATGTTTTCTATACCTTTAGAAGTCAGTATTAACTCTGGAAATAATTGGGGAGAGGCCCATTAAACGCCTAAATTTTGACAACATAATTAAGAGAATAAAAATATGACTCAAACAATTGCTTTAGTAGATGATGATAGAAATATACTAACAAGTATAAGTATGGCTTTGGAAAGAGAAGGTTTCAAAGTTCAAACTTATATCGACGGAGAGTCTGCTTTAATTGGATTAACTAGAAACCCACCTGACCTAGCAATTTTAGATATCAAAATGCCAAGAATGGATGGTGAAGAGTTACTTAAAAAACTTAAAAAAAAAATGTCAATCCCAATAATCTTTTTAACATCAAAAGATGATGAAGTTGATGAGTTACTGGGATTGAAACTGGGTGCCGAT
>CACNFA010000014.1 GCA_902619675.1 uncultured Pelagibacteraceae bacterium
AGATATTGGCTCATCTATTTGTTGTAATGGTGTGTGTTTAACATTAACAAAAATAAAAGGAAAATTGCTTTTTTTTTACATATCAGTTGAAACTTTAAAAAAAACAAATTTTAAAAATCTTAAAATTGGAAGTATTATCAACTTAGAAAGATCTCTTATTTATGGTCAAAAAATATCCGGTCATTTTATTCAAGGACATGTTGATACAGTAGCGTTAGTAAAGAAAATAGAATTTATAGATAAATCCTGGTCTTTAAAACTTCAGATGAAAAATAAAAATTTTCATAACTTTCTTGTAGAAAAGGCCTCTATTTCAATTAATGGTGTATCGTTAACTATATCAAGAGTTTCAAACAATTTTTTTTATTTAAATATTATTCCACATACATTAAAATTAACAAATTTAAAAAATCTCAAAAATAATGACTTGTTGAATGTGGAATTGGATATCTTTTCCAAATATATGCGCAAGTACACTGTTTAAAATGTCAAAAAAAAATTTTTCATCAATACCATCAATAATTAAGGATGCCAAAAAAGGGAAGATGTTTATTTTAGTTGATGATAAAAATAGAGAAAATGAAGGTGATCTGGTAGTAGCGGCCTCTAAATGTAACTCAAAAATTATCAATTTTATGGCTAAACATGGAAGAGGGCTTATTTGCTTAGCTTTAACAAAAAAACAAATTGATAAACTAAAATTGCCTTTAATGTCTCCAATTAATAAGTCAAGAATGCAAACTGCATTTACAGTTTCGATTGAAGCAAAGAAAGGTATTTCAACCGGTATATCGGCTTTTGACAGAGCTAAAACTATTAAAGTTGCAATTAACTCTAATACAAAAAAAAATGACATAGTTTCGCCGGGGCATGTTTTTCCATTATTAGCGAGAGATGGAGGTGTTCTTGAAAGAGCTGGTCATACTGAAGCTTCAATTGATATTTCCAGATTGTCAAAACTAAATCCCAGTTCAGTGATTTGTGAAGTAATGAATGAAGATGGTCGAATGGCAAGATTGAATGACTTAACAAAATTTTCAAAAAAACATAAAATTAAAATAGCTTCAATCGCAGATTTAATTGCACACAGATTGAAAAATGAAAAACTTATTTTCAAAACTTCTTCAAAGATTATAAATTTTAGAAAAGATTCAAAATTAAACCTTAGTGTTTATAAAAATAAGCTAAACTCTCATGAAAGTTTTGTTATTTCTAAGGGCAAATTAATTAGAAGTAAATCTATACATGTAAGAGTTCTTTCCAAAAACATTAGAAACAAAAATTTATTTAAAAATAAAGAAATTAAAAAAAATATTAATCTTCTCTCAAAATTTAGAGATTTTATCCTAGTAATAATAAATAATAAGAAAGAAAAGAATAAAATGAATACTGATTTAACCTTAAGATATTACGGTCTTGGGGCACAAATAATTAAAGATTATAAGATCAAAAATATGATATTACTTTCTAGAACTAAAAAAAAGATTATTGGTTTAGAAGGTTTTGGTTTAAAAATTAAAAAACAAATAATAATAAAATGAAAAAAATATTAATTGTAAGTGCAAATTATTATGAAAGTATTTCAAAAAACCTTTTAATCGCATCAAAGAAAATATTAATAGAAAACGGCTTTCAAATTGAAATGATAAAAGCTCCGGGAGTTTTGGAAATTCCTTACCTTATAAAAAAATATATAAAAAAATATGATGGATTTATTGCCTTAGGATGTGTAATTAAAGGTAAAACTCCTCATTTTGATCTTATTTGTAATGCAGTTTTTAAAGAGATATTAAATCTTTCTACTCTTTATCAAAAACCTATAACAAACGGTATTATAACTGCTTTAAATAAAAAACAAGCATTAGAAAGATCTGGACTTATAAAGTCTAAAAAGTCAAATAAAGGACTAGAGGCAGCTAATGCTGCTGTGTCCATTTTGAAAAATGGACCAAAAAAAATTTAAAAATCCCTCACCAAGAATTAAAATAATTCAAAAAATATATAATTCACTTATGAATCCAGAATCAAAAATTGAATTTACAAAAAATCAATACAAAAAATTTATCAAAGATATTGTTTTTGGAACTTTAGAAAGATTAGATTTAATAGAGGAGACGATATATACACACCTAAAAAATGATATAAATTTAAAAAAAACTGATAAAATACTTAAAATAATTCTTTTTGCCGCAGTATTTGAATTAATGTTTAAACATAATAACCCAAAAAAGGTTATAATAAGCGAATATTTACTCGCATCTGAGTATTTTCTAGAAAAAGTACAAATAGGTTATTTAAACGCAATTTTAGATAAAATTTCTAAAGTATTAAGAAAAGATGAATAAAAGTAGTAAATATGTCCAACTTTAGCTTGCGTTTTTAATCCTTTTTTGGCATCTATCCCTTTTATTTTAAAAAAATGACAAATTATTTAGAACTATTATATCTAATATCTTTCACTGGTGTCTTAGCTGTAGCTTATAGTTATCTTCTGTCAGGTCAAATTATATCTTCGAACGCAGGAAATTCAAAAATGCAAGAGATTGCCGAGGCTATTCAAATTGGAGCAAAAGCTTATCTTAATAGGCAGTATAAAACTATTGCAGTTGTTGGGTTAATTGTACTAGCAATAGTAAGTTATTTTTTTAGCTATTTAGTTGGACTTGGTTATTTTATTGGGGCTTTTTTATCAGGTGTAGCTGGTTATGTTGGAATGCTCATTTCAGTTAAAGCTAACGTAAGGACAGCAGAAGCATCTAGAAAAAGTTTACAAAGTGGTTTGACCATTGCGTTTAAATCCGGTGCTATAACAGGCCTTTTAGTTGCCGGGCTCGCGTTATTAGCTATAACTATTTATTATATAATTTTAATTAATCTTAATGTTGATAATAGAGAAATAATCAATGCGCTTGTAGCTTTAGGCTTTGGAGCATCACTAATATCAATTTTTGCAAGATTAGGTGGAGGGATTTTTACTAAAGGAGCTGACGTTGGGGCTGATTTAGTTGGCAAAGTTGAAGCTGGAATACCAGAGGACGATCCAAGAAATCCAGCGGTGATTGCAGATAATGTTGGTGATAATGTTGGAGATTGTGCTGGTATGGCTGCAGATTTATTTGAAACCTACGCAGTTACAATTGTTGCCACCATGGTTTTGGCCTCAATTTTTTCACCACAAGATTACAATTTAATGATTTACCCTTTAGCAATTGGAGGTGCTTGTATAATAACATCAATTATCGGTACTTGGTTTGTGAAACTTGGTAAAAGTAAAAGTATAATGGGTGCACTTTATAAAGGATTTATAGTAACTGCAGTAACTTCATTGTTAATCATGTATCCTGTAACGGACTCAATTGTAGGATTAAAAAATACCTACAACAACAATGCTGGTGCAATTTTTTCAGGTTTAGATATTTATATTTGTGGTGTTGTAGGATTCGCAATAACTGGATTGCTTATTTGGGTTACTGAATATTATACTGGAACTGATTATAGACCAGTTAGAACAGTAGCAAAATCTTCTACTACAGGCCACGGAACAAACGTAATTCAGGGTTTGGCTATTTCAATGGAAGCAACTGCTGTGCCCGCATTAATAATAGTAGCAGGAATATTGTATACAAATAGTTTAGCAGGATTATATGGTATTGCTATAGCAGTAACTGCAATGTTAGCTTTAACTGGAATGGTCGTAGCACTAGATGCTTATGGTCCCGTAACTGATAACGCAGGTGGAATTGCTGAGATGTCAAAACTTCCTAAAAATGTAAGGAAAACAACTGATGCATTAGACGCAGTAGGAAATACTACTAAAGCTGTGACCAAAGGATATGCTATTGGTTCAGCTGGATTAGGTGCTTTAGTTTTATTTGCAGCTTATACAGAAGATATAAAATATTTTTCTAATGTAGACGGATCAGCGCTTAATGGAATAGATGTGTCTTTTGACTTATCTAATCCATTTGTAGTTGCTGGATTATTAATTGGAGGAATGCTTCCTTATCTTTTTGGCTCAATGGGTATGCAGGCAGTTGGTAGAGCAGGAGGTGCAGTAGTTATAGAAGTTAGAAGACAATTTAAAAAAATCCCTGGTATCATGAAAGGTAAAAGAAAACCTGACTATGGAAAATTAGTTGATTTATTAACTAAAGCTGCAATTAAAGAAATGATTATACCTTCTTTGTTACCAGTGTTATCACCTATTGTTTTATACTTTATCATATTACAAATAGGTGGCATGGAGGCGGCTCTCTCATCTTTAGGCGCTATGTTGCTCGGTGTTATCATAACAGGATTATTCGTTGCCGTATCAATGACAGCAGGCGGTGGGGCTTGGGATAATGCAAAAAAATATATTGAAGATGGAAATTTTGGCGGTAAAGGTTCAGACGCACATAAATCTGCTGTTACAGGTGACACAGTAGGAGATCCGTATAAAGATACAGCAGGTCCAGCTGTAAATCCGATGATTAAGATTACTAATATAGTTGCTTTATTGCTATTAGCTGTAATAGCTCATTAGTATAATTTTATTTCTTGTACATTTTAGATTTGACACTAGACAGAAACCTTTCAACAAAACTTTTTTGTGATAATTCATTTTTTGTTGTTTTTTTTGTAAATTCAATTTTTCTTTTATCATTTTTATCTAAGATTTCTTTACTTTTCAAAACACCATATTTATCAAAGTTAAGTATTAATACATTATTAGTTTTTAATACATTTTTCCCTAATTTTAAGTATTCACCTTTAGTAAGAGTTCTTTCAATATAAATCCACTCATTTTCGTCTTTAATCGATTTTGAATGGGGTTGACCAATTATTTTCAATACATCATTTTTATTTGTAGAGTTTATTACTAATTTATCAGATCTATTTTCTAAAAAAATTATACCATGATTATTATTAGGATCTTGTAATTGACAACCAATTACACTAATAAAAAAAGGTAGTATTAAAATTTTTTTTATATGATTTTTAAATTTAAGAAACATAATTCTAACTTGTATAATACATTACTTAAGTTATCTAGAAATATATTCTTTTATCAAAGGATTAATCTACCAGATACTTTTGAAACGCGTATTTACCTAATGTTTTTTCACTTTTCAATTATGCTGATAATTTCAAAAAAAAAAGGTTTTAAGTTTGATCAAAATTCATACGATGGACTATTTCATAATATTGAAAATAATTTAAGAGAAAGTGGACTGGGGGATGTAACTGTAAATAAAAGAATGAAAGATTTAAATAAAGTGCTTTATAATATTTTGCTTAAAATTGAAGAAAAAAAATCAAAAAAATTTAAAGTGAATAAAGACCTCATATCAATATATTTTCAAGAATTAAATGACAATAAAAGCCTCAAATATTTGGAATTTGAAAGTTATTTTGATAATTTTTATAATTTTTGTTTTGAATTATCACCAAATAGTATGATAAGAGAAACAGATAATTTTAAATTTTATGGCAGTTCCTAAAAGAAAAACCTCAGTTTCCAAAAAAAAGATGAGAAGATCTCATCACAGACTTATTTCTTCAAATGTTGTAGAGGATAAAAAAAGTGGTGAGTACAGGATTTCACATCATATAGATTTAAAATCCGGTTTTTACAACGGAAAAAAAATCTTAGATATTTAATTATAATAATGAAAAAAAAAATTACTATTGCAATTGATGCAATGGGTGGTGAAAATTCTCCGGATAAAACAATTGAAGGGGTAAGTTTGTTTTTAAAAGAAAATACTAATAACAAAGATTTTCATATATTGCTTTATGGTGACGAAACCAAAATTAATAGTAGGTTAAAAAAATTTAAAATATCTTCGAACGAAGTAAAAGTTATTCATACTAACTCAATTGTTTCTGATGATGAAACTCCTTTAACTGCAATTAAAAATTCCAAAGATACAAGCATGTGGAAATGTATAAACTCTCAAACTGTGGGTGAGACTGATATTAGTTTATCAGCAGGAAACACTGGTGTGCTTTTAGTTATATCTAGAATGATTTTAAAAATGATGAATAAAGTAAGTAAACCTGCGTTAGCAGGTTTATGGCCTAATGAAAAAGGTATGAATGTCGTCTTAGATCTTGGAGCAAATATAGAGTGTAACGAAAATAACTTAGTAGATTTTGCAGAATTGGGCTCCGCGTTATATAAATCTTTGTATCCTAATGATAAACCAAGAGTATCTCTTTTAAATGTAGGTTCTGAAGAAATAAAAGGAACAGATCTTTTAAAAAAAACATTTAAAAAATTAGAAAATTTAAGTAATGAAAACAATTTTTTATTCAATGGTTATATTGAAGGAAATCAAATTATGAAGGGAGATAGTAATGTTATTATAACTGACGGTTTTACTGGGAACGTTGCTCTTAAAACTGCTGAAGGGACTGCAAAATTTATAACAGATAATTTAAAAAAATCATTAAATTATATATCACTATTATTTTCATTTTTTTCATTACAAAATTTCAAAAAAAAACTTGATCCAAGAAAATACAACGGAGCAATTTTTTTAGGCTTAAATGGTCCAGTCGTAAAAAGCCATGGAAGTACAGACGCATTAGGTTTTTATTATTCAATTGATTTGTGTTATAAGATAATTAAAGGGAATCTTATGACAGAAATTAAGAATAATTTAAATCATCTTGAAAGTGAATAATATTAAAAAAATAGATATCTCATCCGACTTAAATATAAAATTGGGTATTTCAAGATCATTATCAGGAAAAATAATAAATGATTTGATAAAAATATTTTCTGATCAAATCATAAATGATTATTTGATAATAAAAAATTTGGGAAGATTTAAATTAATTCATAAAAAACAAAGATTTGGTAGAAACCCAAGAACAAAAGAACCTTATCTAATTAATGAAAGAAAGTCAGTGAGTTTTATAACATCAAAAAACTTATTAAATAAATTAAACAATTTTTGAAGTGGATAAATATATAAACATAGCTGAGTTAGCAAAAATTTTGAACTTGGTAGACCCTGTAAGTAAAAAACCTTTAAATTACATTTTAAGGTATTGGGAAAAAAATTTTACTCAAATCAAACCTAAAATCATAAATAAACGTAGATACTATTCAAAAGAACAAATTGAAAAAATAAAATTAATAAAATATTTACTAAAAACAAAAGGAATGACTATAAATGGCGCAAAACTTGTTTTAAAATCTAAAATAAATAAACTTGACGATTACAATTCATTTAGTTTAAAAGCTAATTATTACAAGAAAGCTTTTAAAAATAAAGCAGTTAAAGTTTTAACAAAAATTGAAGAATTAAAAAAATATGGCAAAAAAAACACACGTTAAAGTTAGAATGGTTCCAGAGTCCAACCCAGATAGTAAGTTTATATATTATGCAAAAAAACCAACAAAAGGTGAAAAAGCAAAAGATAAGCTTAAATTAAAAAAATATAATCCTAACACCAGGAAGCACGAATATTTTGTTGAAAAAAAATTACCACCTCATAGTAAATAATCATTTTTTTTTAAAATTTCTAAATTCATAATCAATAAAAGCTCTGATCATTGATTTCCAAATTCTATTAGTAATGACAGGGTCTATACTTCTAGCTTTTGACTTTAATGATATTTTTTTTAATATAATTTTAATCCTCTTTTGATCAATTATTTCGCTCTTTTTCTTTTTATTTTTTAATACTTCATCAACTAGCTTAGTCCTTTTTTTAATCAAATTAAGAAATAAAATATCCAACTTATCAAGCTTTTTTCTAATTTTGATTATATTTTTGTTTGGCATAGCGACATTAAAATCATAAAGAAATTTTTAAATATATATATATATTAAATCGTATGTTCACACACGACAAAAAAACAGAAAATCTTTTTATTTATTGGCTATCAATAAAATTATCTCTAATCTTCATAATGATCATTGTAGGAGGATTAACAAGACTTACTGACTCTGGCTTATCCATTACCGAATGGGAACTGTTTAAAGGTATTTTACCTCCCTTGAATAAAGCTCAGTGGGAGACCTATTTTCAACTTTATAAACAAATTCCCCAGTTCAAAATACTTAATTCTGACATGGCATTATCTGAATTTAAGGTAATATTTTATTGGGAATATATTCACCGAATGTTAGGAAGAATAATAGGTTTGTTTTTTCTTTTACCATTAATTTATTTTCATTTTTTTAAAAAAATTGATTTTAAACATTTGATTTTATCATACACAGCTTTTGTTTTAGTAGTTATACAAGGATTAGTTGGATGGTATATGGTTCAAAGTGGATTAGTTAATGATGTTACTGTAAGTCATTACAGATTGTCATTACATTTGGTTATTGCCGTATTAATAATTTCAATAATTTTTTGGCAATTATTGTCTTTGTTAAATAAGAGAAATAAATATTTTTTTACAATCTCTAAAAGAAATTTACCTTATATTTTTTTTATTATATTAATTTTAATACAAATAACTTTTGGAGCATTTGTTTCAGGCTTAGATGCTGGTAGGATTTATCAAACCTGGCCATTAATGGGTATCAATTATTTTCCAGATGATGTTACGGTAAAAAAATTATTAGATTTATTAGATTTTAGCAATCATTCTTTGGTTCAATTTTATCATAGAAATTTAGCTTACGTAATCGTATTTTATTCTTTAATAATTAGTTACTTTAGTTTTAAAGAAAAAGATAAAAAAATATTTACATCAACAATTTTTATGATTTCTACTATTTTATTACAAATATTACTTGGAATATTCACTTTATATAGTAATTTGAATATTGCTGTATCCTCAGCGCATCAAATATCAAGTATTATTCTAATATTAAGCGCATTAAATTTGTACTATTCAATAATAAAATAAATTGACTTTATTTATTATTCTTTGTATCTATCGCCAACTATCATGACACCATTTGTAAAAAAGAAAGACGTTAAAAAAGATTGGTATATTATAAATGCCGAAAATGTAGCTGTGGGAAGACTAGCTGCGTTTATATCAAAGGTATTAAGAGGAAAAAATAAATCAACTTTTAATCCTCACATAGATAATGGAGATTTTGTTGTTGTTACCAATATTAACAAAATTAAATTTACTGGAAAAAAATTTAAAGATAAAAAATATTTTAAGCATACAGGCCATCCTGGAGGGATAAAATTTTCAACTCCATTATCATTAAAAGAAAAAAATAAAACCGAAGATATATTAAAAATGGCTGTAAAAAGAATGTTGCCAGGTGGTTCTCTAGCAAAAAAGCAATTGAAGAAATTAAAAATATACAGTGATGAAAAGCATCCTCATGACTTACAAAAACCAAAAATAATTGATTTTGACAAACTAAATAAAAGAAATATTGTTAGATAATGGAAAACGTTTCGCCATCAATACCTAAAACTAAAAAAATCAAATTAAATTTTACCGACAGTAAATACGCAACTGGTAGAAGAAAAAAATCAATAGCTAAAGTTTGGGTCAAAAAAGGCTCAGGAAATATTCACGTCAATGGGATGAAAATGAACGAATATTTTAAAAGACCAGTACATCAAATAATTGTAATGAGGCCGCTAGAAATTTCCCAAGTAGCATCTAATTTCGATGTAAAATGTTCTGTAAAAGGAGGAGGTTTATCTGGTCAAGCAGGTGCTATAATTTTAGGGATTTCAAAAGCACTCGTAGCTCATGATCAAAATTTAAAGAAAAACTTAAAAAAAGATAAACTTACCACCAGAGACTCAAGAGTTGTCGAAAGAAAAAAGTACGGTCACAGAAAAGCTAGAAGAAGCTTTCAATTTTCTAAGCGATAATCATTTAAATTTAAATTAGTAAAGGAGAATGATATAAGTTGTTATGTCATATAATAATAAATTAAATACTGCTATAATAGGTGCAACAGGTTACACTGGCTTAGATCTTATTTATATTTTATCAAAACATCCTAAAGTTAAAATTAATAATTTATGTGCTACAAAGAATTTAGGTAAAAAAATCTCGTTTTTTGATAAAAGAATAAAAAAAAATCTTCCAAGAATAACATCAATTAATAAAATTAATTGGGATAATCTTGATTTAGTATTTTTATCATTACCTAATGGTGAAGCGCAAAAAATAATTAAGAAAACATTTTTTAAATATAAAAAGATTAAATATATTGATTTATCCGCAGATTTTAGATTGACAAATCCAAAAGTTTACTCAAAAAATTATAAGAAAGCGCATAAAGCAATCCAGCTTATAAGAGACTCTCATTATTCTATAAGTGAATTAACTAAAGATGTATCTAAATATAGAATAATATCAAATCCCGGTTGTTATCCTACATCCGTTCAATTACCATTAGTACCCTTAATCATTAAGAAATTAATAAAAACAAATGATATTACAATAGATTCAAAATCAGGTTTTTCAGGAGCTGGTAAAAATTTAGAAAAGAAATTCAAACACAAAAATTTATATAAATCAACTTATGCTTATGGAGTTATAAATCATAGGCATACATGTGAAATTGATCAAGAATTAAATAAATTAACAAACAAAAGAATTAATTTTACATTTAATCCTCATCTCTTGCCAACCTTTAGAGGAATTTTAACATCTATTTACTTAAAAATTGAAAAAGGTGTTACTGCAAAGAAAATAAGAAATGAATTAATAAAATTTTATAAAAAGTCAAAATTTATAAAGATTTTAAAACTTAATTCTGAAATCGGTTCTGGCAATGTTCTCAATACAAACAACTGTGAAATATCAGTTTGTCAGACAAGGATAAAAAATAAAATTATAATATTTTCTGCAATAGATAATCTAGTAAAAGGTGCGTCAGGTCAAGCAGTTCAGAATATGAACTTGCTTTTTAAGTTTTCTAATAGGCTAGGGTTTAAATGAAATATATTTTTATATTTTTGTTTTTGTTTTTTTTAAGCTCATGCAGTAAATCTAAAGTTGAGGTAATTTGTGGAGATCACATTTGTATCAATAATGATGAGGCTGAAAGCTATTTTAAAGAAAATTTATCTATAGAAGTAAAAGTTATAAGACAAAATAAAAAAGAAAAAATCGACTTAGTTGAATTGAACTTAAAAAATACTGACAACAAAGAAGTAATTATTAAAAGTAAAGAGAAAACTAACAAAGAAATTAAAGTTTTGAATAATAAAGAAATTGCCCAAATAAAATCTAATTTAAAAAAAAAAAAAGGTGAAAATATTAATATTTTAAATTCAAGAAATTTAGAGTCTAATAAGAGACAAAAATCAAAAAAATCAGAAAAGTCAAACAAAAAAGAAATTGATGTTTGTAAAATAATTGAGAAGTGTAATATTGAGGAAATATCAAAATATTTAATTAATTCAGGGAAAAATAAAAGATTTCCAGATATAAATACAAGAATAACAATAAAACAATTTAATTAATAATATGAAAAAACTTAATATCGCTATTGTTGGCTTAGGAAATATAGGAAGCTATTTATATAAGTATTTAATTAAGAATAAGAAAATATTGGCTGAAAAAAATAATTGTGTTCCAAATATAATTTATGTTTCTGCAAAAAATAAAAAAAGGAAAAGAGGGATACGAATTAGTAAGAAAAAATGGTTAAATCACTATTTAGAGGCGACAACTAATAAAAACGTTGATTTAGTTATTGAATTAGTTGGTGGAGCGGAAGGAGTTGCAAAAAAACTTGTTTTTAACGCACTAAAAAATAAAAAACATGTTGTAACTGCAAATAAAGCATTGATAGCTAAATATGGAGATCAGCTAGCTAAAATTGCAGAGTCAAATAAAGTTAATCTAGAATTTGAAGCGGCCGTTTGTGGGGGTGTGCCTATAATTAGATCTCTTAAAGAAAGTTTAATAGCCAATAAAATTAAAAAGATATACGGAATTTTTAATGGTACATCGAATTATATATTATCTTCGATGGACAAAGAAAATAAAAGTTTTTTAGATGTGCTAACTGATGCAAAAAAACTTGGTTACGCTGAAGCTAATCCAAAAGCTGATTTAAATGGTGATGATGTGTCAGCAAAGCTAAAAATATTATCATCGTTATGTTTTAATTCCTTTTTAAATAAAAATATTCATGTAGAAGGTATTAAAGATATTGATAAAATTGATATAATTAATGCTAATACTTTAGGATATAAAATTAAACTTTTAGGATTTGCTGAATTGATTAATAAAAAGATCTATCAACGAGTACATCCGACTATGATTAAAAAAACTTCATATGTAGCAAGTATTGATGGAGTTTTAAACGCAGTAATAATTAATGGAGAGCCTGTTGGTCAAAGCATAATTCAAGGTGAAGGAGCTGGTCCCTCAGCGACTACATCCGCTTTAGTTTCCGATATTTCCTCAATATTGAGAGGAAATATAAAATTTCCCTTTTCTATTTCAGGTAAAAAAAGGAAGAAACTAAGTTATGAAAATATATCTGAAAGATTTTTTTCAGCTTATTTACGTTTTGATGTGACTGATAAATCAGGTGTACTTTCAAATATTACTAGTATTTTTTCAAATAATAATGTTTCAATAAAAAGATTAATTCAAAATCCAAATAAGAATAAGGGCACATCATCTATCGTGATAATAACTCACATTTCGAAAGATAAGTCTATTAGTAAAATTTTAAAGACGATAAATAAAAAATCCTATATCAAAAAAAAAGTAAAATTAATTAGGATTGACGAAAATTAATGTTAATAGATTCAAAATTTTTAAATCTATTTATTAAGGTAACTGAAAAGGCTGCAATTGGAGCATCTAAATTTATTGGAAAAAAAGACAAAATAGGTGCTGACAAAGGAGCCGTTGACCCTATGAGAAGAGAGCTAAATAAAATTAACATGGAGGGGACTATCGTTATAGGAGAAGGTGAAATGGATGAGGCCCCAATGCTTTATATTGGCGAAAAACTTGGAACTCTTAATGGACCTAAATTTGATATAGCTGTCGATCCACTTGAAGGGACAAAATTTACCGCAAACAATCAACCTAATGCATTCTCTGTCTTAGCTATTGCTAATAAAGGTGATTTATTAAGTGCACCAGATACATATATGGAAAAAATCGCTATAGGTAACAATCTTCCTAAAAATTTATTAGATTTAGATAACAGCGTAGAAAAGAATATAGATTTGTTAGCTAAAGCAAAAAATAAAAAAATATCTGAATTAAATGCTTGTGTTATGGAGAGACCTAGACATGACCACATAGTAGAAGTATTAAATAGATTAAATGTTAATATTAATTTTATCACTGATGGAGATATAGTTGGTGCACTTAGTGTGATTGGAGAAAATCCAAAAAATGATGTTTACTATAGTACTGGAGGAGGGCCTGAGGGAGTTTTAGCCGCCGCCGCTTTATCTTGTTACGGGGGACAAATTCAGGGTAGGCTTGTACTAAATGATGATGAGAAGATTAGAGCAAAAAAACTTGGTATAAAAGATTTTAGGAAAAAATATAATATAGATGACATGGTTAAGGGAGATGTAATTTTTTGCGCTACTGGAGTTACCTCTGGAGATCTGGCTAAAGGAGTTAAAGACCTAGGAAATGAATATGAGGTTAATACTTTTGCCTTACATAAAAGTAAAAAAATTATTAAAACCTTTACTAATATTTATAATAAATGAACGCATATTCAGTAAGTGGCCGAAACTGGATTTTGAAAAAATATAATCAAGAAGAACAAATGTTCTTTAAAGACAACTTTTCCTTGGATGAAATTACATCGAAACTTCTTGCAATTAGAAAAATAAAAAGAGAAGATGTGATAAGTTTTTTAAATCCTTCAATAAAAAATTTCCTTCCAAATCCAGAAATTTTAAATGATATGAAAAAGTCATCACAAAGAACGTATAAAATGATTAAAGAAAAAAAAATGTTAGGTATTTTTGGAGATTATGATGTTGACGGGGCAACAGCTACTGCTTTATTGGGAAATTATTTTTCATCTCTAGGATTAAAATTTGAAACGTATATACCTGATAGAAAAAAGGAGGGCTTTGGTCCATCTATTAATGCATTTAAAAAACTTATTGAAAAAAATGTAAATGTAATATTTACCGTAGATTGTGGCACGCTGTCTTTTGAGGCGATAGATTATGCTAAATCTCAGAATATCGACGTAATTGTAATTGATCACCATCAATCTGAAATAAATCTACCAAATGCTTTTTCTATAATAAATCCTAATCGATTAGATGATAAATCTAATCTAAATTATTTATGTGCTGCAGGAGTAGTTTTTATGTTTTTGGTTTCATTAAATAAAGAACTAAGAGATAATAAATGGTTTGAAATTAATAGAGTGCAAGAGCCTAATTTGATGAATTATCTTGATTTAGTATCTTTAGGAACTGTTTGTGATGTTGTTCCTTTGATTGGTTTAAATAGAGCATTGGTAACGCAAGGCCTAAAAATTATAAAGACAAAAAAAAATTTAGGTCTGAAAACACTAATTGATGTTTGTAAAATTGAAACAAATCCAAATGTTTACCATTTAGGATATGTTCTGGGACCAAGGATAAATGCGGGAGGTAGAGTTGGAAAATCATCACACGGTGCTAATTTGCTTATGAATAACAATCCAAAAGATGTTTTTAAATTAGCTTTAGAATTAGATAATTATAATAAAGATAGACAAGACTTAGAGTCAATTGTTTTAAAAAAAATTTTAAATGAGGTAGAAAAAAATATCTCAGACTCGGTTTTAGTGTTAAGTGGAAACGATTGGCACGAAGGAGTAATTGGTATAGTTGCATCTAGATTGAAAGATAAATATAACAAACCTGTCGTAATTATTTCAATAAGTGATGATATAGGAAAGGCATCTGCAAGATCAGTAGTTGGTTTTGATATTGGTTCAATAATTTTAGCAGCTTTACAAGAAAAAATTTTATTAAAGGGTGGTGGACATAAAATGGCTGGCGGTTTTACAATAAAAACAAATAATATTGAAAAATTTAAAGATTTTATTTTACGTCGATTTAAAAAAATTAAAGAGGAACTGGCTTCAGATAAGCCTTTGTATCTAGATAGTATAATTTCGTCAACTGCAGTAAATTTAGATTTTTTTGAAAAAGTAAATGCTTTAGCGCCTTTTGGCTCAAGTAACCCTGAACCAAAATTTATCATCGAAAACTTAAAATCAGTCAATAATAAGATTATAAAAGACAAACATATTAAATCTGTTTTAATTGGTGCTGATGGCTCTTCGGTAAAAACGATTGCTTTCAACTCTGTAGAGAAAGAAATCGGCGCATATTTACTTAAAAAAGATAATAAATCTTTTAATATTGCAGGTAAATTATCCCTAAATGAATGGAGGGGAAAAAAAAATGTGGAGTTTATTATCGATGATATTTCTGTTAATAAGACATTCAAAAATACGGTCCCATCGTCTATCGGTTAGGACAGTTGGTTTTCATCCAACAAAGAGGGGTTCGATTCCCCTTGGGACCGCCATAAATTTATATGTTTAAGATCGCTATCATTGAAAATATTCATAAGGATGGATTAAACTTATTAGAAAATCATCCTAATTTTGAGTATGAATTAATTGAGGACGTGTCAGAAAAAAACCTTATAGAGAAACTTCCTGAATTTGATGCATGTACTCTTAGAGTTTCGAAACTAGATGAAAAGATACTAAAACACTGCCCGAAACTTAGAGCTATATCTAGGCATGGTGTTGGGTATGATAACGTTGATATTAAGTTTCTAAAAGAAAAAAAAATTTCTTTATTAGTTACAGCTACAGCTAATGCAGTAGCAGTTGCGGAACATGTTATCGCTATGTTTTTATCTTTGTCTAAATCTGTATCAACTTATGATAAAGAAGTACGTAATGGTGATTTTAAAAAAAATGCAAATAAAATAAAAACCTTAGAACTCTTAAACAAAAATATTCTCATAGCAGGCTTTGGAAGAATTGGAAAAAAATTAATATCAAGATGTTTAGCTTTTGATACTAAAGTTTATGTATATGATCCATACGTTGAAGATAAAATTATAAAAGATTTTGGAGGTATAAGAGTAAAGTCAATAAGTGAAGGCTTAAAAATTGCTGATTATGTATCTTTGCATATGCCGCTAACAAATGAGACTAAAAATTTGATAAATTATTCAATTTTAAAAGAAATGAAAAAAAATGCCATCATAGTAAATACTGCAAGGGGAGGTATTGTTAATGAAGCTGATTTAGATAAAGCATTAAATGAAAATCTAATTTTGGGCGCTGCATTAGATGTATTTGTAAATGAGCCGATAAATTTAGACAATCCTTTGTTAAAAAATAATAAAGTTTTATTAAGCCCACATTCAGCAACATTTACTGATGAGTGCACATCAAGGATGGCTATAGAGACAACTAAAAATATTATTGATTTTTTTGAAAATAAAATTGATAAATCTATGATAATAAATTTATGATTGACATTAGAAGGAAATTAAAAAATTTTGGACCTTTAGAAGCTTTAGTAGTTAGCTCGATTACATACGTAGTTGTAATGTTATTGTGGACTGCTTCAACTAGATCAGAAGTTTTACAAAAAGCAAATGATATTAAATCTAACCACAAATCAGTAATTGAATTTATAAATAATGAAGTGAATAATTGTAGCTCCAACAATGAGGGATCAACTTCGTGGGGTGAAAAATGTAATTCTGATTGGACGTCAAATAAAATTGTAAATTATTTATTATCAAATATCGATCTTAAAAACCCCTATTCTATAGACAAGCCTTTAATACAAACATCTCAGGATCCAAGGATTCAAGCTGAAGGTAAAGCAGGTCAATCTACAGATAAAGGTGTTATTTTTGTTTCATCAGGTAATTTTGAGTCTGATGCTGGTTCAGAGTGGATCGTAGGAACTTGTGTTAAGTCACCTTGTGTAGCTGCAGGTAACAATGAGTTAGTTTCTGTCTATCGTTAATTTATAATTTCAAATCCACACTTTTTTGCAGTTTTACTCAAGTAGTTAAAACCAATTTTTGCGTACTCAAATGGATTAGCCTTAGCTGGATCTTGTTCAGCTTCTACTACAAGCCATCCAGAATAATTTTTTTCCTTAAGCGCATTTAAAAAAGGAATATAATCTATGCATCCATCACCGGGAACTGTAAAGGCTCCATCTAAAAACGCTTGTCTAAAAGTCACATCATTATTTAAAGATTTTTCTAAAATATCTTTTCTTATATCTTTGCAGTGAATATGAATTATTCGTTCGTAAAAAGTCTCAACTAATTTTATTGAATTCCCATTTGCGAATAACATATGCCCAGTATCCACTAATAAACCAACCGTATCTTTTGTGTTTTCGATAAGCCTTCTTGTGTCTTCCTCAGTTTCTATAACAGTCCCCATATGATGATGGTATGCAAGTGGCATATTTTCATCCATCATCATTTTACTTATTTCGTTAATAGAATGAATTAATTTGTTCCAATCGTCTTTCGACAACTTTGGTCTTTTGGATAAAGGAATTTTAGGATCTCCCTGCACTGAGCCCGTAACTTCTGCAAATACCATACAAGGAGATTTACAATCTTGAAATAATTTTAGTTGTTTTTGCATAAGTTTAAATTCTTCTTTAGGAGATCTTTTTAAAAGTTGAGCACCGTACCAACCAGAACATAATTTTAAATTCTCTTTATTAAGTTTTGGAATAAGATCATTAGAGCTCATTGCAAACTTTCCACCATACTCAACCCCTGTAAATCCAGCCAGACTTGCTTCTTTTAAGCATTGCTCAAGAGGAGTGCTACCTCCTAATTCTGGCATATCATCGTTGCTCCACGCGATGGGTGCTATACCTAATTTTATCGACATAGTTTTAAGAAAGTAATATCATTTTATATAATAAATAAAATAAAGTTACAAAAAGAATATATGATTAATGTAGCACTTTTGGGTTTTGGAAGAATAGGGCAAATGCATGCTCAAAATATAAATAAAAATAAAAGTCTTAAACTTTTATATATTTATGAAAAAATAGAAAAATTAGGAAAAAAAGCGTCAAAACTTTATAATTGTAATATTGAAAAAAATTATAAAAAAATATTTTCTAATAGAAATGTAGATATTATCTTTATTTCAAGTCCTACAAATACACATATAAATTTTATAGAAGAGGGCATAAAATATAAAAAGACTATATTTTGTGAAAAACCTTTGGACTTAAATATTCATAAAATTTCTAAAACTTTTAAAAAAGTTAAAAAGAATAAATCTAAAATTCAACTTGGATTTAACCGAAGATACGACCCTGGGCATCATTCAATAAAGGAAGATCTAGATAAAAACAAAATTGGTAGATTAGAAAAAATAATAATTACTAGTAGAGATCCAGCTCCACCAACTAAAGCATATCTAAAATCATCTGGTGGAATTTTTAGAGATATGATGATTCATGATTTTGATTTATGCAGATATTACCTTAAAAATGATGAAATTTCTGAAATTAGTTCCTCGGCTAGTTCGTTTGAGCCATTTTACAAAAAAATTAAAGATCATGAATTAGCAACAGTAACTATGAAATCTAGGAAAGGTGTCATTTGTGTAATAACCAATTCTAGACATTGCTCTTTTGGTTACGATCAAAGAGTTGAATTATTTGGAAAAAAAGGAATGCTTTTATCAGGAAATCAAAAAAATAATGCTACTGAAATCTTTAATTCAAATCAATCTCATTCACAAAAGCCTTTTTTAAATTTTTTTATAGAAAGATATAAAGATGCTTATAATTTACAATTAAGTGAACTTATTTCTCTTCATAATAAAAGAATAAAACCAAGATCTACTTTTGAAGATGGCTATTTAGCATTAAAAATTGCCAACGCTGCATATAAATCTTTAATTCAAAAAAGAGTAATAAAATTAAAGTAATTACAACTACCTAGAGTTGTATGAGGTTTTTTTCCTTTTGAATTTTAATAATTTTTTTGTTTAAATTGCGCAAATTTAACAAACAAATGAGGGAAATAATCATGAAAAAAGTATACTTAACAATTGCTGCTCTAATGAGTTGGGCAATGATGTCAGTAGCTGCTTTAGCTGTAGATATTATTGTTGTTTCTCACGGACAAGCAAATGACCCTTTCTGGTCTGTTGCAAAAAATGGAGTTGATAAAGCTTGTAAAGATATGAAAGTATCTTGCAAATATACTGCTCCAGCAACATTTGACATGGTAGAGATGGCAAAATTAATTGATAATGCTGTTTCTCAAAAACCAAAAGGTATCGTAATAACTTTACCAGATGCTGCTGCATTAGGTAAATCTGTAAAAGCTGCAATATCTGCAGGTATTCCAGTAATATCTATGAACTCTGGTTCAGATGACTACATGAAACTAGGAATTAGTGCTCACGTAGGTCAAACTGAATTTGAAGCAGGAGTGGGTGGCGGACAAAAAATGAAAGCTTCCGGTGGTAAAAAAGCACTTTGTGTTAACCACGAAGTAGGAAACGTTGCCTTAGATAGAAGATGTGCTGGTTTCAAAAAAGGTTTTGGTGGATCTGTAGACATTTTAGGTACATCAAATGACCCGACTGAAATTCAAAAAGCTGTTGCTGCTAAATTAGGTGGTGGATATGACACTATTCTTACTTTAGGAGCTGGATTAGCAGGAGAAGCTGCTCTTAAAGCTTTAGAGTCAGCTGGTAAAGTTGGAAGTGTTAAACTTGGTACATTTGATATGTCACCAGGAATGCTTAAAGCTGCTGCTGCTGGAAAAGTTGAGTTTTTAATTGACCAACAACAGTATTTACAAGGTTACTTGCCTATAGCTATCTTTGCTCAATATATGAGATACGGAACTATGCCTGCTGGTGTAGTTATGACAGGACCTGGTTTTGTTACACCTCAAAACGCTAAAAGTGTAATTAAATGGGCTGCTCAAGGTTATAGATAAAAAATATATAGAGAAGGCCTAGTGAAATATCACTAGGCCTTTTTTTTTAGTTTTAAAATATGTCAACAAAGTCCAAAAGTATTGAAAGTAAAACTGATTTTAATCAGGATGAAAGACTTAAAAAAGTTTCTAAATTAAGAATTTTATTAAATAGACCTGAACTTGGTGCTTTAGGTGGAGCAATACTAGTATTTATATTTTTTGGAATAGTAGCTGGTGACACAGGAATGTTTAGCGCCTATGGAGTTTTAAATTTCTTAGATGTTTCTGCAAATCTAGGAATTATAGCAATTGCTGCAGCAATGTTAATGATAGGTGGAGAGTTTGATTTATCAATAGGGTCGATGATAGGTTTTGCTGGTATCTGTATTGCAATACCTGCTATTTATTGGGGTTGGCCTTTATGGATGAGTATAATCTTTGCATTTTCAATGGCTGTGCTCGTTGGTTATTTCAATGGAATTCTAGTAGTAAGAACAGGTTTGCCATCATTCATAGTCACTCTTGCAATGCTTTTTATTTTAAGAGGAGCAACATTAGCATTAACAAGATTGATTACTGGGCGAACTCAAGTTCCAGGTCTAAGGGTTTTAATTGAGGATGATCCATTAGCTTGGATTTTTGCAACGGACACATTCAAATGGTTTTTTACTTGGTTAGGATCTATGAATTTAATAGCTTTAAGAACTGATGGTACTCCATTAGCTACAGGGATACCGCCATCCGTCATATGGTTCATAGCACTTGCAATTATTAGTACTTGGATTTTAATGAAAACAAGATATGGAAATTGGATTTTTGCATCTGGAGGAGATAAAAATGGAGCAAATAATGTTGGTGTGCCAGTTGGTAGGGTAAAAATAAGTTTATTTATTGGTACGGCTGTAGCAGCAACAATTTTTGCAACAATCCAAGTCTTAGATGCAGGTTCGGCTGATACAATGCGTGGAACATTAAAGGAATTAGAGGCTATTGCAGCAGCAGTTGTTGGAGGATGTTTGTTAACTGGTGGATACGGTTCAGCTATAGGTGCAGCATTCGGTGCATTAATTTTTGGTACAGTGTCAATGGGAATTTTTTACACTGATGTTGACACAGATTGGTTTAAAGTTTTTTTAGGAGCAATGATGTTAATTGCTGTAATTTTTAATAATTATATAAGAAGAAAGGTGACAGAAAGTAAATAATGTCTGACTTTTTAGTTCAATTTAACAATATAAGCAAATTTTTTGGAAAAGTTATAGCTTTGAAAGATGTAACTATGAAATTAAAAAAAGGTGAAATCATGTGCTTACTTGGTGACAATGGTGCAGGTAAGTCAACCTTAATAAAGACATTGGCTGGAGTACACAGACCCGATGAAGGTGAAATTATTGTTGAGGGAAAAAAAACTACATTTGATAGCCCTAAAGATGCATTAGATATGGGGATAGCTACTGTTTATCAAGATCTAGCTTTAGTCTCTTTAATGAGTGTGACAAGAAACTTCTTTATGGGAAGAGAACCTATGAAAGGGCCTCCGTTTTTAAAAACATTTGATATAGAAAAAGCAAACAAAATTGCTGCTGAAAGAATGGGACAGATAGGTATCGATGTAAGAGATCCTTCTCAAGCAGTTGGAACGATGTCAGGTGGTGAAAGACAGTGTTTAGCAATTAGTAGGGCTATATATTTTGGAGCAAAGGTTCTTGTTTTAGATGAACCTACTTCTGCACTAGGAGTACATCAAGCTTCAGTTGTTTTAAAATATATAGTAAAAGCTGCTTCCCAAGGTTTAGCAGTTATTTTAATAACTCATAACGTTCATCATGCTTATCCAGTTGGAAATAGTTTTACTGTATTGAATAGGGGAAAAAGTTTAGGTACCTACGAAAAAAAAGATATTTCTAGGGAAAAACTCTTAAGTATGATGGCAGGTGGCGAAGAGTTGAATAAATTAGAAGTTGAACTTCAAGAAATGAACAGGTCTTCAACTAATTAATGCAAATAGGCTTAGATTTAGGTGCAACGAAAATAGAATACGTTCTTCTAGATAATAATAATATAGAAATAAAAAGAGATAGAGTCCAAACACCTAAAGATTATGAAAACACAATAATTAAGATAACTGAAATTGTTAAAAAATTAGACGATACATCTGGAAAATTTAATGTAGGAATATGTCATCCTGGAGCAGTAGATAAAACCACAGGATTAATTAAAAACGCACATAATTCTAAATGGTTAAATAATAAAAACCTAATAAAAGATTTAAAATTAAAAATGGATAACAATTTTCTTTCAGAGAATGATGCCAATTGTTTTTGCCTATCCGAAGCGTATGATGGATCAGCTAGCCACTATGAAACTGTTTTTGGAATTATATTAGGTTCAGGTTGTGGTGGTGGACTAGTAATTAATAAAAAAATTATATCTGGGGCAAATGGTTTGGGTGGAGAATGGAGCTTAAATCAAATGCCACTTACAAATATAGAAAACTTAAAATCTGATAAAATCTTAGATTTTTCAAATAGACTCGAAGGATATCTATCTGGTAGATCAATAGAGAAAAGATTTAATGAAAGATTTAATGAAAACATTTCAGCAAAAGAAATTTTTAGTAGATATAGAAAGAAAGATTCTAATTCAACTTTATTTATAAATGAGTATAAGGAAATTTTAGCAAGGTGTTTGGTTATAATCGTTACAACTCTAGATCCAGATGCTATTGTTTTTGGTGGAGGAATTTCTAATGAAATAGACTTTCTTGATGAAGTTAAAGAAAAAACTTCATTATTTATAAATGAACCTAATCTTAAAACGGTGTTTTTGAAACCAAAGTATGGAGATGCAAGTGGAGTAAGAGGTGCAGCTATACTTAGTAGACAGAGTTCTATTTAATAATTGAATTAATTTCTTTATTTGAAAAGAGTTTTGGCTTCTTACATTTAATAGAAATTCTTTGTTTTTTGTTATTTTTTGCTGATAAATGAATTGCGTCTATTATATTTAGAACATGGAGTGATAAAACTCCATTACACCTATGCACTCTATTATTCTGAATTGAGTTTATCATTTCTGATAAACCAACACCTCTATAATTTGCGTTAGTAGGAGACTCATTTGCTCTAGAACTTTGGGTTCTGATATTTATTTTTCCAAGGGTCATTTTATTGGTTTTATGATTTTGCCATGAACTACCCATTTTTTTACTAATTAAAACTGTTCCACCAAACATATTTGGATCTGGAACTATCATAGAACCGCTTTCTCCGTAAAGTTCTATATGGTTCCTTAAATGAGAAATAACATCAAAAGATAAAGTTAATCTA
>CACNFA010000015.1 GCA_902619675.1 uncultured Pelagibacteraceae bacterium
TAACCCTTTATTTATATTTTCAATTATAAGTTTAATTTTTTCTTTTTTAATTTCTCTTTCACTAACAATTAATGCAACTAAATAATTTTTTTTATCTCCATAAACTAAAGATTGTTTTATATTTTCATTTAAACATAGGATATTTTCTACCTTACTTGGTGAAATATTATCTCCGCCAAGATTTACAATGATATCTTTTTTTCTATCAGTAATTTTTAAATAATTATTGTTATCAAATTCTCCTATATCCCCGGTATGAAGCCATCCATCTTTTATTACTTTTTCTGTCTCCTCTTTTAAATTCCAATAACCCAACATTACATTTTCACCTTTTACAAGGATTTCGCCATCATCTGCAATTTTAACTTTATTAGTTCTGAATGGTGGCCCTACTGACTCGACCTTGACTAAATTTGGTAAATTACAGCTAACAACTGGAGAAGCTTCGGTAAGACCATATCCTTGCAAAGTGGGTAAACCAATTGCATTTAAAAACTCCCCAATATTTTGATCTAAGGCTCCTCCGCCTGATACAAAAGCTTGAAGATTTCCTCCAAATTGGCCTTTAATTTTTTTTCTTACTAATTTTTCACAAAAGAAATTTATGATTTTTTCTCTTAATTTTAATTCTTTTTTTTTAAGTATTTTTTTTCCTAATTTTAAAGTTAAATTAATAAGTTTTTTTTTTAGACCTGATTGTTTTTCAAAGTTAATATTAATTTTTGTGAAAAGGTTTTGATAAAATCGTGGAACAGCGGTCATGATTGTGGGTTTGGCAACACTCATATTTGAAATTAGCTTTTCTAAACTTTCGGCGTAAAAAACTTTTGCCCCAACTATAATTTGTATGAACTGAACTGTATGTTCGTAAGAATGTGATAATGGTAACCAAGTTAAAAATACCGGATCTTTTTTTTTAGTTAAGATTTCCAATAGTTCAACTGCACCTTCACAATTAGATAAAATGCCACCATGACTGAGAACAACTCCTTTAGGATTTCCTGATGTACCTGAAGTATAGATTATACATGCAGGCATATTTCTTTTTATGTTCTTATTTATTATTTTTTCATTTATTTCTTCATCTAATATTTCTTGAATTGATAAACTTTCAACATCAATTTTTTCAAAAGATATTATTTTTTTTACATCACAGTTTATAAACCTTTTTATTTTATTAAATTGATCTTGATTTGATACAAATATTAATGAAGGCTTACAATCATTTAAGATATATTCATAATCACTAGCAGAGTAAGTTGTAAAAATAGGAACCGAAATACCACCAGCGTTCATAATTGCGATATCGCTCATTAACCAGTAAGGTCTATTTTCAGATAATATCAAACATCTGTCTCCCTCTTTGATAAGTAATTTAATTTTCGCAGTAAGTTTAAAAATCCTACTTGTTACATCTTCCCAATTATAAGTTGATTTGCCAGGCTTTAACCATCTTAAAAATTGTTTTTTTCCATCAACTTCTTTACTTTTTTGAAAGTAAAGCTCTACAAGGCTGTTTAAATTACTAATTTTCATAATTGATCAAATTAACTTAACTAAACTATTGAATATACAATCGGAGTATAATTTATGTAATTTTGTATTTGGATGACCATCTCCTTCAATAATTAAGTCGTCTGTTTGTTTTATGTTGCAATTAATGGTTTCAATTTTTTTACTTTCAAATGTTTGTAAATAAGGATCAAGCGCATTAGCATTTTGTGAAAGGTTTAAAACAATAAGTTTTATATTTTTTTTTTCTAAAAGATCTTTTATTTCACTGAAAATAACGTTTGTTACTTTTTCTGCATTTAAGTGATTATCTTTCAATTTATTTTGCATAACTTTCTTTGATATTTTGTTTGATAAAGAAGAATAATCCATAAATGGTGCCCTAAAATATTTTATTGGATCATTTAAAATTAGTTGATTCTCATCTGATAATGATGCGTAAGGTAAACCTACATAACCTCTTTTCGAATACTTTGTAAGAGTTCTTAGCCAAAATTCATCTCCAATATTTCTTATAGAGTGATGAGGTAAATAAGTAACAACGATAGCCCTAATTTTATCGTTTTTTTCTACTATCTCATTTAACCTAAGATAGATTTGATATGTTCCATAACCACCTGCTGAAAAATTTCTAATTTTATATCCACTTATTTTCTCCTGAAGTCTTGCAGTAAAAGTTTGGTTGTCATTTACACCCCAACCTAATGTTATTGAACCGCCAACAAAAACTAGCTCATTATTTGCTCCAATATCTTTTTTGTAATCAATTTTTCTGGAGCCGTCATTTAAAATATTAATTGTAAAATCATTTCCATTTTTAGTAAACTTCTTAAAACTATAAACTCCTTCTTTTGGGACCCATCCTAATTTAGAATGTGGTTTATTTATTGTAGGATCTTTTCGACCTGTATCTAAATTGCCCCATGGACCTTGTCCATTTATCCTTAGTAAAATTTCAACAATTAAAAGAGCTAAGAAAGCACTTACCAACCCAATAAAAGTATTAAATAAAAATTCTTTGTACTTCATAAGTTTTAATTTTCTTGGTGGGCGAAGAGAGACTCGAACTCTCAAGGTATTGCTACCACCGGATTTTGAGTCCGGCGCGTCTACCAGTTCCACCATTCGCCCTTTTTTTTTAATAATCTAATTGATTTTTCTTACTATGAGAACAAAAATAATGGAGGTACAAAACATTATTAATGCATAGGCTGCTGTTGGCACCATAAACACAATATCATCAAATAATTGTGTTGTTACAAACACTGCTAAAGTTCCATTTTGTAAGCCACATTCTAATGAAATACATTTTCTTTGTGCAATTCCTGATGTCAAATATTTGGCAACATAATATCCTACGAAAATCATAGTCATATTTAAAATGAAAGCTATTAAACCTGCTCTAGTAATATAAGAAACAATTCTGTCCCATTCCTCTACCCAAATTGCAATAAATACTATTAAAAATAAAATTACTGATAATCTTTGAATAATAAGTGTTTTGGAAATAATAAAACTAGTCATTAAACTTCTAACAATCATTCCAAAAATAACAGGAACAGTTACTACAAAGAACATTTTCAATGCTATATTAAGCATTGATATATCTTTTGCAGTCTCTATCCCTAAAAATTCAGCCGAATTAAAGACTATTAATGGAACGATGAAAATACTTAATAAACTGACAATCGCTGTTAAACTTACTGATAAAGCAACATCTCCATCGGCAAACTTAGTAAGAATATTTGAGGTTACTCCTCCTGGTGCTGCAGCTATTACCATAACTCCTAAAGCTATTTCTGGTGGAAGTGAAATAATATTAATTAAAATAAAAGCAATTATTGGAAGCAAAATAACCTGACATATAAAACCTACTAGGAAATCTCTTGGATTTTTTATTACCCTTGTAAAATCCCCGATCGTTAAGCCAAGACCTAAACCGAACATTATTATGGCAAGACATACGGGTGCTATTGTAGTTACGATTTCCATTTCTTTTTATTGATTGTTTATTCTACTTTAAATGAAGAGTTCTTCATTAGATCGAAAATTGTTGTTACGAAACCAGCTTTATGCTTTTGATTATGCATATAATTTTGTTCGAAAGATTTGATATTTTTTGGAGACGGTAAAAGCATATATTCTAGCTTTTTATTTTTAGTAACTAATTTTTGTTTCGAAAGGTATTTTAATTTTCTAATTACTGTAGCTCTTGGTATAGTTGAAATTTCGGAAATAGAGGATGCATTTATTCCATGTTTAGGAGTATGCCTTAAAAGATGCAAATATAAGTCAGCGTAAGTTCTTGGATCCTCAGCTACTCTGTCTTTTATTTGTTTTGAATAATCAGTAAATTGTGAAATACCAATCGCACCCCAAACATTCCACGTTTCTAAATCACCGAAGAAAGCTCTGTGTCTTACTAAAAAAGGGATCTGAAGCCTTAGCCAATGTTGCCAACATATTGTAAAATATTTATCAATAAATGCTTCTATTTCTTCTTTTGAAAATGCTCTACCAAACCAGTCTTCTTTCCCAAGAATAAAGCTCGTTTTTTCTAGAAAATTTACCAACATTTTTTTTGAATTAGATGGTTTTTGCACACGATTTATTGCGTTATTAAAAAAAATAGTTTTCCCTTTTCTAAAAATTATTTTTTGATCTTGCAAAAAATTAACTTTTCTTCTTATTGTTTCTTTAGGAATATTAAGTTCTTTTGAAATCTCAATAAGGTTAATCTTATCAATATTTAATTCGTTTTTTTCATAGAATTCTTGAAATGAAAGATATTGAAAACGATCTGAATATTTTTGAAAAACTTGATTTACCAAATAAATTAAAATTAGATAACTATCATAATCTTTAAAGGTACTATAAGCATTATTGCACCATGCTTGCTGCAATTTAAACCATAAAGTTACCGTTTCATTAGAATGGCTGGATAAAACATCGTAAACCTCTTCAGCATTTATTGTATGAAAAATTTTGTTTTCAAGAGATGGTTTTTTTTTTAAAGGCTCAAAAATTCTTACAGTTTTTAGATCTATTGGCTTAGACATTTATTTTTTCCACGTTACGCTTTGATTGATTAAAATAGCCATTAAAATCCAAATGATAAATGTACCTTCTGGCGAAAAACCGTAATCTGCTCCAAATATTCCTGCAACTATAACGATTGAATAAATAGCAACTGTAGATAATATTAAACTTGCCAGATACCTGAGGATTGTGCATTTTAAATTCATGATTTTAAAAAAATTATACGATAGATGTGTCGAGCTTGCTAGACATAAATTTTCAAAGCCTTTATTAGGTTTTGTAGCATTTATCGAAAGTTTCTTTTTCCCGGTACCACCTGACTTAATGATTATTCCAATGGTAGTGGCAAAGAGAGATGATTATTTAAGGATATTTCTTATAGCTACAACAGGATCAGTGTTAGGGGGTCTATTTGGATACATGCTCGGAGTTTTCTTTTTAGATGCATCGATGGTCATTATTGAATTTTATGGCTACGAGGAAAAAGTTTTTGAGATACAAGATAAGATGTCTACAAAAGGTGGTTTTTTTGCTTGGCTTGGAATTATGTTTTTGGCTGGTTTTACTCCTCTTCCGTTTAAAGTCTTTACTATTACCAGTGGAGTTATTGCTTATAATCTTCCTGTATTTTTCTTTATATGTCTATTTACAAGGGGGTTAAGATTCTTTTTAGTTTCATATTTAACTTATATTTTCGGAAAAAAATTCGGTACCTTCATCGAAAAGAGAGGTGCATTATGGTTTACTCTTACTGGAATATTTATTGTGGTTTTAGCTGTCGTCCTTTATATAATTTTCACGTAATGTTGAATAATAAAAAGTTTATTTTAAACAGTGTTTTAGCTTTTAGCATTTTATCTTTAGCTATAGCTTACTTTATTCAATATATATTAGGCCACAAACCTTGCAATTTATGCCTGATTGAGAGAATTCCTTATTTAGCGTCCATAATTCTAATCTCATTAATATTCATTATTAATAAATTTGAGAAAGTTATTGCTGGAATTGTGCTATTATTTTTTATTTTTGGTGCAATTGTCTCTTTTTACCATGTAGGGATTGAACAAGGATTTTTTAGTGAGTCTCTAGTGTGCGATTTGGGGGCATCTAGTGAGAACTTATCTAAAGAAGATCTTCTTAAACAGCTTGAAAACAAAACTGCAATAAGCTGTAAAGACGTAACTTTTAGGTTTTTGGGACTTTCTCTTGCTACAATTAATACTGTTATATCTATTTTGTTAAGTGCTATAATGTCAGTAGTTATTAAAAATTATGGACAAAACAAATAAAAAAACTTTAGAAGAAATTATTAGAGTTGATCATGCTGGTGAGCGTGGTGCTATAAAAATTTATGAGGGTCAATTACTTGCTTTAAAAACATTTAAACAAAACGCTTCTTTGAAAAGAAAAATTGAAGAGATGAAAGAACATGAAAGAGAGCATTATGAATATTTTGATAATGAGATTAAAAAAAGAAATATTGCTCCAACGAAGTTATTGCCTCTTTGGGATATAATGGGTGTTACGCTTGGTTTTGGTACAGCTATGCTTGGTGAAAAAGCTGCAATGCTTTGCACTGCTTCAGTTGAAGAAGTAATTGATGGTCATTACAAAGATCAAACCTACAAACTTGGAAGAGATGAGGAGGAATTGAAAAAAAAAATTATGAAGTTTAGACAAGACGAACTTGATCATAAAGATATTGCATATGATAATGGTGCTACAAAAAAAGGTTTGTTTGGTGTTTTAGATAAAATTATTAAAACTTCATCAAGAATAGCTATTACGATTTCTGAAAAAATTTAATTAAGGTTCTAATTCGATATCCCAATATAAATAATCCATCCAACTTTCATGAAGAAAGTTAGGTGGAAAATTTCTACCATTTTTATGAAGGTCTTCTACCGTAGGCGCATAAGGTTTGTTAGTTAATTTTAAATCACAATCCCTATAAAGTTTTCCACCTTTTTTTACGTTACAGCTTGAACAAGCGGTAACAACATTATTCCAATCTGTTAAACCCCCTTTAGATTTAGGTAAAAGATGATCAAAAGTTAAATCTTTTTTATCTCCACAATATTGACAAGTAAACTTATCTCTAAGGAATACGTTAAATCTTGTAAAATTTGGATTTTTTGATGGTTGTATAAAATTTTTTAAAGCGATTACACTTGGCAGGTTCATTTCAAACGATGGGCTTCTTATTTTTCTTTTATAATTTGAAACAATACTTACTCTATCTAAAAAAACTGATTTTACTGCGTCTTGCCAACACCAAATTGAAAGTGGATAATAACTTAAAGGCCTAAAATCAGCATTAAGAACTAGCGCTGGACACTTTTCAAGCGGAACTTTTTCTGCAGAAGATATAATCATATCCAAAGCTAACTGATACAAAAAATTATATCAAGGTATAATTATGTAACAGATATTTTTATTATAAATTAAAATGTTTTTTTATGAATTGTAGACCCAAACTTGACCCTTCTGTAGGTATACGGTGCTCACATTGTTTAAAAATTTTTGTTTCAATTTCATATTTGTGTTTGCCAAAAAAATCTTTTGCCTCTAAAAATGAGTCAATGGTAACAACTTGATCAAGATCTCCATGCATTAGAATTATATTTGGTCTTGAAATTATATTTTTTGACAGATGTTCTGTGCTAATGATTCTTCCAGAATAACCAATTATTGAATTAATTTTATCTTTTCTTTTAATCCCTGTTTGAAGTGTTAACATACACCCTTGGCTGAAGCCACCAATCATAATTTGATCAGCTGTTAATTTATATTTTGATTTTACCTCATCTATCAGCTTATTTAATTTATTTTCTGCAACTAGCGATTTTGATAAAATTTGTTCTGGAGTTTGATCCATTAAGTCAAACCACTGATAACCGGTGGGACTTGCAGCGCATATTTCTGGTGCATCAGGACAAATAAAAATTGTTTCATGAAGATACGCTCTCCAGTAACTTGCAAGAATTGATATATCCTTACCATCGCCTCCGTATCCGTGGCAAAGTATTACAGCATTTTTTGGTTTTTCTTTAGAAAGTGGATCTAAAATAATTGTATTTAATGAGAAGGTCATATAGATAAAATATCAATGTCAGAATTTTTATTTAATTTTATTGGTTTCACTCTGTTAGGTGCAGTTGCCATTGTTTTAATATTGGGTATTTATACTTTATTTAAAGGAGGAAGTACTAGTAAAAAATATTCTAATAAACTTATGCAGTTAAGAGTTCTTTTACAGTTTATTGCTGTAATTGTTTTAGTTCTACTAGCTTATTTTTTTAAAGATTAATTATACTTTTTCATTAGATTTAAAAAATCCTTACTTGCAAAATTAATTTCACCTATTACTCGTCCAAATTCTTTACCTTCTTTATCAATTAATATACTGGTAGGGAGACCTCTAAGTTTAAAAGTTTTCACTAAGCTAAGATCTGGGTCGTAGTAGGTATTTAATGTAGTTACTCCGACACTTCTAAAAAAATCTCTTGTCCTTATTTTATTTGGTTTTTCGGTATTAACTGCGAAGACCTTTATTTCAGGGTATTTGAAAGTCAACTTTTCAAGAGAAGGCATTTCTCTTTTACAAGGAGCACACCAAGTTGCCCAAAAATTAATAATCATGATATTGCCTTTTTTGTTAGTTAAATCGACATCTAAAAGATCAGAGTCTTTAAATTTAATTTCTTTAATAGCTAGTGGTTTTTCGTGAATAACAACATTTTTTGAAAAATCTTCAGCTCCAATTAGATTTTGGCTAAAGATAGATAAAACTATTATGTGAATATAGATTTTAAAAGATTTACTAATTTTCATATTAATTTAAATTAGAAATAACACAGTAAAATGAAAAATAAAACAATTTGGTCTAATAGATTTAAATACAAAACGTCTCAATCTTTTCAAAAGATTGGGTCTTCAATTCATATTGATAAAAGACTTTATGAACAAGATATAGCTGCATCTATTGTGCACACGCAAATGCTCATGAAACAAAAAATAATTAAAAGTCAAGATGGTAACAAAATTATCAATGGGCTTAAAAAAATTAAAGCTCAGATAGATAAGGGAAATTTTGATTTTAAAGAGAAATATGAAGATATCCATTTAAATATAGAAAAGGCATTATTCGACATCATTGGTCCTTCAGCTGGATTTCTACATACTGCAAGATCAAGAAACGATCAGGTGGTAACTGATTTTAAATTATGGATAAAAAAAGCATCAAACGAAATTATAAAAGACATTTCAGTTGTCATGAAAAATCTGATTAAAAAAGCTGAAAAAAATACAGATACGGTTATGCCTGGATTGACGCATTTAAAAAATGCGCAACCTATTTCATTCGCTCATTATTTGTTGTCATACTATGAGATGTTAAAAAGAGATAAAAAAAGATTTGAAAATAATCTTAAAATTTTAGACGAGTGTCCGCTTGGATCTGCGGCGCTCTCGGGCACATCTTATAAAATAGATAGAACTTATACAGCAAAAAAACTTGGTTTTAAAAAACCTACAGATAATTCTATGGACTCTGTATCCGATAGAGATTTTGCAATCGATTTTTTATATGCTGCTGCTGTTAGTGCAATGCACTTATCAAGATTAGCTGAAGATTTTATTATTTACAATTCTGATGCCTTTAATTTAATTTCATTTAAAGACAATATGCTTACAGGATCTTCAATTATGCCTCAAAAAAAGAATCCCGATCCTGCAGAACTAATTAGAGGGAAAGTTGGAATTAATTATGGAAAGTTAAATGCAATGCTTACAATAATGAAAGGTCTCCCTATGTCATATTTTAAAGATATGCAGGATGACAAAGAGTTAGTTTTTGATGGCTTTGATACTTTAAAAGATACGTTAAATATGAGTGCTGAATTAATCAGCGCTATGAATGCTAATAAAATAAATATGCTTTATATGGCTAACAAAGGTTATACAACAGCAACTGATTTTGCAGACTATCTTGTTAAAAATAAAAATTTATCTTTTAGAGAATCTTATGCTATTTCAACAAAACTTGTTAATTACGCAGAAAAAAATAAAAAGATGTTATCTGAATTAAATTTGGAAGAAATTCAAAAATTTTACAAAGATTTAGATAAAAGTGTTTTAAAAGTATTTGATGTAAAAAATTCTATGAATATGAAGAAATCTCATGGAGGAACATCTGTAATTAATGTTAAATCAATGATAAAAAAATATAAAAGGGAAATTTAATGAAAATTATAACTACTTTTTTCTTGATAATTTTTATTTTAACTAGTTGCGGAAAAAAATCTGAGCCTAAATACCAAGGTCAATTAGGTCAAGTCAAGATAATTTCATAATCTTATGCAAAATTTAAGATATGTGGGTAAAAATTTATTTATTGAAAAACTCTCAATCAAGAATATTTTAAAAAAAAATAAAACACCTTTTTATATTTATTCAGAAAATCAAATTGTATCCAATTTTTTAAAGTTTGCTAACACATTTAAAAAAACTGATCCTTTAATTTGTTTTGCTGCAAAATCTAATAGTAATTTAAACATACTTCGTGTACTTGGAAGATTAGGTGCTGGAGCGGATGTGGTTTCAGGTGGTGAACTATTAAAGGCTTTGAAGGCAGGTATCAAACCCAACAAAATTGTTTTTTCTGGAGTTGGAAAAACAGAAGATGAGTTAAAAATTGCAATTAGCAAGAAAATTTTATTAATCAATTGCGAGTCAGAAAGTGAAGCTAAATTAGTAAATAATTTGGCTAAAAAAATAAGAAAAAAAGTTTCAATTGGTTTTAGGTTAAATCCTAATGTTGATGCCAAAACACATAAAAACATATCAACTGGTAAAGCTGAAAATAAATTCGGCTTATCGATTAAAAATTTTAAGGTTTTTTTAAAAACCGTAAAATCTTTTAAAAACATAAAATTAGATGCATTAAGTGTACATATTGGTAGTCAAATTTTAAATGATGCGCCTTTTAGAAAAACTTTAAATGTAATGAGTAAATTAATAAAAGAATTAAAACTGAATTTAAAATACGTCGATTTGGGTGGCGGTTTCGGTATTAATTATACTGATAAAGAAAAACCAATTAATTTAAGTAAATATTCTAGACTAGTACATAATTTTTCTAAAAAGTTAAATTGTAAAATAATTTTTGAACCTGGTAGATCTATTATTGGTAATACTGGACTTCTAATTACCAAAATACAATTTATTAAAAAAGGCACTAATAAAAACTTTATTATACTAGATGCTGGTATGAATGATTTTATGCGTCCTGCTTTGTATGAAGCTTTTCATAAAATTATTCCAATTTCAAAAAAATCATCAAAAATGAAAGGTAAAATAGAATTTGTTGGACCAATATGTGAAAGTACTTGTAAATTTGGAGTTTATAAAAACTATCCTAAAATAGATGAAAATGAATTTGTTGCTATAACTAATGTTGGAGCATACGGTTCTTCATTATCATCAAATTATAATACTAGACCATTAGTTGCTGAAATTTTAATCAATAAAAATAAACTTAGATTCATTAGAAAAAAGCAAAATTTACTTAAATTGATTAATTCTTAATGCAATTTATTAGATCATTAATTTTTAACATTTTTTTATATATTGGTCTCATAGCAATTTTTATATTTGCTATTCCAACATTAGTTTTACCAAGTAAATACACCATATTTTTTGGAAGATTATCTGCAAGATATATAGTGCTGATCTTAAAACTTATTTTAAATACTAAAGTAATTTTTCATGGAATAGAGAATCTTAAAAAAGTAGATAATTATTTTGTAGCTTCAGCTCATCAATCAATGTTTGAAACTTTTGCTCTTCAAATACCCTTGGATGGTCCAATTTTTATTTTAAAAAAAGAACTTCTCAGTATTCCATTATTTGGATGGTATTTAAGAAAAATAGGTTCAATAGCAATTGTAAGGGAAACAACAACAAAAGAAAATTTAAATTTTTTTGATAAAATCAAAGATAGAATTGAAAAAAGTAAAAGACCACTTTTAATATTTCCACAGGGTACAAGGGTAAAGTTTAATGAACAGCCTTCATTTAAAAAAGGGGTTGGTAGAATTTATAAAGCTATAAATTTACCCTGCATACCTGTAGCTTTGAACACTGGAAAAATATGGCCGAAAAATAGTTTTATGAAATATCCAGGGGACATCCATATTTCGTTTTTAGAGCCAATTATGTCAGGTACAGAAAGTGAGGAATTTACTAAAAATATAGAAAATAAAATCTATTCTGAAATTAAAAAGCTTTCTTAATTATTTTCTCCCAAAACCTGGTTTATCTGTATCCTGACCAGCCTCTATAATTTCTTTCCTTACTTTTTTAGTAGAAGAAAAAATTTCTAAAAGTTTTTTACTATCCTTATTTTTGATAGCGTCTTTTATTTCATTAAGATTCTTAGCGTAATTATCTAAAACTTTTAATATATTTTCACTGTTATCAATGAATATATCTTTCCACATTAAAGGGTCTGATGCTGCTATTCTTGTAAAATCTCTTAGACCACCAGCACTGTATTGAATGACATCATCCTTAAATTTATTTTCATTATTTATTGCTGTTTTTACAATACTGTAAGCTACTGCATGAGGTAAATGACTTGTTAGAGATAAGACATAATCATGATCTTCAAATGTCATTAATTTGGTCTTGCTTCCAAGCTTATTCCAAAAGTTTTCTAAATCTTTAATTTTATCCGAAGAGGCTTTTTCATCAGCAGATATAATACACCATCTATTTTTAAATAAACTTGAAAAACCTGCCTCTGGACCACTGTATTCTGTTCCAGCTATAGGATGCGAGGCGATCCAATTAACACTTTTAAAACTTAAGTTACCAATAATTTTATTCACTTCTTTTTTTGCAGAACCTGTATCTGTTAGAATTACATTTTCTTTCAGGTTAGATTGAATAGAAAGAAGTATCTCTTTATAGCTGCTCAAAGGAGATGCTATAATTATCAAATCAGAGTCCTTGACTACATCAGAGAGATTTTTGCAAATTTCTACTGAAAAATTGTTTTTCAAGTAGTTTGTTACACTCGTAGATTTATCGTAAGCGCTTATTTTAGACGCTAATTTTTTTTCTTCAACTGCTCTTAAAATAGAAGATCCGATTAAACCACAACCAATTATACTAATCTTATTAAACATTTAATATTTTTTTCATTACAGAAATTAATTTTTTATTTTCCTCGCTTTTTCCAATCGTAATTCTTAATGAATTCTTGATGCCATATACGTCCATTTTACGAACTAGAATTCCAGTTTGAGCTAAAATTTTAAAAACTTTTGATGAGTTAATTTTCACTCTATCAAAATTGACTAATAAAAAATTACTATAGCTTTTGTTAGTTTCAATTTTCATCCTTTTAAATTCATTAAACATTTTTTTATTCCATTTATTTACGTGCTTTATTTCTTTGTTAAGCCAAGCACTGTCTCTAACTGCAGCCGAAGCAGCGAACAAGGCTGGTCTATTTACATTAAATGGTGGTTTAATTTTATTCAACGCATTAATAATATCTTTTGATCCATATCCCCATCCTACACGCAACCCAGCTAATCCATAGATTTTTGAAAATGTTCTTGTCATTACTACATTTTTATAATTTTTAAATATTTTTAAAGCTGAGAGATAATCTTTTTGTTTTACATATTCAAAATAAGCGTCATCAACAACTAATAAAATATCACTTCTTAATTTTTTTCGTAAAAATTGTAAATCTCTTTTTTTTACATAAGTTCCTGTAGGATTATTAGGATTTGCTAAAAAAACAATTTTTGTATTTTTTGTAACTTTTTTCAAAATATCTTTGACTGAAACTGTAAAATTATCCTCCTTTGAATAAATAACTTTTGCTCCATTCATTTTGCTATAAATCCTATAAATGATAAAACTATACTTAGGTACTATTACCTCGTTTCCCTTCTTCAAAAAAGATTTACAAACTAATTCAAAAATTTGATCTGATCCTGATCCTAAAATAATTCTATTTTTATCTATTTTAAATTTATTAGATAAAGTTTTCCTTAAAAATGTGCCGTCAGAGTCTGGGTATCTATCAAAACTTTTTGATAGTTTAAGATACTCTTTTTTTGCCTTTGGACTAGGGCCAAGAGCTGACTCATTAGCAGATAGTTTTATTTTAGCTAATTTGCTTTTAAATAAGCTCATTCCAGCTACGTACTTTTCGGCAACTATCTTATTTGGTTTAGGAAATGTCATTTTATTTAAGTATTATCTAAATTGTTAGAGTTTTTCTATAAGTCTTTATCTTATATAAAATTGACAAGTTTGTGATGATTTAGTAAGTATATCACGCGCTGATTTAACCGTATTGCAAGCGCATAATAAATGTAGCTAAAAAGGGGATGCCCAGTTTAGCTGGGCTTTTTTTTTGGATGAATGTAAAAACTGAAGATATAAATAAGATTATAGTAAAAAAACCTCTTAAACTTGATTGTGGTAAAACAATAAATAATTTTCCACTAGCGTATGAGACTTACGGAAAATTAAACGCAAATAAAGATAACGCTATTCTTGTATTTCATGCTTTGACGGGAGATCAATTTGTAACTGGCACGAACCCTATTACAAATAAAGAGGGTTGGTGGATCACTGCTGTTGGTCCTGGCAAAGCTATTGATACAGATAAATATTTTGTGATTTGCGCAAATGTAATTGGTGGATGTATGGGTTCTCTTGGACCAAAAGATACAAATCCTGAAAACAACCAACCTTACGGTTTAGATTTTCCAGTTATCACTATTAAAGATATGGTGAAAGCACAAGAGTCTTTGTTAGAACATCTTGGTATAAAAAAACTTTTATGTGCTACTGGCGGATCAATGGGCGGAATGCAACTATTACAATTTTGCGCAACATTTCCTGATAAGGCTTTTTCGGCTGTTCCGATAGCTTGTAGTTCAAGTCATAGTGCTCAGAATATTGCACTAAACGAACTAGCACGCCAAGCTATTATGGCTGATCCTGTGTGGGATAATGGAAAATATGTATCAAAAAATGTGCAACCTAAAAATGGCTTAGCAGTTGCAAGAATGGTTGGGCATATAAGTTATTTGTCTGAAAAAGGTATGCAGGAAAAATTTGGAAGAAAATTACAAGAAAAAGCTGATTATGAATTTAGTTTTAACGCAGATTTTCAGGTAGAGAGTTATTTAAGGCACCAAGGTTATGCTTTTGTAGAAAGATTTGATGCGAATTCAATTCTTTATATAACTAGAGCAATGGATTATTTTGATCTTTCTAGGCAATATAAAGGTGGGTTAGTTGAAGCTTTTAAAAATCAAAATACAAAATTTCTAGTAATATCATTTTCTTCTGACTGGCTTTATACTACAAAAGAAAATAAGGATATAGTAATTGCATTAAATGCATCTGGCGCTGATGTTTCCTACTCAGAAATAATTACAGATAAAGGACACGACTCCTTCTTATTAAATGAACCAGAATTTTTGAAAACTCTTAAGGGTTTTATAGATTCAATGTACGAAAAATTTAAAAATGAAAAAAGAATTTAAAGTAATAGCTGGATTGTTGCCTAACAACACAAGAGTATTAGATGTTGGTTGTGGAGACGGATCTCTAATGAGTTTTCTCAGAGAAGAAAAAAATATAGAAGTTCGTGGATTGGAGCTTAATCAAGAAAATGTGCAACAGTGCATAAGTAAAGGTTTGCCGGTCATACAAGGAAACGCTGAAACTGAACTTCATCAATTTCCCGATCAATCTTTTGACTATGTTGTGCTTAGTCAAACGTTACAAGCTTTTTATAATCCAGAGGAAGTTTTAAAAAATCTTTTAAGAATTGGTAAAGCAGTAATTGTTTCAATTCCAAATTTTGGATATTGGAAAGTAAGAATGAAACTTTTATTTTTTGGTGTAATGCCAGTTACAAAAACATTACCAAATACTTGGTATAACACTCCTAACTTACATATGTGCACTATTAAAGATCTATTTAAGTTTTGTGATGAAAAAAATATTAATATCAAACAGGTAGTTGGTGTTAATGAAGATAAAACTTCATTAATAAAAAAAAGTAATTTGGAAATAAAAAATCTCTTTTCAAAATTAGGGATTTTTTTAATAGGGTAAATGATTGTAGAAATTATTCCATGTTTAAGTGACAATTACAGTTATTTAATTCATGAAAAAGAAACAGGCACTGTTTCAATAGTAGATCCTTCTGAATTTAATGCCTGTAATAGAATAATTAATAAACACAAAAAGTTAGATTTTATTTTAAATACTCATCATCATGCTGATCATATAGGGGCTAACCTTGAACTTAAAAAAAAATATAACTCAAAAATTTTAGGGTCAAGTTCAGACAAAAATCGTATACCGGGAATAGATATATCGCTTGAAGAAAATCAAAAGCACAAAATTGGAAATTTAGAATTTGAAGTAATTTTTATCCCAGGTCACACAAAGGGTCATATTGCTTTTTTCTTTAGAAAAGAAAAAATTGCTTTTACTGGAGATACATTATTTTCTTTAGGATGTGGTAGAGTGTTTGAAGGCACTCATGAAGAAATGTTTAATTCTTTAAATAAAATAAAAAATCTTCCTCCTGATACAAAAATTTATTGTGGACATGAGTACACAAATTCAAATTTGAATTTCTGTTTAAAATATGATCCAAAAAATATCCATTTAAAAGATAAAAAAATTGACATCGAAAAAAAACTAAACTCAAACCAGCCAACTATTCCGTCTACTATATCTGATGAAATTAAAACAAATATTTTCCTAAGGTGCGATAACCCTGAAATAAAGCATGGCTTAGGCTTAAAAGATTCATCCGATGTTGAAGTTTTTTCAAAATTACGAGATTTAAAGGATTCTTTTTAGCTTCAATAATCTTGACTTGCTAGCACTGAAGGCTATATTGCGTGGAAATTAAAAAAAGAGATTTTATGTCATTTGCTATAATTGAAACTGGTGGAAAACAATACAAAGTAACCGCAAGTAAAATATTAGAAATAGAAAAACTTAACGCTAAGGTCGGTGAAACTATTAAATTTGATAATGTTTTACTTTTAAACGACGATAAAAATACAGAAGTTGGAAGTCCTAAAGTTGATGGAGCTACAGTAGAAGCTAAACTTTTAGATAATGTTAAAGATAGAACTGTATTAATTTTTCATAAAAGAAGACGAAAACATTCAAGAAAAAAAAATGGTCATAGACAACGTCACTCTAAGATACAAATAACAAAAATTTTAGCAAAAGGTGGAAAAGTTATAGATGAAGCTAAAATTGTTGAAAAAAAGAAACCTATTAAAGAAGAGAAAAAAGTTATAAAAAAGGAAGCAAAAAAATAGGAAATTAAATGGCAACTAAAAAAGCAGGTGGATCATCGAAGAACGGCCGAGATAGTAAAGGTAGACGTCTTGGAGTCAAAAAATTTGGTGATCAAATTGTAATTCCTGGCAACATCATAGTTAGACAAAGAGGGACTAAAATTCATCCTGGTGATAACGTAGGCATGGGCAAAGACCACTCGATCTTTTCTTTGGTCAAAGGAAAAGTAAAATTTAAAAAATCTAAATTAAACAGAACTTTTGTTTCTGTAATCCCCAACTAAATCTATATAAATAACATAAGTTATTTATATAATAATAAGTATGAAATTTTTAGATCAAGCAAAGATTTATATTAAAGCTGGAAATGGTGGATCAGGTTCTGCAAGCTTCAGAAGAGAAAAGTTTGTGGAATATGGTGGACCAGATGGTGGTGATGGCGGAAACGGTGGATCTATAATTGTTCAGTCAGATAGAAATCTTAACACATTAATTGATTTCAGATATGCACAACATTTTAAAGCTCAACATGGAAAGCCTGGAAGTAAAAGAAATAAGACAGGAGCTAATGGAGAAGACTTGGTTTTAAAAGTTCCGTTGGGAACTCAGATATATGAAGAAGATAACAATACTTTAATATATGATTTTATTAAAAATAAAGAAAAATACCTCTTGGCATCGGGTGGTAAAGGTGGTCTTGGAAATGTAAGATTTAAGAGCTCAACAAATAGAGCCCCAAGAAAAAAAACAAATGGAAAATTAGGAGAAGAATTTTGGATTTGGCTTCAATTAAAAGTAATCGCCGATATTGGTATCATAGGCAAACCAAACGCTGGTAAGTCTAGTTTACTCGCAGCTTTAACAAGAGCTAAACCAAAAATAGCGAATTACCCTTTTACAACAATAAATCCAAACTTAGGAGTATCTTACTACGGAGGTAAAGAAATTACTTTAGCAGATATTCCTGGTTTAGTGGAAGGAGCACATAAAGGTGTTGGTCTTGGAGATAAATTCTTAAGACATATAGAAAGATGTAAAATTTTACTTCACTTAATAGACCTATCAGAAGACAATTTATTTAATTCGTACAAAAAAATAAAATTAGAATTATCTAATTATGATAAAGATTTAATAAAAAAGAAAGAAATTATTTTTTTTAATAAGTCAGATTTATTAGGGGGTGATGAGATAAATAAAAAATTAAGTGATTTTAAAAAAAAAATTAAAACAAAATATGAAATTATTTCTGTTTTTTCAAATAAAGATATTCTTAAAATAAAAAAATTATTAATTAAATATGCTAATTAAAAATGCAAATAAAATAGTTTTAAAACTTGGATCAGCTACTGTGGTTGACAGTAAAGGTTTTTTTAAAAAGAAGTGGGTAACTTCTCTTATTAAAGATATAAAAAAATACGGGAAAGGAAAAAATTTCGTAATTGTTTCTTCAGGAGCTATTGCTCTTGGACAAAAATATCTCAAAATTAAAAAAGGTAAAATTAAATTAGAAATGAGCCAAGCTATTGCAGCAGTTGGTCAAATTCATTTAGCAGGAGAATTTCAGAAACTGTTTGATAAATTTAAGATTAAAACTGGTCAGATTTTAATTAGTCCAGATGATACAGAGCAAAGGAGGAGAGCAATAAATGTTAGAAGAACTTTTGATAATTTATTTAAGATTAAAGCTATTCCTATAGTTAACGAAAATGACTCAACAGCTACAAGTGAAATAAAATATGGAGATAATGATAGATTGGCTGCTAGAGTAGCTCAAATTATTGGAGCGGACATACTGATATTATTCTCAGATGTTGACGGCCTATATGATAAATCAAAAGGAAAAAAAATTATAAGAGAGGTAACTTCAATTAACGAAAAAGTCACATCGCTTATAGATAATAAGAAAAATAAATTTGGCTCAGGGGGGATTTCTACAAAATTAGACGCTGCTAAGATTTGTATGAATTCAGGCAGTCATATGTTTATTGCTAACGGTAAAGTTAATAACCCAATATTAAATATGATAAAAAATAAAAAATATACTCATTTCCTGCCAAAAATTTCTACATTAGATGCTAGAAAAAAATGGATCGTCGGCTCTCTTAGTTACAATGGAACTATTTATATTGATAGTGGGGCAGCTAAAGCTTTATCAAATGGTAAAAGTTTACTCGCCGCTGGCATAACTAAGATTAGTGGAAATTTCAAAAAAGGAGAAAATGTAGTTATTTTAGATCAAAATAATAATCAGTTAGCTCGAGGACTATCCTCTTTCAGCTCAACTGAAATAGATAAAATTAAAGGCAAACAAAGTAAAGAAATCGAAACAATTCTTGGGTATCTTAGTAAAACTGAGGTAATTCACAAGGATGATATGGTATTATTATAAATGAGTTATTTAGATTCGATTGGTAAAAATGCAAAAAAAGCCTTTGAAGATTTAAAAGGTGTAAAACATAAAAAAATAAAAAAAGTTTTAGAAAATTATAATCAATCACTTTTAAAAAATACTAACAAAATTATTAGAGAAAATTTAAAAGACGTAAAAAATGTTAAAAGAAAGCATTTAGTTGACAGGCTGGTTTTAAATAAGAAAAGAATTGAAGGTATCAGACACTCGATAAATGAAATAGCTAAGTTTAAAGATCCAGTTGGTAGAGTTTTGGAAACATTGCGTAGACCTAATAATTTGACAATTAAAAAAGTAACAACACCAATCGGTGTTATAGGTGTAATATATGAAAGCAGGCCTAATGTGACTGCTGATGTTGCAGCATTATGTTTAAAATCTGGTAATTGCTCTATTTTAAGAGGTGGGTCTGAAGCTTTTAATTCAAACAAATTATTAGCTAATTTGTTCAGAGATAATTTAAGAAAAAATAATATCAATCAAAACTGTGTTCAGTTTATTGAAAATAAGAACAGAAAAGTAGTAGATCAACTGTTATCAAAAATGAGTCAATACATTGATGTAATTGTACCAAGAGGAGGTAAAGGACTTGTAGCGAAAGTACAAAAATTTTCTAATGTACACGTAATTGGCCATCTTGAGGGTTTATGTCATATTTATGTAGAGAAAACCGCAAATATAAAAATGGCAAAAGATTTAATTATTAATGCAAAAATGAGAAGGACGAGTATTTGTGGAGCAGTTGAAACTCTTTTGATTGAAGAAAAAGCTTTAAATTCACATGCTAAAAAAATAATAAATGCTCTCTTAAACTCAGGTTGTGAAGTAAGAGCTGACAAAAAAGTTAATAAGCTTTATAAAGATAAATTAAAAAAAACCACAGAAAAAGATTGGAAAACAGAATACCTAGACGCAATTA
>CACNFA010000016.1 GCA_902619675.1 uncultured Pelagibacteraceae bacterium
TATGTTTGACATGAATTTTTAATTAATTAATGTAATTATTAACAAACGAATCATTAAGATTTGTTTATTAACAAGGGAGAAAAGATGGCTAAAAGAAGAAAAAAAGCTAAAAAGAAAACTAAAAAGAAAGCAAAAAAGAGAAGAAGAAGAAGATAGTTTTCTCTTTAACTAAACGCCCTTTTTATTTCTTTAAAGAGGGCGTTTTTTTATTGTGTATCTTCAAGAATTTTAGTTCTACCTAAAGCTTTATCCATTTTTTTCTGAACCTCTTCAGTGTTAATTTTCAGAACTGCTTCAAATTCGGATTTTAATCTTTCATAAGCTTTTTCGAACAGTTGTCTTTCAGAATAAGATTGATCTGCAATTATATCTGTATTTTTATTTAAATCTTTAACAACCTCTGCTAACTCATATATTTTTCCAGAATTAATCTTCTGATCATATTCTTGAGCACGTCTGCTCCACATAGTTCTTTTAATTTTAGGTTTAGTTTTTAAAATTGAAATACATTTATTTATTTGATTTATAGAAGAGATAGGTCTAAGTTTTGATTGTTGATTTATAGGCACTGTTAAAGTCAACTTTTCTTTTTCTACCAGTATTTTATAAAATTGTATGTCTATTTCCCCAATGTTAGCTTTTTCTATAGCAACTATTTTACCTACTCCATGTTTAGGGTAAACAACGAAATCTTTTAGATTATAAATCCTTTTTTCTGTAGGTTGTTTTTTAATTTTCTTAATTTCTGGCTTTTCTTCTTGCCCTGGAATAGTGTTATTTTTTTCTTGATTTTTTGAAACTGATTTTAATTTAGTTTTAATAATTTTAACTTTTTTATTATTTTTAACTTTTTTTTTAATTTTTTTCTTTTTTGGCATTTAAATTATTCACCTGGCTTTTCAGAAAAATGTTCATCATATTTATTTTTGATATCTCTAAATTTTTCATGATCTTTCATTGGATCCTTTTTCTTTGAGATATTAGGCCATATTGCAGAAAACTTTTGATTTAGCAATATCCATTTCTCTTTATCTTGGATACTGTCATCAGTATCAGGTTTGATAGCATCGATAGGACACTCTGGTTCACACACACCACAATCAATACATTCGTCAGGATTAATAGCTAACATATTTTCACCTTCATAAAAACAGTCAACAGGGCAAACTTCTACACAGTCTGTTAGCTTACATTTTATACATTCATCTTTTACAAAATAAGTCATTTATTATTTAATAGTTTTAATTTAATTTCAGCACTAACTTTATCAGGCACATATATTAATCCACAAATTCTTCGCATTAAATTTGATTCGTATTGATCAACTGTTTTATCCGAAATTAAAACTTTCCATAAGTGCTCAAGTATGTCCTTTTTAATTTCCATTGAATTTTGTTTTATTATATTTGTAAAACTTAATAATTGATTAGAGTTTTTTTCTAATTCTTCAGCATTCTTAAAAATTTCATTAATATTCTCATCTTTAACATATGATCTTATAAAATCCTTTACTAAATTTTTTTCGCTATCAGTGTATATCTCATCTATTTTTGCGGCATGGACAAGTAAAGCAGATATTCCGGTAATACTATTTTTATCAAGCGTATTCATTTATTTTAAATTTAAAGAAAGGAGTTTATTAAATGGATTTTCTTTTTTGTCAAACTTAATTATTTTCTCTTTTCGTTTTTTTTCTCCTAAAAATACGTATGTGTCCTCATTTTTATCCCTTTTATAGTTCATATGCTTCATTAATTTAACAAAATTTTCCTTAGAAGAGCCTAATAGATTCATCATTTCTGCATTTATTACGAATTTTCTATTTTTAGTATTTTCCATAATTTTTATAAATAATTTTTCTAAAATATCAATTCTTACAAAAAATTCTTTAAATTTTTCAAAACCACACAAAAGTAAAAAATCTTTATCGAAATTTTTATTTATCAAAAAATTTAAACCAGATTTTGGAATTTTCTCATTCGTAGATAAATTATGAAAAATTTTCCAAAGAGAGATCCTAAACTCTACCGCTTTAGGCTTCAGCATTTTTGGAAGATAAATATGATATCTTCCAATTTTAATACCCATGCCCCATAATTTTTTTCTCTCCTGTAAGGGTATTAATTTAACAATTTGTTCCACTTCTTTTCTTATTATGACACCATTATTTTCATATAACTGAAACATCAAGCCTCTAAGATATTGATTACTAATTTTATGTTTTGTAAGTTTAATTAAATCACCAAGCACATCATTTATGTGATCTAAAAGCCACTCATTCAAAAAAAGAGTTAATTTTTCGTTACATTCTAAATTTAAAGAGTCATCAGCCAATATTTCAATTTCAGGATTTAAATAATTATTTCCTTTTTTTATTCGTGCAATAGGATTTTCTTTCCAAAAGATTTTATTTTCACCTTTAATTACTATCTCTTTATTCGATATAATTCTGTCTACTCTTTTAATTAGCTCTTTTTCCACACCTTTTCTTGCTGCTTTTTTTATTGATTTAATATCAGTATCTAAAGTTTGAGATGTGATTTCGATAATAAACTTTAAACCTTTGAGTTCACCAACAAATTGTCCATCAATATATATTTTATTATCCTCATTAATCTTCGTGTTTAGAACTAAATCTTGCTTCAAACTTCTTGAGAGAAGACTTATCTTTTTGTCTATAAAACTTTTAGTTAGCTCTTCATGTAGTTTATCAGATAATTTATCTTCGATATTTTTTGTTAGTTGTACCCAATAATCTGAGTTTTCTACCCAATTTTTTTTATTGGCAACATATGACCAAGTCCTTACGTTTGATAATCTATGGGATAACAGATCAACATTTCCATGATCTTTATCTAATCCTTTTAGCTGGTCTTTCATGAATGTGCTCGGAATTTTATTTTTTTTAGTTGTTAAAAATTGAAATACCTTATCAACAATATTGATATGTTGATTGTAGGCTTTTTTTTCAAAATCTGGTATTTGGCAACACTCCCAAAGTATTTCTAAATTTTTGTGGTAAATAATATTATTTGCGCCTTTTTTGAGAAAAAACCTCAGCACACTTTCATCAAGAGAGTCGATAGTTCTTAGTAGATTTTTTTTGCTTGGCCTTAACTCTAAAGAGGCAATTAATTCATCAGGATTTTCGAAATTTAATTTTGAATTTCTCCAATAAATCATTTTTGTATCTGGAAGTAGATGTTTTTCAATTTTTTCTATTTCATCTGAATTAAGTGTTTCACAATCACCCGTTGTACCAAACCCACCATCATTTTTATATCTTCCTGCTCTTCCAGCAATTTGAGACATTTCTATAAGATTTAATCTTCTAGTTTTTTTTCCATCGAATTTTTTTAAATTTGAAAAAAAGATTTCATTTATGTCCATATTTAAACCCATTCCAATTGCATCAGTTGCAATAAGGTAATCAACGTCACCTGACTGGTACAAACCTACTTGTGAATTTCTAGTTTTTGGGCTCAAAGACCCCATAATTACTGCTGCACCACCTTTTTGTCGCCTTACCAGTTCAGCAATCGCATAAACTTCTTCTATAGAAAAAGCAATAATTGCTGTTTTTCTGTCTAACCTAGATACTTTTTTAATTCCTGAGTAACTAAGTTTTGAATACCTATCTTTTTTTTCAAACTCAACCTTATCAACTAAATCTCTGATAATATTTTGCATAACCTGAGATCCTAAAAACATAGTTATTTTTTTACCCCTTGTCTCCAATAGGCGTTCAGTGAATATATGACCTCTCTCGCGGTCAGCACACATTTGAATTTCATCTATTGCAACAAAATCTACGTCTTTATTTTTAGGCATAGACTCTACTGTGCAAATAAAATATTTTGCAGTATTGGGAATAATTTTTTCTTCACCTGTAATTAGAGCAACTTTTTCCGTGCCAACTCTGTTTACGCATTTGTCATAGACTTCTCTAGCAAGCAACCTGAGAGGTAACCCGAATATACCACTTTCACAATCGAGCATTTTTTCAATCGCTATATAAGTTTTACCGGTGTTAGTAGGACCTAATAAAGCAACTATTTTGTTAGACTGTTTTTCCATATTTGTGTTAGCTAATATTTTTTATACTATATGTAGATCAGTTTTGAGAACAAAGTAAGATTAAAACATGACCGAATCAATTTGTCAAATGTTCCTATTTTAACAATTGATTTGACTTAGAATAGGTAGTCCCCGTATAGGTTATACGCAATTGATAATGTCCTCTAAAGTAAAAAAGAAAATTCTTAAGTTAAAAGAGTCTTCTACACTTGTTATAAATGAAAAATCTAAAAAATTAATTTCTCAAGGCAAAAAAGTATATCAGTTTGGTTTTGGTCAATCTCCCTTTCCAGTACCAGAAAATATAGTTGAGGCGTTGAAAAAAAATGCACATAGAAAAGAATATTTACCAATACAAGGTTTGCCAGAACTAAGAGATAAAATTTCTAAATATTTGTTAAAGCGAACAGGAAATGACTATCCCGAGGAAAACATATTAATCACTCCTGGTTCGAAGGAAGCGATGCTGTTGATACATATTGCTTTTAAAGGTGAAATTATTATTCCAGCACCTGGATGGGTTTCATATGAACCTCAGGCAGAAATAGGCTCAAACAAAGTACACTGGATTGAAACTTCAAGAGCAAATAATTGGTATCCTACTGGCGTAGAACTAGAAAAAAAAATAAAATCAATCGGTAAAAATAAAAATTTAATATTAATTCTCAATTCTCCAAATAATCCCTCAGGGACTGTTTGTGAAAATATTGAGGAATTAGGAAAAGTTGCAAAAAAATATAAAATTATGATCTTATCAGATGAAATTTATACGGATTTAACATTTTCTAATGAATATAATTCAATATCCAAATATTATCCCGATTTAACTTTTATAACCGGAGGCTTAAGTAAATGGTGTGGAGCAGGAGGTTGGCGACTGGGATTTTTAGCGGTGCCAAAAAAATTGACTGAATTTTTAAAAAGTTTGAAATCTATTGCAAGTGAGTCATACTCAACTGTAAATACTCCAACCCAATATGCATCTATAGAAGCTTACGCTCATGAACATACTAATTACAAGCTAAAAGTAAGAGCTATACTAAAAGCTGTTGGAAATTATGTGTACAATAATTTAAAAACAAATAAAATTCTAATAGCACCTCCACAAGGAGCATTTTATTTAATGCCTGAATTTATAAATAAGAGATACAAAACATCATCAAAAATGTGTGAAGCTATCTTAAAAGAAACCGGGGTAGCAATGCTTCCAGGTTCTGATTTTGGTTTTAAACCTAAAAAAATGTTAACTAGGTTGAGCTATACAGATTTTGATGGAACAGAGTTTTATAAAAATGTTACCAACTGTAGCCAAGTAGATGATGAGATGATAAAAAAATTTGCTCCAAATGTAGTAGAGGGGGTTTCAAAACTGTCAAATTGGGCCAAAAATTTATAAGAATCTCTTTGACCTCTTACTGATAACGTAGTTAAATTAATCATTATAACAAGAGGAGTACACATGAAAAAAATGATGTCATTGATTTCAGCGGTACTAGTAATGTTTGCTTTTTCAAGCCCCATTACATCAATCGCTAAATCAGCAGAGTTCTTTACAATAGGAACAGGCGGACCTACAGGAGTATATTTCCAAACAGGTAACGCAATTTGTAAAATGTTACATAAATCAGCAATTAGTGCTGACCACGGTAGAAAAAAAGGTACAGCTAAAGCTTACAGATGTACTGCACCTTCAACAGGTGGATCAAACTACAATATTGGACAAATCAAAGATGGTGAGTTTCAATTTGGTGTTGCTCAGTCAGACTGGCAGTATCATGCTTACAATGGTTCAAGCAAATGGGAAGGAAAACAGTTCAGTGACTTAAGAGCTGTATTTTCTGTTCACAACGAACCTTTCCAAATTTGGGCAAGTAAAAAATCTGGAATTAAGAATTTCAAAGGCCTAAAAGGAAAAACAGTAAACATCGGTAACCCTGGTTCTGGTCAAAGAGGAACTATGGAAGAATTAATGAAAGCTATGGGAGCAGATATGAGTATGTTCAAAGCAACTACTGAACTTACTTCTTCTGAACAAGTAAAAGCTCTTTGTGATGGTAAAATAGATGCATTTGGATATTCAGTAGGATTTCCAAATGGTGCTATGGAGCAAGCAGCTACTTGTAAAGCAAAAGCTAGCCCAATTAATTTAACAGGTGCACCAGTTCAAGGTTTAATTGATGGAGCAGACTATTACGCTAAAGCAGTTATTCCAAAAGGAACTTACTCAAATCAGAAAAAAGATGCTACAACATTTGGTGTAAAAGCTACTGTTGTTACAAGCGCAAATGTTTCTGAAGAGCTTGTATACTTAGTAACAAAAGCGGTAATGGAAAACTTTGACGATTTCAGAGCTCAACACCCTGCTTTTGGACCTCTGGAAAAGAAAAACATGATAGCTGATGGATTATCAGCTCCGTTACATCCAGGTGCAATTAAGTACTATAAAGAAGCTGGATTAATGTAATTCAACTTTAAAATTAAATTAAAAAAGGCCCAATATTTTTTGGGCCTTTTTTTTTAGAATAAGGTATCTTAGCTAAAATGAATCAAAACATTCAAAGTAAGATAAAAGATAAAATACAAGAAGATATTTCCCCAACCCGACATTTATCAGGAATTCATTTAAAAATAGTTTTTGGAATTGCTATTCTTTGGACATTTTTTCAACTTTGGTATGCCTCTCCATTTCCTTTTTGGTTTAACTTTGGAATGTTCAAAGGTTTACCCGCAAGAGCTATTCACTTAGGTTTCGCTTTAACTTTGGCTTTTTTAATTTTTCCAGCAGTTAGAGGAAAAAAGATTTCAGTAATTGATATTATCATTAGTATTACCGGGGCATTAAGTTGCTTATATATTTATTTTTTCTATGACGATTTAGTAAATAGAGGTGGTATTCTTTTAGTAAAAGAAATATTTGGTTTTAAAGTTCCAGTTGAACTTATAATTGGTGCCATAGGTATATTAATTTTATTAGAAGCAACTAGACGAGCTATAGGCTTACCTTTAGTTATCATTGCAGTTTGTTTCCTCTTATTTTCATATTTTGGAAAATATGCTCCTGATATTATTTCTCACGGCGGACTTTCTGTAAAAAGACTAGTAGGATTTCAATGGTTTGATCAAGAAGCAATATTTGGAATACCCATTGGGGTTTCAGTAGATTTTATATTTTTGTTTGTGCTATTTGGAGCTTTATTAGAAACCGCTGGTGGTGGAAAGTATTTTTTAGATTTAGCTTTTGCGATGGTTGGCAAAATGCGAGGAGGCCCAGCTAAAGCTGCAATATTAGGATCTGGAATGACTGGAATGATTTCAGGTTCCTCAATTGCAAATACTGTAACAACTGGAACTTTTACAATTCCAATAATGAAAAAAACAGGTTTCTCTCAAGAGAAAGCTGGTGCTATTGAAGTTTCTTCATCTGTTAATGGACAAATAATGCCTCCGGTTATGGGAGCGGCTGCATTTGTTATGGCAAGTTTTATAGGTGTTACTTATTTTGAAGTTGTAAAACATGCTTTTTTACCAGCTATCATTTCATACATTGCTTTATTTTATATATCTCACTTAGAGGCCCTTAAATTAGGATTAAAAGGGATGGATGACGCTGATGTTCCGCATCTCAAGAAAACTTTTTTATCTGGACTGCATTTTTTAATACCTATTTTTGTTTTAATTTTTTTACTTGTTTATATGAGATATACAGCAGGTTTTTCTATCTTCTACGCAACATTATCTTTAGTAATAGTAAACTTAGTAAGTCGTATAATTAAAAATCCAGATTTTAAAACTGGTTTAATAGATTGGTACAATCAAACAATAGTTGGTCTTCAAAAAGGTGCAATTAACATGGTAGGGGTAGGGATCGCAATCGCTACAGCAGGGATAATTGTTGGTGCAGTTGGATCTACAGGTCTAAGTACAAATTTAATCATAGTGATTGAGACAATTGCAAGAGACAATGTAATTATATTAATTTTATTAACTATTATACTTTGCTTGTTACTTGGTATGGGTCTTCCTACAACTGCAAACTATGTAGTAGTAGCCTCTCTAATGGCAACAGTTTTAGTTGATGTTGGAAATGCCTCTGGCTTTATTTTTCCTTTAATTGCTGTTCACTTATTCGTATTTTATTTTGGATTGATGGCCGATGTAACACCCCCTGTTGGTTTAGCATCTTATGCAGCAGCTGCAATTTCTGGTGGCGATCCTTTAAGAACAGGACTTCAAGCTATTTGGTATAGTTTAAGAACTGGAATTTTACCAATAGTCTTTTTGTTTAATCACGAGCTACTATTAATAGGGGTAGATAGTATCTGGCAAGCTTTATTAGTTATAGTAACTTCATTGATTGGAATTTTAGTTTTTACTGCTGCTACACAACAATGGTTTATAAATAGATTAAGATGGTATGAGATCATAGCGTTTTTAATAATATCTTTATCTTTTTTAGCTCCAGATTATGTTTTAGGTAAATTCTATCCTAAATTTAATGAGCAAAAACTTTCGGCAGAAAGTATTCAAAATTTATCTTTTGACCCATCAAAAGAAGTTCATATAAAAGTTACACGAATTACTGAGTATGGTGAAAGATATAAACTATTTGTTATTGATAAAGGGAAATTTGAAAATAATTATAACCTTGAAGAATATGGCGTAACATTAGTCGATCAGAATGATCAATTAACCGTTGATAAGTTAAATTGGAAAGGGGAAGCAAAAAAATCTGGTATTCAAATGGGTGATATCATAAGTAATTTTAAAATTGAAAATCCAGAAAGACCTAATAAAGCAATAGTATATCCTTTTGCATTATTATTTTTGTTAGTTTTCGGATATTTAAATTATAGAAGCAAGTCTTCTCCAGCAACATAAAAGCGCAGTGCTTTTATCTAAAAATCTATTTAAATAATAAAATGCAAATTTTTTTAAAAGCTTTAATTTTTAGTGTATTTTTAAATTCGATTAGTTTTGCTGAAGTTAATTTTCAGCAAAAAAAATTTTATTACGAAAACCTCGTCAAAAATTGGTCTAAAATATTTCCAGACAGTAACAGGAATGCTGCAGGTCCAAGGTTTTTCAAATATTTAATAGATCAAGATTTAACTTATGAAGAGTTTAAAGAATATAATAAATTTTATTGCCCTGTTTCAGGTTCCTTAATAAATCCAGGAGAAAAACCTGATTATATCTATGTTAAGGAGTTAAGAACACAAAAAAATATTTGTGGTGAGCTTTATAGATGTTGTTGGCCTTGTTCCTGTGATCTAATGAATTATACAAAAGTTAAAAAAATTAAACACAAGTTTAAAGACGGTCTTAAAAAAATTGATGTTTTACTAATTAACAATCCTTGTTCAAAAAAAGATTTTCCTGCGGAAGTAAATAGAAATTATTTTTGTAAAAATCAAAGACTAAATGATGACGAAGTATTTGCCGTCGACGGTAAGCTTGTGATAGGTCTTTTCTATGAAGCCAAAAAATGTCAAAAAGCTGATATCAAAAAGATAGAGGCCAATGAAATTACAGGTAGATTTTGTGCTTTTAAAAACGATATTCCGTTAGAAGAAATGAATATTGGTATGGGTGATATTTTTATTAGGATGGCGAGATAGTCATTTTACTTTGTTTAAAAATATAAGTCTTCCCTGTTTCTTTTATTTTATAATTATTTGTTTTCCCATTTGTCCATTTAATTTGTACTTCAAAGTCTTTCTCACCATTTCTAATTCCATAATGGGCAACAGGCTCCATTTGGCATAGATATCCTGAACCAGAGTCTATTGTTTTAGAATGTTTTCTTAAATTGGATGTTAGTGTCACTGTTGCACCTCTAGCTGGAGCTCCATTTTTATTCAAAGCTTTTATTCGTAAATAATTCCTCTCTTTTTTTACGTTTGCTTTGTAAAGTGTAAGTATTTGATTTCCTGTTTCTCCATGGGCAATTAATAATTCTAAAATTCCATCTTTATCGATGTCCGCTACAGCAGCGCCAGTTCCAAGTCCATTTGCTTCAGAGTTAGCTGTGATATCAATTTCCTCTAGTTTTCCTTTTTCTCTAATTTTGAATAACTTATTTGGTTCACCGATATTATTAAGAAATATTTCGTCATATCCATCATTATCAAAATCAGCTGAGATAACTGTTCGAATTTTAGAAGGCCTTTTAAAATTGCTATCGGCAATGTCTGTAAAAGAGTTTTCTTTCTTTAAAAAAATACGATGTTCTCCTTCCCAATTTCCACTAACAATATCTAACTGACCTCTATACAAAATGTCACTTAATGCAGTACCTCTTCCATTTTCATAAGGGTCTAAAACATTGTACCCTGACGCGACATCATAAAAAGTACCATCAACATTTTTATACAAAAAGTTTACACCTCTCTCGTTAGCTGCAAAAATATCAACATTGTTTGATAATATGTGACCAGCAACGACTGCTCTTCCCCCAGTTATTTTGTCTAAGCCAAACTCTGCCGCTCTATCCTTTATTTTTCCTTTAAACTTCTCGTAAAATCTTGTTGGACCGCCATAATTAGCAACATAAATTCCATATTTTCCATTTCCTTTCCTGTCCACACAAACAACTGAACGACCTGCTGTGAAGTTTAAATCTATTTGGTTTTTCTTTTGTTCAAAAATATCAAAAAATTTATTATTTTTTAGATCTATTAAACGATCAGAATATTTCTTTTCACCACTGTAAGTATCAGTATTTAAAAAATAAATCTCTTCGTATCCATCAGAGTCGATATCGCAAGCAGCTACACCAATAGTAAAACTCCTTTTATCTGCAAACTTAGTATCATCCATAATATTTGTTAGTTTATTATTTTTGTATGACAAAGCTAAATTTTCACTTCCAAAACCAGCTACTATAAACTCGTAAGCTCCATCATTATTAACATCAGCCACAGAAATACCATATCTAAGACTTTCATAGTTATTATCTATTAAATCTGTAATATTTTTAAAAAAATTTGCGGACACACTTTTAATTGAAATAAAAGTAAATAAAATTGAAACGAAGACAGTTTTTAATTTCATTAAATACTACTGTAGTATTTTCCAAGTACCACTTGCAGAGGCAACTATGTCGCTTGAATTAGAAATTTCACAAGAAATAAAAACCAGTGTTTTAGTTTTTTTTAATATTTTTACTTTTCCGGTAAGTTTATCACCAAGTTGGCCTACAGAGATAAATTTCATATCTAAACTAATTGTTACACATCTCTTGTTACCAACAACTCTATGAGCAGCCGTTCCCATACCAGTATCTGCTATAGTGGAAAGAAAACCACCGTGCGCGATTTTACCAGTGTTTAAGTGTATTTCTTTAACTTCCACTGTAAACTCATATTGAGTATCGCTAATTTTTTTTAGCTCCAACCCGCCAAGATGTTTCATAAACCCTTGATTAGACTCGTCCATACTTTTTTTTATCATATAACGGAGCTAATTGTGAAAAAATAACTGCAAATAAAATAAGAATTATTCCTATAATTTTTATTTCATTTAAAAATTGACTTAAAATTATCCATCCGAAAATTGAAGCGAATACACCTTCTAGTGAAAATATAATAGCCACAGGTGCTGGAGAAAGGTTTTGTTGTCCGTAAATTTGAAGAAGAAAGGCTACTCCGCTCGAGAGAATTCCAGCGTATAACATCTCTTTTCCATCCATAACCATATTTGAAAATTTAACACTTTCGAAAACAAAAGCAGGCATCAATGCAAATATAGATGCAATTAAGCATTGAAGGCATGCAATAGTAATTGGATAATTAAATATTCTTAAAAATCTTGAAATAAAAACAATATGAAATGCCCAAAACAATGCATTAAAAACTGCAATGCTATCTCCTATTCTTACTTGAATATTATCAAACTCAGTTAAAAGAATGCCTCCAAATAAACAAATAATAATAGACAACCAAACAGATTTATGAATATTTTTTGAAAAAAAATAGTAAGCAACAAATGGAACTAAGATCACATAAAAAATTGTAAATACTGCTGTATTAGCTACATCTGTATAAAGTAGAGCATATTGTTGTAAGACATTTCCCATTGAAAGAAGAAATCCAATAAGCAATAGGTTTAAAATGTTTTCTTTTTTAAAAATTATAGAATTAATTTTTTTATATTCGAAAATAAATAAAAATGGGACTAACGTAAGAAATCCGAGAAATAGCCTACCGAAAGTAAAAGTAAATGGTCCATTATAATCCATTCCCATATCTTGAGCGACAAAAGCAGACCCCCAAATTAAAGAACAGCTGATAGCACAAATAAGAGAGAAAACTTTTTTATTCATGCTTTGTACTATTTTATAATTGATTAAACGGCAAGTTTAAAAGCAAAATCTTTGCCAAGGCACTTTCCTAAATAAACACAAAATCTTGCACCCTCAGCTCCATCAATCAATCTATGATCGTAAGATAAAGATAATGGTAGTATTTTTCTTGAAACTATTTTCCCTTTTATTTTAACTAGTCTATCAAAAGTTTTTCCTACTCCAAGAATAGCCACTTCCGGCGGATTAATTATTGGAGTAAAGAACGTTCCACCTATCCCTCCCAAACTTGAAATTGTCATTGAACCACCAAAAAACTCTTTTTTATCAATTTTCAATTCTCTACAAAGCTTACTAGTTTTCTTCAAAGCTTCTCCAATTTCTTTAATACTCATTTGATCCACATCCCTGATTTTTGGCACCATCAATCCATGAGGAGTATCAACCGCAAAACCTATGTGAAAATATTTTTTATATACAATCTTATTTTTATTTGGATCAATAGAGGCATTAAAATTAGGGAACTCTTTTAAAGCACTAACTAAAGCCTTGGCTATAAACGCTAATGGAGTTACTTTAATAACATCACCAGAATAATAGTCATACAATGATGATCTAAATTGCTCCATCTCAGTTACGTCTACCTCATCATGTTGAGTAACATGTGGAATTTCAGTCCAAGACCTTACTAAGTGTGGACCAGACAATCTTTTTACTCTAGGAATTTCCTTTATTTCTATCTGACCAAATTCCTCGTGAGAGAACTCTTCTTTATATTCTTTTTTCTCGACCGCTCCTTTGTTGACAGTTACTTGTGATCGAATAAATTCTTTAACATCTTCCTCTGATACTCTCCCTGATCTTTGAGAACCAGGAATTTCTAAAACGTTCGCCCCTAATTCTCTTGCGAATTTTCTTACCTTGGGACTAGCTAATTTTGTACCTGTTTTAGTTGTCTCAACAGCTGCAGGTGGAGGAGTTTTAACTTTCTTAGGCTGATCTTTTTTTACATCTATTTTTTTTTCTGGCGTCTTTGCAACAGGATCTTTCACTTGCTCCACCTTTTCAGATGATTTCAAAGTCAAAATGAGGTCACCTTGATTGACTTTATCACCGACTTTAATGTTTATTTTATTAATAGTACCTGATTGTGTTGACGGGACTTCAACACTAGATTTATCACTTTCAAGAGTAATTAAAGAGTCATTTTTATTTATTGTTTGACCTTCTTTAACAAGAACCTCAATAATTTCTACATCCTTAAAATCACCCATATCAGGAACTGTAATTTTAAGATCAGACATAATTATAAGTTTGCAGGAAATTCTTTTTCTTTATCTATTTTATATTTCTTAATTGCTTTTTCTGCTTGTTCAGAACCTATTAATTGTTCTTTAGCTAATGCACTTAATGTGTAAGCAACAATGTGCTCTTTATCAACTTCAAAAAACTTTCTTAAATTTTTTCTAGTATCACTTCTACCATAACCATCTGTTCCAAGTGAATAAAATGGTTTTTCACTATAGGGTCTTATCTGATCAGAAAATGCCCTTGTATAATCAGATGCAGCAATAATTGGACCATCTCTCTTTTCTAAACATTTTTCTACATATGATTTCTTCTTTTTATTCGAATTTAATAAATTCCATCTTTCAGTTTCCATTCCGTCTTTTCTTAATTCATTAAAACTTGTTACACTCCATACATCAGAATCGATACCATATTCTTTAGATAAAATTTCTGAAGCTGAGATTATTTCTCTTAAAATTGTTCCTGAACCAAGAAGTTGTACTTTTGTTTTTCCTTTATTATTATTTTCTTTAAACAAATACATCCCTTTTAAAATTCCATCATCACTTCCTTTTGGTTTCTGAGGGTGGGCGTAGTTTTCGTTCATTGCAGTTATGTAATAAAAAATATTTTCTTTCTTCTCATGCATTCTTTTAAGACCATCTTGAAGTATGACTGCCATCTCGTAGGCAAATGTAGGATCATAACTTACACAATTTGGTATATTAGATGCTAACAAATGACTATGACCGTCTTGGTGTTGAAGTCCTTCGCCAGCCAAAGTAGTTCTTCCTGCTGTAGCTCCAATTAAAAAACCTCTAGCTTGGGAGTCTCCTGCGGCCCAAGCAAGATCTCCGACTCGTTGAAAGCCAAACATAGAGTAAAATATATAAATTGGTATCATTTCTAAATCATGATTTGTGTAAGAAGTTCCAGCAGCAATCCAAGAAGACATTGCACCAGACTCGTTAATACCTTCTTCTAATACTTGACCGCTTTTATCCTCTCGATATGAACTTAATTGTTCTGAGTCAACTGGTTCATATTTCTGTCCTTCATGAGCATAAATTCCAATTTTCTGAAAGAAACCTTCCATTCCAAAAGTTCTTGCCTCATCTGGTATTATCGGCACGAGTCTTGGTGATAAATTTTTATCTCTTAGTAAAGCAGTTAACATTCTTACAAGCGCCATTGTAGTTGACATTTCTTTATCTCCCGTGGATTTCATGAAATTATCAAAAATATCTTTAGGTGGAGCCTTGATTGCTTTTGCAAAGGACGATCTTTCAGGAATATACCCGCCAAGCTTTATTCTCTTTTCTTTTAAATACTTAATTTCTTCAGAATTTTCGCTAGGTTTATAATATTCAATATTTTTAACTTGTTTATCTGTAAGAGGAACTCCAAACCTATCTCTGTAATAAAGTAAATCTTCCTCATCTAATTTCTTTTGTTGGTGGGTAGTATTAATACTCTCTCCTGACTTACCCATTCCATATCCTTTGATTGTTTTAGCAAGTATCACTGTTGGAGTACCTGTGTGTTGCATCGCGGCGTAGTAAGCTGCATAAACTTTGTGTGGATCATGTCCACCTCTATTAAGTCTCCAAATATCTTTGTCTGTCATTGAAGAGACTAGCTCTTTAAGTTCTGGATATTTTCCAAAAAAATTATTTCGTACATATTCACCTCCTTTAGCCTTAAAGGCTTGATACTCACCATCGACACACTCGTTCATTCTTTTAACGAGTAGACCAGTTTTATCTTTTGCTAATAATTGATCCCAATAAGATCCCCATATAACTTTAATTACATTCCAACCTGTTCCCCTAAAGCTTCCTTCTAATTCTTGAATAATTTTACCGTTACCTCGAACTGGACCGTCTAACCTTTGAAGATTACAATTGATAACAAAAATTAAATTATCTAATTTTTCTCTAGCAGCTAAACCTATTGCACCCAATGACTCTGGCTCATCCATTTCTCCGTCTCCAAGGAAAACCCAAATTTTTCTACCCTCATCTTTGACTAAACCTCTATTAATTAAATATTTTAAAAAACGTGCTTGATAGATGGCCATAATTGGCCCTAAGCCCATGGAGACCGTTGGGAACTGCCAGAAGTTTGGCATTAACCAAGGATGAGGATAAGAAGACAAGCCACCTTTAGAAACTTCTTGTCTAAAACCATCAAGTTGTTTTGCAGTCATCCTTCCCTCTAAAAATGCTCTGGCATACATACCTGGAGCAGAGTGGCCTTGAAAATAAATAAGATCTCCTCCGAACTTGTTATTTTTGGCTCTCCAGAAGTGGTTCATTCCAACATCATATAAAGTTGCAGCAGATGCAAATGTTCCGATATGGCCCCCGAGCTCTGAACTTTTCTTATTAGCTTTGACAACCATAGCCGCAGCATTCCACCTTATGTAGGCCCTAATTTTTTTTTCTATATTTTGATCACCAGGAGATTTAACTTCTATTTCAGGGGGGATCGTATTTATATAAGGTGTAGTTCTAGTGTCTGGGAGAACTAAGCCAGACTTATATGCTTGATCTATAACTTTATTTAAAAGATAACTCGCTCTTGGAGCTCCGTCATTTTCAATTACTGAATTTAACGATTCTATCCATTCGTTTGTTTCTACAGGATCAATATCATCTTTAGAAGCAGGTTCAGCAAATACTTTTTTGACTTGTTTTACTGGATTTGAATTTCCATTAGATTTAGGTTTTTCTTTAATTTCTTCAACTTTAGATTCTGTAATCTTTTTTGGAGCTTGTATGGCTTGGCCATTTTCTATAGTTGCAAGTAAGCTTCCTTCTGACACTTTATCACCAACCTTTACTTTTAAATCTTTTATTTGACCTGAGGAAGGTGATGGAATTTCAACACTAGATTTATCACTTTCGATAGTAACAATTGGATCATTTTTACTAATTTGGTCGCCAGGTTTTACTAAGATCTCGATTACTTCTACGTCTTTAAAATCACCTATATCTGGAACTGAAATATTCTGAGCCATAAATCTTATTATAAACTGGATGGAACATATAAAAAAGTTATTGAATAATAAACTAGAAAGAATAGCGCTTATTAGTTGAATAGTTCAACTTTTGACACATTTTTTGCCACTTTTTGTCATGTCTAAATGCTCTAATTAGGCATGAAATGGTTAATTAATTTTTTGTTCAAAAAGAAGGAAATTAAAGGCAATCAAGGTCATATTGTTCAGAAATTTCTTCTAAAAAAATATATATTAAAATAATTTCATAAGAGCTAAATTAGCTCTTATGAATAAACCTCTTTGGCAACCTTCTCAAAAGTTGAAGCAGGAATCTATCTTACAAGATTTTTGTCATTTTATAAATTTCAAATCCTCAAGTAATTTTAAAGAATTATGGCAATGGTCAGTAAAAAATCCTGAAGAGTTCTGGTCAAAATTTTGGGATTATTCAAAAATTATAGGAGACAAAGGATTAAAAATTATTAAAAAAGATAAAATTTTTAATAAATCAAAATTCTTTCCTGACTCAAAATTAAATTATACAGAAAATATTCTAAAGAAAAAATCCACAGATTTAGCAGTTAACTTCTTATCTGAAAAAGGCTTTGAAGAGCAGATTACGTGGGAAAGTTTATATGAAAAGGTTTGTAAATTTTCTAATTATCTTAAAAAGTTAAATTTAAAAAAAGGAGATAGGGTTGTGGCATATGTACCAAACAAAATAGAAACTATTATCAGTTTTTTAGCTTGTGCTAAAAATGGTATTATATGGTCTTCATGTTCTCCGGATTTCGGAGTTCAAGGTGTAGTAGATAGGTTTAAACAAGTTGAACCAAAAATTTTAATAACTTGTGATTACTATTTTTATAATGGAAAAAAAATTAACATTTTAGATAAAGTTGACGAGATACTAAAGCGGATGTCTTCGATCGAGAAAGTGATAGTATATAATTATAATGAAGCAGAAAAAGAAAGTTTAAAAAATTTTATTGATTTTAATGATACCTTAAAAGTTGATTTAGATGAGTCTTTTGAGAGGTTTGAATTTAATTATCCAATTTATATACTTTTCTCGAGCGGTACGACTGGTAAACCTAAATGTATAACTCATGGAGCAGGCAATGTATTAATTGAACACCTAAAAGAGTTTATGCTTCATTGCGATATCGGAGATAATAAAAAATTATTCTATTACACAACAACTGGTTGGATGATGTGGAATTGGTTAGTCGGAGGGCTGGCAACAGGATCTTCAATTTTTCTTTTTGATGGAGCACCAGTCTATCCAAAGATAGACATTCTTCTAGAATATTGTCAGAATAAAAAAATTAATTTATTTGGTGTCAGTGCAAAATATATAGATCATCTTAAGAATGAAAAATATAACAGCAAAAATTTAAATTTAAACTCTATTAAAATTATTACCTCAACAGGCTCTCCATTAGCAGATGAAAGTTTTAAATATGTTTACAACAATATAAAGAAAGATGTTCATCTCGCTTCCATTGCTGGAGGAACAGATTTAGTTGGATGTTTAGTTCTTGGAAATATATTTTCAAATGTTCATCAAGGGGAGATCCAAGGACAAAGTTTGGGTATTGATGTTGACGTTTTTACTGATGATGGAAATAGTGCATTAGATGGAGATAAAGGAGAATTAGTTGTCAAACAACCTTTTCCATCAATGCCAGTAAAGTTTTGGGGTGATGAAGACGGTAAAAAATATCATAAAGCTTACTTTACAAAATTTAAAAATATTTGGCACCATGGCGATTTTATTGAAAGAACTAATAAAAATGGATTTATAATGCGTGGTAGATCTGATGCTACATTAAATCCAGGAGGAGTAAGAATAGGAACCTCTGAAATTTACCAGCAAGTGGAAGATATAGATTTCATCACAGAAGGACTAGTTGTAGGTCAAGATTTTGATGATGATGTTAGAATAATTTTATTTGTAACTACTAAAAATGATCAAGATATTGATGATGAAAAAATTAAATTAATCAAATCTAGGATTAGAAAAAACTGTTCTCCAAAGCACGTACCGGCAATAATTATTAAAGCTCCGGAAATTCCAAGGACTAAAAGTGGAAAAATTGTAGAATTGGCAGTAAGACAGGTAATAAATGGTGAAAAAATAAATAACAAAGAGGCAATCGCAAATCCCGAGTCCTTGAAGTTTTTTGAAAATCTACCGCAGCTAAAATTGTAGCGCGTCAGTTTTATACGTTAAGAAAAAATAATATTAGAATTATAATTTTATTAAGTCTTGGCTTTAGTCCCTAAGTTTAGTCCATCTAAAGCCAGGACCTAATTAAAAGTATTTAGCACAATTCTTATGTAACATTGAATGAAGCTCTATCAATTTTTCAAAACTTTTATTATAACCACCACCAAGAACACCACACAAAGGAGTCTTCTTAGAATAAAAATTTTCAATTACTATTTGATCTCTTTTGTTAATACCTTCATCAGTAATTTTGAGTTTACCCAACCTATCTTCATAATGAATATCAACACCAGCAACATAAAAAACAAAATCATAAGTATTTTGATTTAATTTTTTTAGATTTTCATTTAAAACGTTAATATATTCTTGGTCTTCCATGTTATCTTTAAGCTCAACGTCGATATCACTTTTAGATTTTTTTGCAGGGTAATTAGATGCACAATGCATACTAAATGTAAGAACATTCTTATCATTTTGGAATATTTCTGAATTTCCATTACCTTGATGAACATCTAAATCTAAAATTAAAATCTTTTTAGCGTATCCTTTTTTTTTTAGATAATTAGCAGCAACCGCTGTATCATTAAAAACACAATAACCTGCACCGAAGTTAAAAGTTGCGTGGTGACTTCCTCCAGCTGTATTACAAGCTAGTTTTGAGTCTAGAGCTAATTTACTTGCAAGAACTGTACCGCCAGTTGCTACAAAAGATCTTCTAACAACGCTATCATTAATTGGAAATCCTATTTTTTTCTGTGCTCTAATATCAAGAGTCTTATT
>CACNFA010000017.1 GCA_902619675.1 uncultured Pelagibacteraceae bacterium
GTTTATGGGTTGAATATTTTTTTTATTAATCTCTTTTTTTACTATCTTGATACCTTGTAATTCTTTGTGAATTAAATCTAAAGCTGGTTTACTAAATTGAATAGATTGAACAGAATTAAACACTCTTACTAGACTCGGTAATACTCTAACAGCGGCCACTCCAAACAAAGCTAACGTTGCTATTATATTTGTTGGCGCTAAACTTAAATTAAAAAAAATAAATACTACTACTATCATTGAAGATACTGCTGAAAATTCTAGTAATGGCCTTGGTATTTTTTGCAAAAACTGATTTTTCCAAGATACATTAAAAAGGTTTGCATTGCTTTCAAAAAAGAAATTTTTAAATTCTTTTTCTCTATTATAAATTTTCAATTCTCTGATACCGCCTAATCCTTGTTGTATTTTTTGAATAATAAGTTCGTCCTCTAATTGCCTCTCTTTTCCTAGTTGAGAAATTTTCTCTTTAGTAAAGTAACTGTATATACCTAATATTAATAATGATATTAGCATTATTGAAAAAAATGCAATCGGTTGAAAAAATATTAAGAGAAGTGCAATACCAACAAAAACAAAGATTTCTGAAAAAAAAATAACCGTATTAAATATAAGATGAAATAATAAGGAAATTTCTTTTGTAGTATTATTAATTAAATTAGCTGAATTTTTTTTTGTGTGAAATATCAAATCTTCACTAATATAATATTCGAATAACCTTTTTTGAACATCGGCTTGTACACCCCAAGAAAACTTACTCTCATAATACGAGATTATCGATATTAATAAATTTTTGATAAAATAAACTATTAATATCAAAATTAAACTTAATTGTATAAGTGCACTCTTATCTATATTGTGAGAAAAAAAATATACAATCTCGGATAATAGTGGATATTTATCTATCAAATTGTCTTCTAAAAGAAATATAACTAATGGAACAACTAATCCAATTCCAAGTACTTCAAGGAAAACAGAAAAAATGATTAAAAAAAATAATACAATTATTTTTTTTTTGTATTCTTCTGATAAAATATTCCAAATTTTACCTAAATAGTCCATATTGTAAAACGGGCATGCTCCGCACTAAGCTTAAAATCGATATTTTAGCTTATTCGAAAAAGTTTTTTAGGCGGGTAAATAAAGTATATCTGAGTTTTTTGATATTTTTATTTGTTTATTGCCTAAAAGAATTTCTAAATTATTTTTATTACTTTTTATAATTTCAAATACTAAGCTTGCTAAAGGGCTATTAATAAATTTACCATTTTTACAAATCAGATTTTTGAAAAAATCTTGTTTTAGATGCCCAGTTGAATTTTCATTTTTTTTACATAAATTTATAAAATCCAATATTTCAATTTGCGAATTTTTAGAGTTGGTTAAAAAATAATCTAGACCTTTTATATATTTTAAAACCAAAATATTTTTTAAATCTTCGAATTTTTCATGAAAACAAAATATGTAATTTCCAAGAATATTTTTAGTTACGTTTGTTTTTTTGTTTTTAATAAAAACTTTAGGAAAATAATATTTAACTTTATTTTCAAATTTTAAGTTTAATTCACTTTTAAAAACTGATAATTGTTTATAATTAACTTTTGCTACTATCCACATCTTTTGTTAAATCCTTTTTTAATTCGTCATATTCTTTCATTTTTAAGTTCATAAAATTAACTGTAAGCCTGGCTTTTTCACTTATTCCTTTAGGTGTTAAAATGTATAGATAATTTTGCTTATTTTTATTATTTTTGAAATTTTTTACTTTCACCAAACCTTTTTGTTTTAAAGCTTTTAAACAGTAGTTGAGCTTTCCTAAGCTAAAACCTATTTTTTTAGCAAGATTTCGTTGTGAAGCGTCAGGATTTTTAGAAATACTTCTTAAAACGGTAAATATATCGCTATTATTTTTGTTCATTTTTTGAACATAATAGCGTTCAAAAGTTGAACTGTAAAGAGTTTTAATGTAAAAATTTGCTATATATGAGCAAAAAAAGAGCAATAGTTTTTGGAGGAAGCGGTTTTTTGGGATCACATGTAGCTGATATCCTTACGAAAAACAATTACCAAGTAACTATAGTTGATAAGTTTAAGTCAAAATGGATAAACAAAAAACAAAGGTTTATTAAAGCTGAATTGGGGGATTTAGAAAAATATAGCAAATACATTAAAAGAGGAGACGTCGTTTTCAACTATGCTGCAATTTCAGATATAGAAAAATCAAATTTAGAACCAGAAAATACCGTTAAGGTGAATATTCTTGATCTTGTAAAACTTTTAAATCTTCTTGTAAAAAAAAAAATTAAAAAATTTATTTACGCTAGTACTGTATACGTGTCAGGAAATAAAGGTGGTTTTTATAAGTCTAGCAAACTATCAGCAGAAAGTTTCATAAAAGAGTTCAAATATATAAAAAAACTTAATTATTCTATCTTGAGATACGGAACATTATATGGGCCTAGATCAGATGAAAATAATGGATTGCATAATTTAATCAAAAATATGCTAAAAAACAAAAAAATTTTATACTCAGGAAGTATGGAGTCCGTAAGAAATTATATTCACGTAATAGATGCGGCTAGATTAACATTAAAAATTATTGAAACCGAGTTTGATAATAAAACACTTGTTCTTACTGGTCCAGAAAATTACAAAATTACATATATATTAAAAATACTTTCTGAAATTACAGGTATTAAAAATATAAAATTCCTCAAAAAAGATAAGTTAAAAAAAGTTAGTCATTATATAAAGACTCCATACAACATTGAGGATGAGGAAAAAAGTTTTACTTACAGATATTCTGATAATTATAATGTTGTAATCGATCAAGGTTTAAAAGATTTAATTTTAGAGCTTAAAGAGAAATATAAACTTTGATAAATGCAAAAAGCTAAGATTTTTCTTTCGAATATAAATGAACACTTAGAAAAAAAATATTTACAAGTTTATTTAAAAAAACTATCTGGTTATATTGATCTCCCTTTAGAAGTTATTTTCTATAGCTATAAACAATATATTTCAAGAAACCATGATTATTTAAAAAACAAAATAGAATACAAAGTTAGTTTTCTATCTTTATCTAAAAGTATTTTAAGATATTTAATTTCTTTTTTTTATGCATTCATTTTTTCAAAGAGAAATAAAAAATACGAAAAAGTAGAAATTATTTTTGATGAAATTTTAAATCATAATGATTTTAGAGACTTAGAATTAGTTATAAAAAAATTTTCAAGTTATAAAATTATAACTAAAAAAAAATTAAATAAAATTAATGAAATCAATTTTACAAATAGAAAAGGTTATGAGAGAAAATTTATTTCTTCAAAATTAAAAGAAATTTTTTTATCAATCATCACAAATTCTATTTATTATTCAAAAAAGACTAATGTTAATTTGGTAGATTTTGCAGATTTTGTAGTAAATCAAAAATTAAGATATGAAACTATTTTTACAGCACAAAAATCTGATATTTTATTTCAATTTAGACCTTACACAACATCTTCAATTAAAAATTATATTTTTAAAAAAAATGGAGGAAAGTATAGTTGCACTTATCAAAGAATTCTCACTCATTTAGGTAGATCGGGTTACTTTATTGATGCTGACATTTTTTTTTCTCTTGGAAAAAAAAGTTCTGCAATAATGGATTATAATGGTTCAAATGTTAGAAAAATTATTACTGTCGGATCAATCATTTATGAGAAATACTGGTTGAAAAGTAAAAAACTAAATACTCCTAAATTTGATATTTTATACTTGGGTGGAAACCAATTGAGACATTTTGGAACTGATAAAAAATATTTGGAAAATTATTACGAACAACTTAATTGGTTAACCAAATTAAGTAAAAAATTTAGAGAATTATCTATCGTTTTAAAGCACCATGAAACTAATAGAAATGATGATAAATTAGAGAATAAAATATTAAAAGGTTCTTTTGTTCGAAAAATAATCGGAAGCGAACAAGGTTTTACAAATTTATCTTATGGATTTGCAAACAACGCTAAAATAAATTTGACTTGGTGCTCTACGATGGCTTATGAGTTACTTGGGCACAAAGTTCCATGTTATTTTTTAGATCCAAATTATGAAAACAATGGTTTCCTTCATGATTTTGAATATAACAAATTCTGGAGAATACCTACATACGACAAGCTTGTGGAAAAAGTTACAAACGTCATATTTAATGACAAAAAAGATGTAATAAACTCTGGAGAAGATTTTTGTATAAGCAGTTTTGAAAGCTCTAAAAATTTATCAGAAAGCCTTAAAAAATATTTAATTAGTTTTTAGTTTTAAAAAATAATAAAGACCCAGTTTCCTCTAAGGCTAGAACAATTGAATTTGAATTTGGTAAATACTTAATATCTCTTATTCTCTCTCCTATGCGAATTGGCTCAATGTATTTTAGTTTTGAAAATTTATTGTCAAACTCAACTCTATATACTGTCCTTCCATTAAGGGAGGTTACTAAAAAATTATTTTGCCAGTATTTTGAAAATTCCTCTGGAACTTTGATCATTTCAGATATGCCGATTGAAGGTACAAATGAAAAAATTGGTTCAACGAAATTAAATTCATCGTGGTTTTTTTTAAATTTAAAATTAGATCTCTCTTGCAAAATTTTATCAAAGCTGTAGGTGTCACCATATGACGAGATTGGATGTCCATAGTTTTTTCTAAATAAAATTTTGTTTATTTCGTCTCCTCCATATGCTCCGTGCTCTGTTGATAAAATATTGTCTTTATATACTAATAAACCCTGCGGGTTTCTGTGGCCTTTTGAAAAAATAATTTTTTTTTCGCTGTCAAGACTTAAGAATAAAATTTTGCCAAACATGGAATTATCATCTTGGGCTAAGTCCCTTTCTGTTCCTGACGCTGCTGTTGTGAAAAGTATTCCTTCCTTATTATTAAAGTTATATTTTACCATTCTTCCTCCTAAAGCATTCGTGCCTTCTGTGCATTCATTTATCTGAAAGAAATTAGAAAAGATTAAATTTTCTTTATTGAATTTTGATCTTAAAATTTTAATTTTTGAACAATTATTTTCAGCCTGATCTGGAAAAACTATAGATAAATAAAGTTCATCTTTAACCCTTGCTATGTCGAGAACATTTTTTAATTTAAATTTTTCAAGGTTGGATAAAATTATTTTTCCTTTACCTAATTCGTTTTCTTTTAAGAGAAAAATCTTTCCCTTTGCAGAAATTATAACAAGGTCCGAAGAAAAATTTTCAATGAAGAATTTTTTTACATTTTGTTCAAGGCCTATAACATGACCATAGTGTGTTTTTTGTAAAACATCTAACCTATCTAGCAAGATTTTTTTTGATTTCAATTTTTCAAATTGTGTCTCAGGAAAAATTTTAACATTATAACCAAGTTTTTTATAATAATCTATTTCATCTAAGTATTGTTTTCCAAAAAAAACTTCTTTAATTTTTACCTTGACTGTATGCGGAAGATTTTCTCTTAAAATAGATCTAATGTTTGCAAAATTAAAAATAACGATAAAAAAAAACAGAAATATTAAAAATATTTTTGATAATTTTTTCATTTCTGCCAATTTTTTTTAGCAAGTAAATTGCCTAGATTAAATTGCCATTGATTATCTATATCTAGACTTTCTGGGAAATCTAAATTAATTGGATAAAAATTTTCACCGACTATTCGACCTTTATTCCTCATATAAGTAGTACTGACAATATTTACTGCAAAGTTCAATGCTACATATTCGGGAAGAGTTTGCGAACGGGGATGATTTTTTGGGTTATAGTTCACAGGTTTATTTTTATACCACAAATACTCTTTTACAGGAGTAACAGATGCTAAAGAATCACATTTTTTTTTGTTTTGAAAGAATTTTGCAATCGATTGTTTTAATGTTTTATCTTTCAAAAAAGGAGAAGTGACATGGAGATAGCAAATATACTGGGTATTCACTTTTTTCGCTAAATATTTGTAAACTGCTTTCATAGGAATATTGTCAGTTGCAAATTTTTTAGGCCTTATATCTACAATTGCATCGTTTTTCTTTCCAATTTTTTGACTAGTTTTACAATCTGAGCTTAAAAGTATTATTGGTCTTTTAATAATTCTTTTAATTTGTTTAAGTTTAATTTCTAAGAGGCTTGAATTACCAAATTTTCTTATATTTTTATTTTTTATTCTTTTGCTTCCTTTTCTTGTTGCTATAACAAAAGTAATATCTTTTTTAAATCTGTCCACCATCAATGTTTAAAGAGGTTCCAGATATATATTTTGATAAAGTAGAGAGTAAAAAAATTGCACCATTTGATTGCTCCTTTATGCTGGACAATCTTTTTAAAGGAATAGTTTTTATCAAATTTTTAATTTGTTTTTTACTCATAGACTTCTTAAGCATTTTTGTGAAAGTTTGACTTGGGGAAATACAATTAACTCTAATTCCAAATTGACCAAACTCGTGTGATAATTGTTTTGCCATTCCAATAAGACCTGCTTTACTTGATACATAATGAACACCACTAACAATGCTTTTTCTATGTCCAGCAATTGACGAAAAAAATATAACTGATGGATTTTTTGACTTTTTTAGATTTGTTTTTACACCTTTCGAAATTATAAACGCCGAAGATAAATTCACGTTCAAAATGTTTTGCCAGTCATCAAGATTAATTTTTTCTGATTGTACGCATTGATTAATTCCAGCACAATGAATAAATCCATCAATCTTTTTAAATTTTTTACTTACTTTAAATGTTGCAATTTCTGTTTCAGCAAGATCTCTTAGATCGCAAAAATAAAATATTTCATTTTTAATACTTTTCCTGCCGACAAGAATTGGTATTGCTCCCAAAGATTTTAAATCTTTGTAGATTTGGTTCCCTATACCGCTTGAATATCCTGTTAAAATGTAATGTTTGTTTTTAAAATCTGTTTTAATGTTTTTAAACGGGTAACTTTTGAACATTATTTATAAATATGCTCAACATCCGGTTTGGTTACTGCAAATCTAATTCCTGGCTCATTACCAATACATTTAATTTGGTGAAAAGTTTTTTCAGGAACGTTAATTATACTTCCCTCGGACACTTCCATATCACCTTGCCCTTCAATAAACCACTTCCACTTGCCTTTAAGTATCACCCAACACTCAGCTGCATCAGGATGCTGGTGCATTCTGTTGCCTTCTCCAGGAAGTTGTTGTATTGCGACTCCACCAAATCTATGGTTAAAAGTACATCTTACTGCCCAAGATTTGTCTTTTCCGAACTTTGAAGTTAATTGATTAATGTTAATACTGCTTAAATTTTGAAAGTTGATTATATCTACCGCATTAACACCATCATCTTTAAGAACTTCAGTAACATTAGAAGATTTTTTTGTCATAAATTGATCCTAATTAAAAAATATTCAAAATCAATACTATTTGAATTTTTTAGTTAAACAAAACCTAGAAAAAATTTTTTTCAGTGCATAAATCAAGCCAATTGAGCTATTAGTACTGGTCAGCTACACGCGTTACCGCGCTTCCACATCCAGCCTATCAACGTAGTGGTCTACTACGGCTCTATAGGAAGAACTAGTTTTGAGGTGGGTTTCCCACTTAGATGCTTTCAGCGGTTATCCCGTCCATACTTAGCTACCCGGCACTGCAGCTGGCGCTACAACCGGTCCACCAGTGGTATGTTCATCCCGGTCCTCTCGTACTAGGGACAAATCCTCTCAATTCTTCTACACCCATGGCAGATAGGGACCGAACTGTCTCACGACGTTCTGAACCCAGCTCACGTACCACTTTAATTGGCGAACAGCCAAACCCTTGGGACCTGCTCCAGCCCCAGGATGTGATGAGCCGACATCGAGGTGCCAAACACCCTCGTCGATATGGACTCTTGGAGGGTATCAGCCTGTTATCCCCGGCGTACCTTTTATCCGTTGAGCGATGGCCCTTCCACTCAGAACCACCGGATCACTATGACCGTCTTTCGACTCTGCTTGACTTGTCAGTCTCGCAGTCAGGCAGGCTTATGCCATTGCACTCTACGAACGATTTCTGACCGTTCTGAGCCTACCTTCGCACGCCTCCGTTACTTTTTGGGAGGCGACCGCCCCAGTCAAACTACCCACCATACAATGTCTTGCTGCCGGATTACGGCAAGCAGTTAGATGTCAAGAATAATAAGAGAGGTATTTCACTGACGACTCCGCTTGAGCTGACGCCCAAACATCAAAGTCTCCCTCCTATGCTAAACATATCATTCCTAACACCAATATAAAGTTGTAGTAAAGGTGCACGGGGTCTTTCCGTCTAACCACGGGAACTCCGCATCTTCACGGAGAATTCAATTTCACTGAGTTGATGTTGGAGACAGCGGAGATATCGTTACGCCATTCATGCAGGTCGGAACTTACCCGACAAGGAATTTCGCTACCTTAGGACCGTTATAGTTACGGCCGCCGTTCACTGGGGCTTCAGAAATTAGCTTGCACTAATCGCATTAACCTTCCAGCACCGGGCAGGCGTCAGACCCTATACATCCACTTACGTGTTAGCAGAGCCCTGTGTTTTTGATAAACAGTCGCATCTCCCTGGCTTGTGCCACCCACATTAAGTTGCCTTAAGATGGGTCCTCCTTCTTCCGAAGTTACGGAGGCATTTTGCCGAGTTCCTTCAACATCATTCTCTCAAGCGCCTAATTATACTCTAATAATCCACCTGTGTCGGTTTCGGGTACGGTCTAATGATGGAGCTATTTCCTGGGACTTTTTCGCGGCTAACTCAATCCATTAAGAGTTAACAACTTACAAAATCCGTCACTTCCATCTGGTCAAGGAATATTAACCTTGTTTCCATCGTCTACGGCTCTCGCCCTCGACTTAGGGACCGACTAACCCTGCGCGGATTAACCTTGCGCAGGAACCCTTGGATTTTCGGCGACAGAGTTTTTCACTCTGTTAATCGTTACTTATGTCAGCATTCGCACTTCTGATACCTCCAGGATCCCTCACGGGTATCCCTTTGCAGGCTTACAGAACGTTCCGCTACCAGGTATAACCTCCGAAGAAATTATACATCCACAGATTCGGTACATGATTTGAGCCCCGTTACATCTTTGGCGCAGAAACTCTATTAGACCGGTGAGCTGTTACGCTATCTTTAAAGGATGGCTGCTTCTAAGCCAACCTCCCGGCTGTTTAGGAATCTCCACATCCTTTCACACTTAATCATGATTTAGGGACCTTATCTGGTGATCTGGGCTTTTTCCCTTTCGACCATGGACCTTAGCACCCACAGTCTGTCTGCTGAGGTAAAATGTTTGGTATTCGGAGTTTTATGAGGGTTGGTAAAGATTTCTCTCCCCTAGCCCCTTTAGTGCTCTACCTCCAAACATCAATTTACTCAACGCACTACCTAAATAGTTTTCGCGGAAAACCAGCTATCTACGAATTTGGTTGGCCTTTCACCCCTTACCACAAGTCATCCAAAGACTTTTCAACGTCAACTGGTTCGGTCCTCCGGCAAGTGTTACCCTGCTTTCAACCTGCTCATGGTAAGCTCATTCGTTTTCGGGTCTAATTCATACAACTTGCGCCCATTTAAGACTTGCTTTCGCTACGCCTACACCTTGCGGCTTAAGCTTGCTGGATAAATTAAGTCACTGACCCATTATACAAAAGGTACGCCGTCACTCTAAAAAGAGCTTCGACTGTTTGTAGGCATACGGTTTCAGGTTCTATTTCACTCCCCTAATAGGGGTTCTTTTCACCTTTCCCTCACGGTACTAGTTCACTATCGGTCACTGAAGAGTATTTAGGCTTAGAGGGTGGTCCCCCTATATTCAAACAAGATTACACGTGTCCCGCTCTACTCAAGAATAAAATTAAGCATTACTTCTACGGGACTATCACCCTCTATGGTTAGTTTTTCCAAACTATTTAAATTATCTTAACTCTATTACTGGCCTGATCCGCGTTCGCTCGCCACTACTAACGGAATCTCAATTGATTTCTTTTCCTCCGGTTACTTAGATGTTTCAGTTCTCCGGGTTAGCTTTTTAAACCTATGAATTCAGTTTAAAATACCAAATAAATTGGTGGGTTGTCCCATTCGGAAATTTTCGGATCAAAGCCTGCATACAACTCCCCGAAACTTATCGCAGTATACCACGTCCTTCATCGCCTTTCAGTGCCTAGGCATCCGCCATACGCCCTTAAACGCTTGATTTATGCACAGAAAATAATTTTCTGTCTAAATTAAATTTTTATAAAAAAATATTCATCAATTCGAACATTTTTAGATTGTTCATCTATTCGAACAATCGGATATAGATATTGTTTAATTGTTCATGCTATTTGAACAATTAAAATTGATATTCATTATTTACAATTTAAAAAAGCTAAAAATGTCGATGGTGGAGGATAGCGGGATCGAACCGCTGACCTCCTGAATGCAAATCAGGCGCTCTCCCAGCTGAGCTAATCCCCCGTGAAAAATGGTGGGCCGAGGACGACTCGAACGTCCGACCTCACCCTTATCAGGGGTGCGCTCTAACCACCTGAGCTACCGGCCCCTAAGCATTTATGAGACACTTTAATTATAAGAAGAGAAATGAGGACGGCCACATTAACTTAATTTTTTGAGACCAAAAGAAATATTTTGGTCTTCCTTAGAAAGGAGGTAATCCAGCCGCAGGTTCCCCTACGGCTACCTTGTTACGACTTCACCCCAGTTGCTGATCGTACCGTAGTCAAAGGTATAAGCTTTGCCTTAAGGTGTAACCAACTTCCATGGTGTGACGGGCGGTGTGTACAAGACCCGGGAACGTATTCACCGCGGCGCGCTGATCCGCGATTACTAGCAATTCCAGCTTCATGCACTCGAGTTACAGAGTACAATCCGAACTGAGACACATTTTTGGGATTAGCTAAGAGTCACCTCTTTGCATCCCATTGTAAGTGCCATTGTAGCACGTGTGTAGCCCAACACATAAGGGCCATGAGGACTTGACGTCATCCCCACCTTCCTCCAGCTTATCACTGGCAGTTCTTTTAAAGTGCCCAACTAAATGGTGGCAACTAAAAGTAGGGGTTGCGCTCGTTGCGGGACTTAACCCAACATCTCACGACACGAGCTGACGACAGCCATGCAGCACCTGTGTTTCGTCCAGCCGAACTGAAGAAACTAATCTCTTAGTCTCGCGACGAACATGTCAAGCGTTGGTAAGGTTCTGCGCGTATCTTCGAATTAAACCACATGCTCCACTGCTTGTGCGGGTCCCCGTCAATTCATTTGAGTTTTAACCTTGCGGTCGTACTCCCCAGGCGGAGTGCTTAATGCTTTCGCTGCGACACTGAAAAATATATTTCCAACGTCTAGCACTCATCGTTTACGGCATGGACTACGAGGGTATCTAATCCTCTTCGCTACCCATGCTTTCGCTCCTCAGTGTCAGTAGTGACCCAGTAAGTTGCCTTCGCATTTGGTGTTCTTTCTAATATCTACGAATTTCACCTCTACACTAGAAATTCCACTTACCTCTATCACACTCTAGCTAAAAAGTTTTGATGGCAGTTCCAAGGTTGAGCCTTGGGATTTCACCATCAACTTTTTTAACCACCTACGAGCTCTTTAAGCCCAGTAATTCCGAACTACGCTAGGTCCCTTCGTATTACCGCGGCTGCTGGCACGAAGTTAGCCGGACCTTCTTATTCGGGTACAGTCATTTTCTTCCCCGACGAAAGAGTTTTACAACCCAAAGGCCTTCTTCACTCACGCGGCATCGCTGCATCAGGGTTTCCCCCATTGTGCAAGATTCCCCACTGCTGCCTCCCGTAGGAGTCTGGGCCGTGTCTCAGTCCCAATGTGGCTGGTCTTCCTCTAAGAACAGCTATTGATCGTTGCCTTGGTAAGCTTTTACCTTACCAACTAGCTAATCAAGTGCGGGCTCATCTTTCGGCATTAAAACTTTCCCCGTAAGGGCTTATTCGGTATTAGCACAAGTTTCCCCGTGTTATTCCAAACCAAAAGGCAGATTCCCACATTATACTCACCCGTTTGCCACTCAGTATTGCTACTGCGTTCGACTTGCATGTGTTAGGCGTGCCGCCAGCGTACGTTCTGAGCCATGATCAAACTCTCAAGTTTAATAACGGCGCACACTAGCTTTAATAACTTTAAAGGTAATTTAAAGTTATCTTTCGTTAAAGCGTGTACGACAATTTCTTTATTAACCTAGCCGTCCACACTTCTCTTCTTAAATTTACAATATAAAAAAGCTAAGATTTTAGACTTTAAAATCTACACACCTCTGGCGCTATTATTATTTAATTTCGTAGAGGTGAGCGCCCGTTTTATTACAAATTTGTTATATGTCAAGGCGTATATTGTCAAAAATACTCAGTAAATTAAGGCTTTTTAAGCTACTTCAGTTTGCAAAGCTCTAATAATTTTTGTAATAAAACAACTATGACGTTAATTCAAATATTTAATACTTCTTTTAAAAAATACTTGAGTCCATCTTTTTTGTCAAAAGGCTATAAATTCAAAATTTCAAACGTTAATTTGATGCTGTTCTCTTCGTTAATAGCAATAATAGCATTAATTTTTTTTTCAACTTCTAATATTATTTCAAAAAAAAATAAAAAAAATGAGGACAATTTTAAAACGATCACAAAATCAAATGAATTTTCAAATCTTACAAGTTATATCTATTCCAAAATAAAAAGCCCATATAAAGAAACTAAATACACTATTCAAAATAACGACTCTATTGAAAAAATTCTTACAAAACATAATATAATCAATAGTGATGTAAAAAATATCACTTTAAAACTTAAAGAAAAAAAATTAGCTAATATTTACTCTGGTCGTGAATTAACTTTAATTTCGAAAATACTGGAAGATGGAACTTTAACAGTGATAAATCTTTTATTTCCAGTCAGTAATACTACAAGTATAGAAATAAGAAAATTTCAGAATGATTTTATTGTTAAAGAAAATATTCTTAAGTTATATAAAAAAGAAGTTGTATTAAAAAATACAATTAAGAATAACTTGTATTCTTCAGCAGTGGATGTTGGTATTGAACCAAATATAATTGTAGAATTTGCTAGAATATTTGGTTTTGAGGTTGACTTTCAAAGAGATATTAGAAAAGGAGATTGGTTTGAAATTTACTACGAAAAATTTGAAGACGACAATAATAAAGTAAGAGACACAGGTAAAATTATTTACGCATCAATGTTTGTTAACGGAGAAGAGATAAATCTATATAATTTTAAACATAATAATGAAGAAGAGTATTATGACATAAAGGGTAAGAGTATAACAAAGTCTTTGATGAAAACTCCTATAAATGGAGCTAGGCTTTCATCATCTTTTGGTATGAGAAAACATCCTATATTAGGATACAATAAAATGCATCGTGGTACTGATTTTGCAGCACCAAGTGGAACTCCAATTATGGCCTCTGGTTCTGGAACTGTTACCAGAGCAAGATGGTGTGGTGGTGGTGGAAATTGCGTGAAGATTAAACATAACTCTACTTATGAAACAATTTATGCACATATGAAATCATTTGCAAAAGGAATTAAAGAGGGGAAAAAAGTTAAGCAAGGTCAGATAATTGGGTATGTAGGTTCTACTGGAATGTCTACCGGCCCACATTTGCATTACGAAGTTATAGTAAATGGTAAAAAAGTTAATTCTCAAAAATTAAAACTTCCGTCAGGTAAAATTTTAAAAGGAGAACCTAGAAAGGAATTTGAAATAGAGAGAATTAAGATTGATCTTAAATTATCTGAAATAAGATGATAAATTAAAATTATTAAGAGGCGTTTTTATCTAATGCTTCAGTATCAGAAGTTGATTTTTCAGATAAATTTGTTTTCCCTACATCATTTACTTTTTTTTCACTAAGCTCATTAAACCTTCTTAAATAATGATCTGCGTGTTGTAGATAATTTTGAGCTAAAACGGGATCGCCATTGCTCTGCGCATCTTTTGCTAATTGTTGAAATTTTAACATAGTTTTCTCAACATTGAAGATATTGTTCATAGAGCCATTTCTGTTAAAATTTACGTTTCCATTGTTAAAGTTATTGTGTCCGTTGGAGGAATTTGATACCGCGCGTCTTCTAAAATTATTTTTTTGCGGTCTTGACCTGTAATTTCTTCTTCTGTTGTTATTCATAATTAACTAACCGATAAACGATGATATTATGCACCTTATATTTTCTTTATAATCTATAATTTTATTTTCTATTCTAAAGTTATTTTTTTTTAATATTTTTGAAACAATATTGTATTGCCCATTTCCAATTTCTAAGGCGAGCTTACCTTTAATCTTTAAGATATATTTGGCTTTGTAGATAACTTTTTTGATAACGTCAAGCCCATCATTTCCCCCGTCTAATGCAACTAAGGGTTCATAATTCCTAATATCATCATCTAGGTTTTTTAATTTACCTCTTTCAATATAGGGTGGGTTTGAAACTACTAAATCGTATTTCTTGTTATAAATTTCTAAAAAAGACTTTTTTAAAAGCTTAACTCTCTCTGTTAAATTATGGTTTTTCACATTAATTTTTGCAATTTCTGTAGCCTTTTTTGAAATATCTATTCCTTCTCCGTAGGAATTTTTCAACTCACTTAATAAACTAATTATTATGCATCCAGACCCAGTACCAATATCTAGTATGAAAATTTTCTTGTCTTTATAAATTTTTATTAGTTTATCTATTATCAATTCTGTTTCTGGTCTAGGTATTAAAGTATTCTGATTTACCATAAATTTTTTGCTCCAAAATTCTTTTTCTTTCAAAATATAAGCCACGGGTTCATGTAGTGATCTTCTTTTTATTAAATCTTTAAATTTTAAGATCGTACTATCATTAATCAATTTCGTAGGATTAATAAGAATTTCCTCTCTTTTTTTACCAAGGACACTTGATAATAGAATTTCGGAATCTAAACAATTAGATCTAATTTTATGTATTTTGAGTTTTTTGGATCCGATATTAATAAGTTCTAGAGCATCCATCATTTTAAGCTCTCAAGTTTTAAATTTTGTTCTTTTAATCTTAACTCTTGATTCATTTCTTCGTGAATTTCACCGCTTAAAAATTCATCAAGTTTGTGTAAAGTCAAGTTTATTCTGTGATCTGTTACTCGTCCCTGCGGAAAATTATAAGTTCTTATTCTTTCAGATCTGTCGCCTGTACCTATTTGGCTTCTCCTGTTGCTAGATCTCTCTTGATCTTTTTTTCTTTTTTCTGCTTCATACACTCTTGATCTTAAAATTTTTAAAGCTTTAGCTTTGTTTTTATGTTGTGATTTTTCATCTTGCTGACTAACAACTACGCCACTAGGTATATGTGTGATTCTAACTGCACTGTCAGTTGTATTTACGGATTGTCCGCCAGGTCCCCCTGCCCTAAAAACATCTATTCTTAAATCAGATTCTTTTATTTGAATGTCAACTTCCTCAGCCTCTGGTAGAACCGCTACCGTTGCAGCAGAAGTGTGAACTCTTCCTTGGGTTTCAGTTTCAGGTATTCTTTGAACTCTGTGCACTCCTGACTCGTATTTAAGATATGAATAGATATCATTTCCATTTACAGAAAAAATTACTTCCTTAAATCCTCCAGCTTCACTTTTAGAAATACTAATTATTTCAATAAGCCATTTTTTTTTTGAACATACTTTTTCGTACATCTTAAATAAATCAGCACAAAATAATGAGGCCTCTAAGCCACCTGTACCAGCTCTTATCTCAACAATTGCATTCTTATCGTCATCTTCGTCTTTTGGAAGTAAGAATATTTTTAATTTATTTTCATTAAATTCTTTTTTTTTTTTCATATCATTAAGATCTTTTTCAGCCATTTCCAACATTTCAACGTCATTTTTTTTATCTTTTAAAATCTGCTCTAAGTCTTTTTTTTCTTTTTCAAAATTTATATATTCTTTAGCAATTGAAATTATATTTCCAAGATTAGAATATTCTTTAGATTTATTAGCAAAAAGCTTTGGATCTATCTTTCCTGACGATAGTTCTTTTTCTAAAGTATCGTATTTTATTATTAATTCTTTTACTTTTTGTAAGGGTATCATTAATTTTGCTGTTTACTCTTTTATTTTTTCTTCAACCAGCTTAACAACTTTATTGATGATATCGTTGTTTGCTACCTTTGTATGTGGAATGCCTGATAAATATAAAAGATTACTATCTTGACCCCCTCCAGTTAAACCGATTTCAGTTTGAGCTGCCTCTCCTGGGCCATTTACAACACAACCAATTATAGACAGGTTAATGGGTTTTTTGATATGTGATAATCTTTTTTCTAACTCTTTTACTGTTTCAATTACTGGAAAAGCTTGGCGCGCGCAAGATGGACATGAAATTATATTTACACCTCTCGATCTAATTCCTAGCGATTTTAAAATTTCGTATCCCGCTTTTACTTCATCAATAGGGTTAGAGGACAATGAAACTCTAATTGTATCTCCTATTCCTTCCATTAATAATTTACCAATACCTATAGAAGATTTAATGCTACCTGTGAGTAGTCCGCCAGCCTCGGTGACCCCTAAATGTAAGGGATAATCACATAATTCTGAAAGTTTTTTATAAGATTTCACGGTTAGAAAAATATCTGATGATTTTACACTAATCTTAAAATTGAAAAAATCATTATCTTCTAGCAACTTAATATTAAACATTGCGCTTTCTACAAGCGCCTCTGGACAGGGCTCTTTATATTTTTCTAATAAATTTTTATCCAAAGATCCAGCATTAACACCTATTCTTATAGAGCAATTGTTATCTTTGGCTGCTTTAATAACTTCTATAATTCTCTCTTTTGATCCTATGTTACCAGGATTTATTCTTAAACAACTTGCTCCCATTTTTGCTGCCTCTATAGCTCTTTTATAATGAAAATGTATATCTGCCACTATTGGTATATTTACTTGTTTAGTTATTTCTTTTAATGATTTGGATGAATCTTCGTCTGGGCAAGAAACTCTAACTATATCCGCACCAGCCTCCTCTAAAGAATTAATTTGTTTGATTGTACCTTTTACGTCAGTTGTTAATGTGTTAGTCATTGATTGGACACTTATAAAAGAGTTGCCACCTACAGAGACTTTGCCAACTTTAATTTCTCTTGTTTTTTTTCTTAAAATCTTTCTGTGTGGTCTTATTTCCATCTTAATCTAAATCGAAAATGGTATGTAATTTCTTTACAGCATTCAAAGTATTTTTTTCATCTATAATAACCGAAATTTTTATTTCTGAAGTCGATATAGCTAATATATTAATATTTTCTTCTGCTAAACCTTTAAACATTTTATAAGTTACACCTGGTGTTGAAACCATTCCAGCTCCTACTATCGAAACTTTGGCAACTTTTTCATTATGTGTAATCTCATTATAATTAATGCTTTGATTATTTTCTAAAATTTTTTTTGTTTTTAAAAGTTCATCTCTTTTAATAGTAAAAGTTATATCAGTTTTTTTGTGATCTGCTGAAATATTTTGTATTACCATATCAACGTTTATTTGAGCATTATTTAATGGCTCAAATATATTGGCAGCTACACCGGGTTTGTCTTCAACGCCTAGTAAAGTAAGTTTAGCATCATCTTTTGAATATGCAACACCCGTAACGCTTTTCGAGTAATCTATATTTTCTTGATTGAAAATTTTTGTTCCTTTTCTATCAGTAAAAGTAGATTTCACTTCTAGGGGAATATCATACATCATTGCAGTTTGTACAGCTGATGACTGCATCACTTTCGCACCAACCGATGACAATTCTAACATTTCATCGTATGAAATTTTATCAATTTTTTTCGCAACAGGAATTTTATTTGGGTCAGTAGAGTATACTCCATCCACATCAGTGTATATTATACATTCGTCAGCTCTAAATAATTTTGCGAAAGCTACAGCAGTAGCGTCTGATCCTCCTCTCCCGATTGTAGTAATATTTCTATCTTTTGAAATTCCTTGGAAACCTGGAATCACTGCCACACCTTCATTTAAATATTCTTCAATTTTATTTGTGTTTACATTTATTATTCTTGAATTAGTGTTATCACCTTCAGTCAGAATAGGTATTTGCCAATTTAGCCAAGACTTTGATTTAATATTCAATTTTCTTAGAGCGCCGGCAAGAAGTGCACATGTGACTTGCTCGCCTGAAGCTAAAAGAACGTCAAGTTCTCTTTTATCAAAATCTTCTGAGACATCTTGTGACATCTTAATTAACTCGTTGGTTTTGCCAGACATAGCTGAAACAATCGCAATAATTTTATTACCTAAATCATGCTCTTTTTTGATAATATTTGCCACATGTTGAATTCTTTCTATTGTTCCAACAGATGTTCCACCAAACTTTAATATTTTTTTAATCATTTTAAGAATGTAATATAATAAAAAAAAATTTTAATGAATTAAAATATAATTAATTAGATTAATGACTACTATAAATAGAGAAGAAATTCAAAAGTTTTCAAACCTAGCTGATGAATGGTGGGATGTTAATGGTAAATTTAAACCTTTGCATTTATTTAATCCTGTTAGATTAAAGTACATTACATCAAAAATTAAATATCATTTTAAAACAATAGAAGATAGTCCTAATTTCTTGAGTGGTTTAAATATATTAGATATTGGTTGCGGAGGAGGTTTGATAAGTGAACCTATTGCTCGCTTAGGTGGTCAAGTAACAGGCATTGATGCTTCAGAAAAAAATATTAAGGCAGCTAAGGTGCATTCGAAAAAAAGTAATTTAAAAATAAGATATATCAATTCTTCTCCCGAACAATTTAAAGAGTATGAAAAATTTGATATTATTTTAAATCTTGAAGTCGTAGAACACGTAGAAAATGTAAATCTCTATATGCAGTCTTGCTATAAGTTATTAAAAAAAGGTG
>CACNFA010000018.1 GCA_902619675.1 uncultured Pelagibacteraceae bacterium
TAAGCGATTTTACTTCTGAGCCTTTTAATGATATCCCAGCTTCTAAGATTTCTAAAAAAAAATAATTAAAACTTGCTTTTCTATTTAAACAAATAATTTTTTTTCCCGGAACTATATTTTGTTTCATTAAAGTAATTTAGCTACTTTAAGTGCTTCAGAAACTTTTTTTTTAGTTTCCTCTCTAATTTCAACTAATGGTAATCTTACTTCTGAACTACACATTCCCAATAATGAGGCAGCATATTTAACAGGAGATGGGTTGCTCTCAATGAAAAGTGAAGAATGTAGAGGTTGTAATAATTTATCTATTTCAGATGCTTTTTTCAAATCATCAACACACGCTTTTTGAAAATTGGATGACATCTTCGCTGCAATATTAGCGGTTACACCAATTGCTCCTACTCCACCTCTTTTGTTAAACTCTAGAGCATTATCATCATTACCTGTTAATTGTATGAATTCTTTTCCCATTGCTTTTATCTGTTGATCAACCCTATTAAGATCTCCAGTCGCATCTTTAACACCCACAATGTTTTTTAACTCAAAAAGCTTTGACATTGTTTCAACAGACATATCTATCACTGATCTTGATGGAATATTGTAAATAATAATTGGTACACCAACGTTATCGTTAATTTTTTTGTAATGTTGGTATAATCCTTCTTGGGTGGGTTTATTATAGTAAGGAGTAACAACGAGTAAAGCGTCCGAGCCGGCTCTCTCTGCGAATTTAGAGAGATCCACTGCTTCATCTGTAGAGTTAGAACCTGTGCCTGCTATTATAGGAATTTTTCCTTTACATTCAGATACTGCAATCTCTATTATTTTTTTATGTTCACTATGAGATAATGTTGGTGACTCGCCGGTTGTTCCTCCTGGAACAACTCCATTAGTGCCATTTTTCAAGTGATAATTTATTAATTTTCTATATGTATCCTCATCAAGATTATCATCTTTAAAAGGGGTTATTAATGCAACAATTGATCCTTTAAGCATAAAACAATATAAGGTAGATATCCTTAAACTTATGCTTAATAAATTAATTAGTCTAGTATTTTTATTATTATTTTTGAATATAAATGTTGCTTATTCAAAAACAGATTTCTTGTTACCTAAAAAAAAACCATCTATTTTTAAAATTACTCAAAAAGAGATTCAGGAGACAATAGATAAGAATTTACCAGCCCCAAAACCTGATTTGAAAAAAAAAGTACCGATTGAAACAAGAAAAACACAAGAAAAAGAACTTGCTGAAACAGAAAAAATAGTTACCCAAAAAAAAAATGTTGAAAATAATAAAATTATTAAAACATCATTTGTTTTTCCTAAAAAAAAACCAATAACATACAAGGTTTCATCAAAAGAGGTAGAAAATTCAAAAGTTCTTAATAAAAAGGATTTTGCTAGAGCAAAAGAAACGATTAAATTCATCAAATCAAAAAAATGGAACAGTGCAATAAAAAGTGCTCAAAAAGTAAAGGATAATGAATTTAGAAAACTCATAACCTGGATGTACCTGAAAACCACAAGAAATAGTGCGTCTTTTAATGAGTATAAAAAATTTATTGAGCAAAATGATTATTATCCTAGGATTAATAGAATTAGATATTTAGCAGAGGAAAAAATATATTTAAGAAATAATTCTCCAACTTCAATTATAAATTGGTTTGAAAAATATCCACCTTTAGGCGGACTTGGTAAAATAAAATTAGCCGAAGCTTACCTTGAACAAGGAAAAATAGATAAAGTAAAAGATTTAGTAAAAGATGGATGGATAACTGCTGAGATTAGAAAGAATGATTTAGGTTATTACAGAGCTAAATTTAAAAAATTCCTTACATCAGATGATCACATCAAGAGAGCAGATTATTTAGCTTGGGAGAGAAAATATTGGGATTTAAAACGAATGCTTAAATATTTACCAAGTGACTATAGAGCTTTATATAATGCTAGACAAATTTTGATGAGTAATTCTTATGGTGTTGATAACGCTATAGCAAAAGTTCCTCAATTTTTAAAAAGAGATCCAGGTTTAGAATTTGATAGATTGAGATGGCGTAATAGAAGAGGGAGATTAGATGGGTCGTTGGAAATTTTATTTCAAAATGCTAATAAAACTGAAACACAAATGGTAAGACCTGACAAATGGTGGGATCAAAGAGAAAGTGTTACAAGAAGTTTGATTTATAAAAAGAGATACAAGACTGCTTACAAAGTTGCCAGTGAGCATTCTCTCTCTTCAGGTCCATCATTTGCTGAAGCTGAATGGCTTTCTGGATGGATAGCTTTAACATTCTTAAAATCACCAGAATATGCAATCAATCATTTTGAAAATTTTTATAACAATGTTGGCTATCCTATAAGTTTAGCTAGAGGTGCTTATTGGCTTGGAGAGTCTTATGAAAAACTTAATGAGAAAGAAGTAGCAAATAAATTTTATTTAGAGGCGTCAAAATTCCCTATGACTTATTATGGTCAATTAGCGTTTAATAAAATTAACCCAGGTGGGAATTTTGAACTGACAGATGAAAGTACTTATGATAAAGATTTTGAAAAAGAATTTAAAAAAAATAAACTCATTAAACATGTTGTCCTACTTTATGAATTAGATGCAAGTCAATATGCTAAAGATATTTTAAAACACCTGGCTCAATTAAATATTGACAAAGGAAGTGAAGTTTTAGCTGCTGAATTATCAACTTCAGTTGAAAGATATGATTTTGCAATTCAGATTTCAAAAAAAGCATCTTATGAAAAAAGATTTTATAATAAATTCAATTACCCAGTAATAGCTACACCTAAAGTAGTAAATAATAAACAAATGCCTAAACAAGAAATCGTTTTAGCAATAATTAGACAAGAAAGTGAATTTGATTTGAAAGCCAATAGTTGGGCTGGTGCGAGAGGAATGATGCAACTAATGAAGTACACTGCAAAAATTGTAGCCAAACAAGCAAAACTTCCTTACAGTTTGAGTAGATTAACTACAGACCCAGAGTACAATATTAAACTTGGGTCATATTATTTTAATGGATTACTAAATGACTACAATGGTGTTTATCCTTTCGCTATAGCAGCCTATAACGCTGGACCAAACAGAGTAAAGACATGGAGAAGAGTTAACGGGGATCCTTCTAAAGGTCAAATTTCTTATATTAATTGGATAGAACAAATAAGATTTGAAGAAACTAGAAATTACGTCCAAAGAGTTTTAGAAAATATCAATGTATATAAATATATCTTAAGAAAAGAGCCTGTTCAAATAGATAGCTATTTTGATTAAATGGCGGTGAGAGAGGGATTCGAACCCTCGGTAGCATAGTTAAATACTACGGAAGTTTAGCAAACTCCTGGTTTAAACCAACTCACCCATCTCACCACAAGCTTTACGTATCTTTATAAAGAAAATTAACTTATATTGCACCAAATTTGTAATGCAACAAAAACAATTATCAGGAATTTTTTATGCTGCTTTTGCATCCCTTTGGTGGGGGGTCGTAGGGACGATTTTTTTTAAATTTGCATCTTTTGCATCTTTTATTGAATTAACTGTTCACAGAACTATTTGGACTGCAGTTCTTTTAATTCTTACAACAAGTTTTTATAAGAAATGGCCTGAATTTATTAAAATCTTCAAAAAAAGAAAAAATCAATTTTTGCTTTTTTTATCAGGTTTATTAGTAAGTATTAATTGGGGAACATGGCTCTATGCCGTTAGTGTAAACAGATTATTAGACTCAAGTTTAGGATATTATATCTATCCAATAATAAGTGTTTTTTTAGGCAGAGTATTTTTGAAAGAAAAACTTAATAGAAATCAATTTATTGCAGTAGTATTAGTTGTTATTTCTCTATTTTACTTTTTAATAAAACTAGGTGAATTACCATGGATTGGTTTAACGGTTGCAATAACTTTTAGTATTTACGGATTAATAAGAAAAAAAATTAAGGTTTCATCCGATATAGGTCTGCTGATTGAAACATTGCTCATTTCTCCTATAGCGATTACATTATTTATTTATCTAGTAAATTTAAATTTAAATATTTTTTCATATAAAGAACCACTTTTATCTTTTTATTTATTTTGGTCTGGATTCATGACTTTGGTGCCTCTATTTTTGTATACTTTAGGTTTTAAACTAATAGGTATTGGTCCAGCAAGTATGATTTTATTTTTGACACCAACATCTCAATTTTTATTAGGTATCACTTATTTTGATGAGACTCTAACCTTAGAAAAGTTTTTTGGTTTCATGATAATTTGGATAGCTGTATTTATTTATCTTAATGAATTACGGAAAGAGTAAGTAGTAATGATTACAAGTGGTACAATTATGGCTACAATAAATGAAATAAAAAGTAAGTTTGATAAGATAATAGGACTGAAATTTTCTACAGACATTATATTACCTACTAATAAACTTGATTGAAAATTCTGACTTGGGAAAAATAATAACCCTGAACTTAAACCTAAAATTATTGATATTAAAGATAATCTGGTATTAATTTTTCTCTTAAAAAAACCATAGAATACCGTTACCACAGCTGCACAACATAGCAGATCCGCAAATAAAAATAAATATAAGATACTGTAGCCTTTGGAAGCAAAAACAAAAACAATCACACATAGTAATAAAATTAATTTATTACTTTTTTTTTTTATTTCTCTACCACTTAAAAATTTATTAATTTCTTTTCCATCAATAATTATAAGACTTGAAATTGCATTTATTAATGTATCGATAGTGCTTAATGTCAAAGCTAGAGCTAAAACTAATATAGAAACAATTATTAAAACATTGTCATTTAATAACATTAATTTAAAAAAAGCCAAATCAGGTATTATTTCGGAGTCGATTGAAAAAGATATTAGACCTGTATAGCCCATCCATAAGACAATCAAAAAAGAAATAATTGACGAATAAATTAAACTTTTTTTTAAAATAAGGTTGTTTCTTGCAGCAAATACACGTTGCCAATTACCCTGATGAAATAAATTTGTTGCTGCTACAGCAATAAAAAATGTCAGTCCAGCAGTGTAATTTGGGATATAATGTTTACTTACAAGTTTAGTAGAATTTTTTTTGATCAATTCATAACTATTTATTTCTAAATTTCCTAAAATTAGAAATATTGAAAATAATATTATGCCTAAGACTATTAAAAATTGATATTTATCTGTGATAATTGAAAGCTTAAATCCACCTCTTAATATATATAAAAGACATATGATTAAAGTTAGTCCAGATGTTATCCATAAAGGTATTTTTGAGATTAAATTTAATAAAAAAGCTATTGCTGTGACTTCGGCTATCAAGAAAATTGTTAAATAAAATAAAGTTAAAATTAGTATTATCTTTAAAATTCTATTCCCAAATCTTCTTTTTACAAACTCAGTTAAAGACATCCCATTAGGAAATTCTCTCCTTATTTTAGGTCCAAAATTTAATAAAAATAACATAGGTGTAGCCGCACCTAATGCATATCCAATTACCGCCCCTATTCCTCCCCAAGTAGCCGCTGAAGCTGGACCAAATAATATCCAAGCTCCTAAAGCAGATGCTGATAAACTCGTTGTTAATGAAAAAATACTCTCGTTTCTGTCACCAACTATGTGACTTTTCTTATTGCCTGGATTTTTTTTTAAATTTTTATAACCTAAAGCGATAAAAAATGCTCCTACCACTAGAGTAATAATTAATGTTGTTTGTGTTGATAAGTATATATCTTTCATTTATCCCTCACTGAATTACCGGTCAGGTTCCTCGGGTATGATCTCAGTCTCTATGACACCCCTTATACAAACTATATATTTATTTTAGGCAAGAAGTCAAATGAAGCTGTATCTATTCTAGATGAGTGTTCTCTTCTCATTTTCCAATCGTTACTTATACCAGCTTGAGCTATACTGATTGCATTTCGACCATATTTTGCATTAGTAAAATCAATTGCTCTCATTAGTGGTTGAGATTTTTTCTCCAAAATTGGTGATAATAAATTTAGTTCTTTTTCAGAATCGTCTCTTAGCTTCGATAAAATGACTCCAGCTTTTTGGTAGAAATAACCATATTTATAAATCTTTCCCAGTCCTCTAATCGCAGTTTTTACGAGCTCAATACTGTTATTAGTCGCCACCGGCAATTCAATAGTAATAGAATTTGAATAGTATTTTCTATTTTTATCAAATGGACTTGTTCTTATAAATATAGTGACAGCTCTCGTGGTTTGTTTATCTGTTCTTATTTTTTCTGCCGCATTTAAACAATGAGTGGTTATAGACTCTTTTAATTTGTCTAAACTCTCAACTTTTTTTCCAAATGATCTTGATACACAACAGCTTTTTCTTCTCGTTTCCTCGGTTTCTAAATCTATACAAGGAATTCCTCTTAGCTCCATTACTGTTTTTGCACCTAAAACATTGGTACTTTTCTTAACCCACGTGTTTGATATATTTTTTAGTTTATAAGCATTGTCTATTCCATTTTTAATATATAGCTTTGATAACTGTCTTCCAACTCCCCATACATCTGCAATATTAAAATCTTTTAGTATATTATCAATATTTTCTTTTAGAAATATCACTCCTGCTTTATTTTTTTTAGCTATATGATTAGCAACTTTGCTTAAAGTTTTTGTATTTGAAATTCCTACACTTGTTGGTATTCCCGTCCATTTTAAAACTCTTTCTCTTATTTGTTTTCCATATTCTTCAACTTGTTCATCTTTGATATGCGATAAATCTAAAAATGCTTCGTCTATAGAATAGATTTCAATTTTATCAGTAAAACCTTTTAAAACTTTCATCACTCGTCTAGAAAGGTCTCCATATAATGCATAGTTTGAGGAAAATATCTGAACGTTATTCTTTTTAACTAAATCTTTAACTTTAAAATATGGTTCTCCCATTCTTATTCCAAGTTTTTTTGCTTCAGTAGATCTTGATATTACACATCCATCATTGTTAGATAGCACTACAACTGGTACATTTTGTATTTTAGGATTAAATAATCTTTCGCAGGAAACATAAAATGAATTACAGTCAATTAATGCAACTTTTTTTCTACTGCTGTTTGTGTATGACATATGTTACTACTCCCCAAATTATTATTTCTGGATTATCTGTTAAATTAATTCGATCCGATGTGTTTTTTGAACCTGATGTTAAGTAGTTGTTGCCCTTACTTTTAACCAGAGTTTTGACTACAAGTTCTTCGTTGATATTTGCTATAACAGTGGAGAAGTTTTTTGGATTTAAGCTTTTGTCTACTATTAATAGATCTCCATCATATATACCCACATTAGTCATAGATTTACCTTGTACTCTAATGATGAAAGTAGCTGGTGCATTTGTTATGAGATGAGAGTTTAGATCTATATCGTCCTCAATATAATCTGTTGCCGGAGAAGGAAAACCAGCTCCCACTTTATGTAAATAATAAGGTATTGTTAACTTCATAAATGTTCTTGTTTTGTTCTTTATAGCTGATAAACTGCCTATCAGTCAACCCCTTTTCAAAAGGTTGTTAAAGTGGGTCAAATTGCAAATCGAAAAAAAGAGAGAGATTAGCTAATAACATAATGTGATTAAAAAAATTTTTTCAATATTATTAGTATTACTTGTAGCAACAAGTGCTCAAGCAGCGTCTAAACTAGACTCAATCAAAAAAAGTGGAGAGTTAAGAGTTGGTACGACAGGAGACTGGGATCCAATGTCAATGAAAGATCCAAAAACAAACAAGTACAAAGGATTTGATATTGATGTGATGAATGAGCTAGCTAAAGATTTAGGTGTAAAAGTAAAATTTGTGCCTGCAGAGTGGAAAACTATTGTTGCAGGAATAACAGCTGATAGATACGATATATCAACAAGTGTAACCAAAACACCAAAAAGAGCAGAAGTAGCTGGGTTTACCGCTACGTATTACAAGTATGCAACAGTCCCACTTGTTTTAAAAAAGAATTTAAAAAAGTTTTCAACTTGGGAGTCATTAAACAATAGTAGTGTTACAATTGCTACAACGTTAGGTACATCTCAGGAAGAAAAAGCAAAAGAATTTTTTCCAAAATCAAAACTTCAATCAGTTGAAGCTCCTGCAAGAGACTTTCAAGAAGTTTTAGCAGGAAGAGCTGATGGAAATATAACAAGTTCAACAGAAGCAAACAAACTAGTTATTAAATATCCTCAACTAGCTATTGTTCCTGATGGAGGAAAAAATCCAGCATTTTTAGCCATGATGGTTCCAAAGGGTGACAAGGTATGGAATGATTACGTCAGCAATTGGATTAAGAAAAAACAATCATCTGGATTTTTTAAAACTTTGCTGGCAAAATACGATCTTAAAAGCTTATAATTTAAGTTTCAATACCTCCCATTTACAATTATAGTCAATTAGTGAAATTTTTAAAAATAATTTCTATTCTATTTTTGCTTCAAGGATGTAGTTCTAACTATGAATGGGGTTGGTATATACTAAGTCCAGATAATATAGATGGTTTAACTAATCTAAAATTTTTAATTAGCGGAATCACAACTACGATTTATATTTCAGTAGTTTCAATAATTCTAGCAATGATTATTGGTTTGATAGTTGCTCTACCTTCATTATCAAATAATAAATTTTTAACATATTTTAACATAACATACGTAGAAATTGTTAGAGCCATCCCTTTATTAGTTTTAATTCTTTGGATTTATTATGGCCTTCCAATCATGATTGGGGTAAGTTTTTCGCCATTCGTATCTGGAATAATAGCTTTGACCATTAGTGAGAGCGCGTTTCAAGCAGAAATTTTTAGAGCGGGAATTAATTCAATTTCTAAAGGTCAACATGAAGTATCAGAGTCTTTAGGAATGGATTTCTGGAGAAAGATGAGATTAGTAATTCTTCCGCAAGCGATTAAAGTTGTATTACCAGCCATGGGAAATCAATTTGTTTATGTATTAAAAATGTCCTCTCTAGTATCAATTATAGGTATAGGAGATTTAACAAGAAAAGCTAATGAGTTGGTTACCACCACTTATAGGCCCTTAGAAATTTATACTTTTTTAATTCTAGAATACCTCGTGCTAATCCTAGTAGTATCCTATTTTGTAAGAAAATTAGAGAATAAGCTAGAATACAAATAATTTTTTAAAAGAAATTCTAAAAACTCTTTTTAAAAAGAATGGTACGAAAGTTAATACAACTAATCCCATCATCCAATTTGTTACTAAAATCGTATAGAAAATATCTTGATATTCACCATTTCTAATATTTATGACATACCATAATGACATAAATGGTATTAACGTTAGTCTTAGAATTGTCATGTATAAACTAAAAATTGGTCTTTTCAGTGCCTGAAATAAAGCAGAGGTAATAAAGAAGACGGGATACACGGGCCCAATTAGAGCTGCTACCTGTAAGTAAAGTGCTCCTCTTCGGATTACTTCTAAATCATTAGTAAAAAAAGAGATTATAATTTCTGAAGTTAGATAAACAAATATACCTGCTAATACCATAAATCCTGAACCAAACATCAGAGCTTTTCCATATACTTCTTTTACTCTGAAATACATTTTTGCACCAAAATTTTGACCTGCAATTGATAAAACAGCTGTATTTAAACCTATGACTGGTAACAATAAAACTTGTTCTATTCTTACAGCGGTACCATAACCCGCTGTAGCTAATTCTCCAAATTGACCAACAAAATAGAAAATATTAAATACACCAAACATTATCATCAACATAGTAAACATTATTGGTACTGATTGTTTGAAGAGCAAGCTTAAGTACTCGATTTTTGGTTTAAAGCATTCTAGATAAAGGAATTTTTTTAATTTACAGCAATAGACTTTATTAGCTAAATATATTAACCCAATACACTGAGAAACTAGCGTAGCGATAGCTAAACCAGCGATTCCAAATGCTGGTATAAATCCATAACCAAAAATAAATAATGGATTTAAAAAAATATTTAAGAAAAAGGTAAAAATTAAAACATTTCTGTAACTTTTTGTATCACCTTGGGCATTTAAAGTTCCGTTTAAAGATAGTTGAACTAATACAATGATAGCTCCAAAAAAAATTATATCTAAATATTCACGTGTTAAGATTATACTTTCTTCAGTAGAACCCATAATTCTCAAGAGTTCATCAGAAAAATTTAAGCCAAATAAAGTTACGAAAATTGAAATTACGATTGCTAATACTATTGATTGAGCAACGTACATTGAGGCTTTCCTATCCTCTTTGGCTCCAATTGAATTACTGATTAAAGCTGTAGTTCCAGCTCCAATACCGACTGCAACAGCTATTGCTATGAAGTATATTGGCCATGATTTTGCAATCGCTGCTAACGCTTCTGGTGAAATTCTACCCGCAAAATAAGTATCGACTAGATTATAAAAAGTTTGAAAAAGGGATCCTGTGCTTGCAGGTATGGTCACTTTTCTTAAAAGTTGCCAAATTGAACCTTTAGTCAAATCCATAATTAATATTCCTTTTGAAATTTATGCTTTCTTCCAGCTTTTTTAGCAAGATTAATTTGATTTTGCCTCATGCGAAATCTTGTTTTTTGTGAATTTGAGAGTGTGTCATAACACCTTGGGCACGAGACCCCCTCCTCAAATTTGTAAGATTTTTTATCTTTTGTTGAAAAAGTCATTCGACATCCACTACATACAGAGTAAGTTCCATGTTTTAATTTATGTTTAAGAGATACTCTATTATCAAAAACAAAACATTCTCCTTTCCATAGACTGTCTTTCCTCTCAGTTTTTTTCAAATAATTAAGTACTCCACCTTTTAATTGAAAAACATTTTTAAAACCTTTTCTTTTTAAAAATATCGAGGCCTTTTCACATCTAATTCCTCCAGTGCAGAACATTGCTACAGGTTTGGTTTTATCAACTTTTTTTAGATATTTTGGAAAATCTCTAAAATTTTGAATATTTGGATTTTTAGAATTTTTAAAGGTACCCACATCATATTCAAATGGTTTTCTAGCATCTATAACTAAAGTTTCTTTATTTGAAATAAGTTTATTCCATGACTTTCCAGAAACATATCTATTAAGTTTTTTATTCTTCGGGTTTATTTTTAAACCCAATGGGACAACTTCATTTTTTATTTTTATTTTACCTTTGTGGAATGGTTGAAAAAGACTCTTAGAAGTATTCTTACTATCAAAATCTTTCAATCGAAACTGTCTTTTTATAATCTTTATTATTTTACTAATATCATCTTTTTTGCCTGCAATTGTTCCATTTATACCCTCTGCCGATAAAATTATTGTGCCCCTCACATTTTTTTTTAAAATTTCTTTTTGAAATAGAGATTTATATTTTTTCAAAAATTTAATCTTTTTAAATTTATAAAAACCAAAAACTGTATACATTATTTTTTAATACAAATTGTAAGTCCATCACCTATTGGAATAATATTTTTTGCAACTCTGCTATCTTTCTTAATGTGTGTATTAAATTCCCTTATAATATTTGTAAATTTATCGTTTTTCGTATCATCTATTACTTCTCCGTGCCATAAAACATTATCTATAACAATAAGTCCATTTTTATTAATAAGATCCATAGATGCTTCATAGTATTTAAGGTAATTTTCCTTATCAGCATCAATAAAAATTAAATCAAATCTTTGACTTGAATCTTTCAATTCATTAAGGCTTTCAGTAGCAGGTTTTACAATTTGCTTTATTTTTTTTTCATTTGCTTTTTTATAAAATGATTGTGCTTTAATACTGAATTCAGGACTTTTATCTAAGCTAATTAGAAGACCATCAGATGGAAGGGCTAAGGCCATTGATAAAGCGCTAAAACCTGTGAAACTTCCTATTTCTAAAATCTTTTTAATATTAGAGATTTTAATTAATGTTTGTAGAAATTGTGCTTGAGAAACTGAAATTTGCAATCTCTGTTGATCACCAAGACTTATATTATATTGAATTATCTCTTTCTGAACATCAGTTAAAGGCTCTGAATGATCAATAATGTATTTTTCAAGATTTTCAGTTAAATCTAATTTTTTAGGCATAATTAGCCTTTTAAAAGCTTTTTTAGAATTTCATTTGTCAATTGGGGGTTTGCTTTCCCGCCAGATAATTTCATAACCTGTCCAACAAAAAAACCAAACAATTTTTCTTTTCCAGCTTTATATTGATCAACTTTATCTTTATTTTTTGATAGTATTTCATTAATCATTTTTTCTAATTCTTTAGGATCGCTTTGTTGTTTCATCCCTTTTGACTCTATGATTTTTTTTGGGTTATCACCGCTTTCAACCATAATTTCGAAAACTTCTTTTGCTATTCTTCCTGAAATCTCTCCAGATTTAATTGATTGTACTAACTCAGCAAAATTTTTAGCAGAAATTGGTGAGTTAGAAATATTAAGTCCTTTGTCGTTGAGCATTGCAAATAAATCACCCATCATCCATGTAGCTGCTAGTTTTTTGTCAGATAATTTTGCAACTTCCTCATAATAATCAGAGATTTCTTTTTCGGAAACCAATACGTTTGCTTCGTATGAGTTAAGCCCATATTCTTGAATAAATCTCTCCTTCTTATTATCTGGCAACTCAGGCAAAGATTTTTTTAAATCATCAATTAATTTTTGTTCAAGTTTTAACGGTAAAAGATCTGGATCAGGAAAGTATCTATAATCGTGAGCATCTTCTTTTGATCTCATTGATCTTGTTTCATTTTTTTTTGTATCAAATAATCTTGTTTCTTGATCTATCTCTTTTCCATCTTCTAGTAATTCAACCTGTCGATTAGCCTCATATTCAATCGCCATTTGCATAAATTTAATTGAATTTACATTTTTAATTTCACATCTTGTGCCGAAATTTTTATCACCAACCCTTCTTACTGATACATTTACATCTGCTCTTAATGAACCTTCTTGCATATTGCCATCACATGTGCCTAAATATCTCATAATGGTTCTTAATTTTTTTATGTAAGCATTTACTTCATCGGGCGAACGAAGATGGGGTTTGCTAACGATTTCCATTAAAGCTATTCCAGAACGATTTAAATCAACATAGGTGCTTGAAGGATCCATATCATGGATACTTTTACCTGCGTCCTGTTCTAAATGAAGCCTTTCAATGCCAATTTCTTTTGAACCATAAGGCATATCCAGTAAAACTTTTCCTTCACCAACAATAGGATTTTTATATTGGGAAATCTGGTAACCCTGTGGAAGATCTGCATAAAAATAATTTTTTCTATCGAATACTGAATAATTATTTATTTTTGCATTTAAACCTAAGCCTGTTCTTACAGCTTGTTTCACGCACTCCTCATTGATAACTGGTAGCATTCCGGGAAAAGCAGAGTCAATTAAACTTACTTGTTTGTTAGGATCAGCTCCGAATTTAGTTGAGGAACCTGAAAAAAGTTTTGAATTAGAAAGGACTTGAGCATGAACTTCTAAACCTATAACTACTTCATACTTCCCTTTCTCACCATTTATAAAATAATCAAATTTTTCTTTGCTCATGACCACCACTTTTTAATTTCATTTTTATAACCACAATTTTTTTCGAATGCGTAACCAATATTAAGAATTTTTTGTTCATCTAAGGCTTTACCAATCAATTGTAAACCAAGTGGGTAGCCCTGTTTATCTAATCCAGCAGGAAGAGATAAGGCTGGTAATCCAGCTAAATTTACAGGCACAGTAAAAATATCATTTAGATACATTGATACAGGATCATTAGTTTTTTCTCCTATCTTAAATGCTGAGCTTGGTGTTGAAGGTGTTAAAATAGCATCAACTTTAGTAAAACTATCGTCAAAATCTTTTTTTATTAATTGTCTTACTTTTTGGGCTTTTAAATAATAGGCATCGTAATAACCAGACGATAAAACATAAGTGCCTATTAATATTCTTCTCTTTACTTCATCACCAAATCCTTCTGATCTAGTGTTTTCATACATTTCAATCAAATCTTTTCCTTTTTGTGATCTGTAGCCATATCTTACGCCATCATATCTTGCTAAATTTGATGAAGCTTCCGCAGGTGCAACAATATAGTAAGTAGGCAAAGCATACTTTGTGTGGGGTAATGAAATATCAATTAACTGTGCGCCTAAATCTTTTAATATTTTTTTTCCCTTTTCCCAAAGTTCATCAATTTCCTTTGGCATATTATCTACTCGATACTCTTTAGGGATACCAATTTTCAATCCTTTGATATTATCTTTTAAATTTTTTGAGTATGTTTCTTTTTTTTTATTAATTGAGGTTGAGTCTTTTTCATCAAAACCAGACATTGCCTCAAGCATAATTGAGCAATCATTTACTGTTTTAGTCATTGGTCCTGCTTGGTCTAATGAAGAAGCAAAAGCAACTATACCCCACCTCGAACAAAGACCGTAAGTTGGTTTGAGACCTACAGTACCAGTAAATGATGCAGGCTGCCTAATAGACCCACCTGTATCTGTTCCAATTGTTGCAGGAGTAAGATCAGCCGCCAAAGCAGAAGAAGATCCCCCTGAAGAACCACCTGGAACTAGATGATCTCCGATAGGATTAATAACGTTTCCAAAAAAACTTGTTTCATTCGAAGAACCCATAGCAAATTCATCACAATTTAATTTTCCAAGTAAAAAAGCTCCATTGTTCCATAAATTTTTTGTTACAGTAGACTCATATGAAGGAACAAAATTATTTAAAATATTACTTCCAGCTGTAGTTTTTACATTTTCAGTACAAAATAAATCTTTTACAGCTAAAGGTACCCCGCTAAGAAGTTGTTCATTATTTGGTTTATTATCAAATTTTTTTGCATTTTCTAAAGCTTGATCAAATGTTGTAGTTACAAAAGTATTAAGTTTTTTTGCATTTTCAATGTTCTTTATATATGCTTGTGTAAGTTCTAATGAGGATATCTTCTTAGACTTTATACTTTCCAAAATTTCACTTAAACTTTGATTAGTTATATTGCTCATTACTCAACCACCTTTGGAACTACAAAAAACTCCTCATTTTTTTTTGGAGAATTTTTAAGAATTTTTTCTCTTATTTTACCATCACTGATTTCGTCTTTCCTTGATCTCAATGACTGGTTTAAAATCGATGTTAATGGTTCAACTTTATCAGTATTCAGTTCATTTAATTGTTCAATAAACTTGAAAATTGAGTTTAAATCTTTGGTTAAGCTGTCTACTTTAGCTTCATCAACTGAAATTCGAGCTAATTTAGCTACATGTTTAATTTTCTCTTTATCTAAGGACATTTGTGCAATAAATTAATTCAAATGTGTTTTATCACAAATTAGGTAAATTTCATGCTCGATATTGACGTATTTATTAAAAAAACCAAGAAAAAATCAAGATTAATAGGTATTGATCCTGGCGGCAAAAGAATAGGAATAGCTCTATCAGATGAAAATAAAATTGTAGCTACGCCATACACCACGATTATTAAAGAAAATTATAGAGATCTGGTTGATCAAATTAAGAAAATTGTCAAAGAATATGACATAGACGGGATAGTCATAGGTAATCCAATTAATATGGATGGAACTGAAGGGCCTTCATCACAATCAGCTAAAGATCTAGCTAAAAATCTTTCAAAAGATATTACAGAAAATATCACTTTATGGGATGAGAGACTATCTAGCCAGGGGGCCTTCAATCTATCTAATGATTTATCAATTAATTCATCAAAAAAAGTTAAGAAATTAGACGAGAATTCTGCTCAATTTATACTTCAAGGGTTCCTAGATTATTATCATAAAAAAAATACTTGATATAATATAGTAAAAGGCCTATAGAGTTGATTTTAATGGCAACTAAAAAAGAAGTTACAGCTATTAAAAACACTCCCAAACATCTATTAGGTATTCAAAATTTATCAGTTCTTGAGGCAAAAGAGATTTTAACCGAAGCAAAAACTTTCATAAAATTAAACAGAGGAAGTTCTAAAAAACTAGATGTTTTAAGGGGAAAAACTCAAATAAACTTATTTTTTGAACCTTCTACAAGGACACAGAGTTCATTTGATTTAGCTGGAAAAAGATTAGGAGCGGACGTAATGACGATGAATATGGGTAACTCCGCATTAAAAAAAGGTGAAACACTAATTGACACTGCCATGACATTAAATGCCATGCATCCTGACATAATTGTTATAAGACATCAAGACTCGGGTGCACCAAATCTTCTTTCACAGAAAGTAAATTGTACAGTCATCAATGCAGGTGATGGAAGGAGAGAACACCCTACACAAGCCTTACTTGATGCTTTAACAATTATTAATAGAAAAGGTAACATTGAGGGATTAAAAATTGCTATATGTGGAGACATTCTTCATTCAAGAGTTGCTAGATCTAATATTTATTTAATGAATATGTTAGGTGCAGAAGTAAACGTCATTGCACCAAAAACTTTAATGCCCAAAGGAATAGATAATTTAGGTGTTAAATCATTTACCGATATGAAAAAAGGATTAGATGGGTGTGATATTGTTATGATGTTAAGATTGCAAAATGAAAGAATGCAGGGATCTTTTCTTCCATCAAAGAGAGAATATTACGAATTTTTTGGACTAACGCCAGAAAAACTAAAATTTGCAAAAAAAGATGCTTTGCTAATGCACCCTGGTCCAATGAACAGAGGTGTTGAGATTGATACTAAATTAGCAGATGACATAAATGTTAGTCTAGTGAAAGAACAAGTTGAATTAGGTGTAGCTGTCAGGATGGCATGTTTAAAATTGTACTGTAAATAAATGAAAGAAAAAATTTTAACAAATGTAAGAATAATCGACCCATCTCAAAAGATGGATGAAATAGGAAATATAGTTATCGATGAAGAAGGAAAAATAAAATCCATTGGAAAAAAATCAGGTACATCTAAATCAGCCGAAAAAATCGATTTGAAAGGCCTAGTAGCTATTCCTGGAATAGTTGATATGAAAGCTTTTGTTGGAGAGCCTGGCTTTGAATATAAAGAAAATTTTAGAACATTAAGCCAAGCAGCTTTGGCAGGTGGAGTAACTTCAATTGTAACTATGCCAAATACTAAGCCAGTTATAGACAACGTATCAATGGTGGACTTTATAATTAGAAGGGGCAGAGATAAAGCTAAGGTAAATCTTTTTCCATGTGCTTCGATAACTAGACAGAGGGAGGGTAATCAAATGACTGAGTTTGGTTTGTTAAAAGCAAGAGGTATTATTGGATTTAGTGATGTAAATAAAACTATCCAAAATTCTGAATTGATGTCTAGAATAATGAATTATGCTTCAGACATTGATGTTCTGATTATGCAACATGCCGAGGATTATGAATTAGCTAAAAATTCATGCATTAATCAGGATGAAGTGGCAACAAGATTAGGTTTACAAGGTGTCTCAGATATTGCTGAAAAGATTATTATTGAAAGGGATTTATCTTTGTTAAGTGAATTTCCCTGCAGATATCATATTAATCAAATTTCCTCAAAAAATTCTCTAAATGTTATTAAAAAAAATAAATCTAATGGAATAAAATTCAGCACCGGGGTTTCTATTAACAATTTATCGTTAAATCAAAATGACATCGGAGAATTTAGAACTTTTTTAAAATTATCTCCCCCTCTTAGAAGCGAGGAGGATAGGCTTTCATTAATAGAAGGAATAAAGAATGATCTCATTAATGTAATTGTATCAGATCACATTCCTGAAGATGAGGAAAGTAAAAGACTTCCATTTGCACAAGCAGCAACAGGTTCTATCGGTATAGAGACATTGCTATCTTTATCTTTAGAGCTTTACCATAATGAATCATTGCCTTTGGAAAAAATAATTAAGTGCTTAACGATTAATCCAGCTAACATACTAAAAATAGATAAAGGATCCCTTAAAGAAGGATCGGACGCAGATATTTGCATATTTGATCTGGAAAAACCATGGGTAGTGAAAGCTGAAGAACTAAAATCAAAATCAAAAAATACTGCGATTGAAAATAGAAAATTACAAGGTAAAGTGAAAATGACTTTACTTCAAGGCGAAGTAGTATATTCGAACTAATGGACATAGATTTAATTATTGTAGCAATTTACTCATATGTTTTGGGATCGATACCATTTGGATTACTCTTAACTAGAATATTTCTAAAAAAAGATATTAGAACTGTTGGCTCTGGGAATATCGGA
>CACNFA010000019.1 GCA_902619675.1 uncultured Pelagibacteraceae bacterium
TTATTCTATAAAAACTTTTAGATCTTTTATTAATAAAAACTATTAAATAAAAGATAATTGGTAATATTACAAAATTGATAAATGTAAAGTTAAACGGTTGAAATGATATAACAGACAATAAACCAAGCAAAAATGGAATAAGATACAAAATAAAAAAACGATTATGTAGTGAATTTTTTATCATTTAATTAAGATACGAAAGGAACTTTTTTTCTATTTTATTCATATCATAAAAATCTTTATCTTTTTTATGATCATAACCAAATAGATGGATCAATCCATGAACCCAGAGTTTGTTAAACTCCGATTGAAATACTAATTTATCTTTTTTTCCCTTTATTTTATTTAAATTGATGATGATATCACCTAGGTAAATTTCTTTTTCTTTTTTTAATTTTTTTTGAAGTTCTTTTTTTTTGTAAAAAGGAAAAGACAAAACATCGGTTGATTTATTTCTTTTTCTAAACTTTTTATTTAATTTTTTAATTTCAGCTTCACCTGAAAGCAGTAACGTGCAAAAAATTTTGCTATTTTTGTATTTTTTAAAATTTTTATTTAAATTATTTATTTTTTGACGTATAAAAATATTTGGGTTTTTTATATAACGTTTCCATGATGTATTGTTAGAAATTATATTAATCGTGATCATCAGTGCTTTTCTTTTGATAAGCCCTAATGATTTTTGAAACTAAAGGATGTCTAATTACATCATTATGATCAAATTCAATTATCTTTATTTCTGTAAGATGTTTCAGAATATTTTTTGATTTTATCAAACCAGATTGAGATTTATTTATTAGATCAATTTGAGTAGGGTCTCCATTGACAACTAATTTTGAATTTTCTCCAATTCTTGTTAAGAACATTTTTATTTGAGTTTCAGTAGCATTTTGAGCCTCATCTAAAATTGCAAAACAATTTTTTAAAGTTCTGCCTCTCATAAATGCTAAAGGAGCTATTTCAATTTCACCAGACTCTATTTTTTTATCAATTTTATCCGCACCAAATAACTCATATAGAGCGTCATAGAGTGGCCTTAAATAAGGATCCACTTTTTCTTTCATATCACCAGGTAAGAAACCTAATTTTTCTCCAGCTTCCACTGCTGGTCTAGATAAAATAACTCTATCAATTTTTTTTTCCATTAGCATTGTTACACCAACCGATACTGCTAAAAAACTTTTTCCAGTTCCTGCTGGTCCTAAAGACATTACAATATCATTTTCCTTTAAGGCTTTTATATAATCTGATTGTTTTTCTGATCGTGCAATTACAGATTTTCTAGGAGTTTTAATTAATTGTTTAAAAGATTTAACGTTAGATTCTTCCAGCTCAATATTTTTTTTCACTGAAAGCAGTATATCCTCATTTTCAATAATTTTTGTCAAAAAATACTTATTTATTAAAAATTTTATAGCATCACAAAATAACTTTGTATTTTGCTCTTCTCCTTTGCAAGTAATTGAGTTGCCTCTAAAATAAACGCTTGAATTAGTTAATTTAGCCAAATCTTTTAAATTTTGGTCAAACTGACCTACGATTGTCATTAACATTTCGTTATCATTTATATGAACAACAACAGTATCTTTATCTATTTTTTTAATACTTAAATTTCGATCTAATTTACTAATTTCAGACATTTTTAAGCTGCACGACTACTGTTATTAGAACTTAAAGTGATTTCCCCGTGTAAAGTATTTAAACTCCCATTTAGAATTTTAACTTCTTTTATTTTACCTTTCAAATTTTCATTAGATTTTACAACAAATGAGTTAAAAAATTCGTCTCTACCAAAATACTCATCTTTGCCTTGGAGTTTGTTTTCAAATAAAACCAGAGATTTTTTTCCTAGAAGAGATTTTCTAAATTTAAGTTTTATTTCGTCGGCTAGTTTTTGAAAAATTGTAAGTCTTTTTTTTGCAACTTTTTCGTCAATCATCTTTAATTTTGATGCAGGAGTACCCGGCCTCGGACTAAAAATATAAGAGTAAGTATTAATAAATCCAACTTTCTTTAATAATTTTAAACTTGCTTCAAAGTCTTGATCGTTCTCGCCTGGATATCCAATTATGAAATCACTGGAGAATTTAATTAATGGATTTTCTTTCTTTATTTTGTTTATTAACTCAATATAATCTTCGACTGTATGATTTCTGTTCATACTTTTCAAAATTTTGTTAGAACCACTTTGAATAGGAAGGTGAATAGCTGGCATTAACTTTTGGAATTTACCATGAGCTTCGATCAGGTCTTTTGAGAAATCTATAGGATGAGAAGTTGTATATCTTATTCTTTTGATATCTTTTAGATTTGATATTTCCTCTATTAAATTTGAAAGTTTTTTTCCTTGAAAATTATATGCGTTAACGTTTTGACCAAGCAGTATTATTTCCTTAGATCCGTTATTAATTAGTTCTTTACACTCACTCAATAACTCATTTTCTGATCTTGAAAATTCTGCGCCTCTAGTATACGGAACTACGCAAAACTTACAAAACTTATCACATCCTTCTTGAATTGTAAGAAAGGAAGAAACAGTATCGTTGCAATTTCTAATAGTGTTAAATCTGTCAAACTTTTCGAGGACATTGAAGTTGGTAGAATTTATCTCTCGAAAATTTTTCTCAATATTAATTAATATCTCATTAAATTGATGATAAGATTGTGGACCTATAACTGCATCAATGTAACTATCTTTTTTTAATAAAATTTCTCCTTCAGCTTGCGCTACGCAACCAGTTACAATTACAATGGGTTTTTTTTTATTCTTAAAATTTTTTTTTACTCTTCCTATGTCATGATAAACTTTGTCGGTTGCCTTCTCTCTAATATGGCAAGTGTTCAACACGTAACAGTCAGCTTCATTTAAATTAATTGTTTTTTTGTAATTGATTTTTTTTACAAGATCGTAAATACGATTACTGTCGTACTCATTCATCTGACAACCAAAAGTTTTTATGAAAATTTTTTTTCCCAAGTTATTTTTTTATTTTTGAACCATATAATTCAAGTTTATGGTCTACAAGATTGTATCCTAGTTTGTTTGCAATTTTTTTTTGTAGTTCTTCAATGTCTTTATCAACAAATTCTACAATTTCACCGCTGTTGATATCAATTAAATGGTTGTGGTCATCGTTTATTTCATATCGAGCTTTCCCAGCTTTGAAATCATGCTTTACTAATATGCCAGCTTCCTCAAAAAGTTTAACTGTTCTGTAAACTGTAGCAATACTAATTTTATCATCTATTGCTGTCACTCTCTTGTGAAGTTCATCTACATCTGGATGATCTTTAGAGCCGTAAACCTCTTTTGACTCGGAAAGAATTTTAGCAATTACTTTTCTTTGATCAGTTAACCTTACGCCTTTCTGTTTACATTTTTCTTCTATAATACTCATAGCTTAATTTAACTTAAATAGATGGGCTTAATCAATTTTTTTTCTTTTAAATTTTTATCTAATAACTTGTATATATTCTCTTTATCAAATGCCCTCAAATCTGTGTCCTTATAGCCATATAAGCGTATATTTTTTGAAATTTCTAGCCCTTTAGCAACGGCCAGAGATGTTCTTATTCCTGCAAAACTTCCAGGTCCTTGATTTACGATAACGCTAAAATTTTTATCTAACTTTACTTGATGCATATTAATGAATTCCATGATTTCAGAAACTAGGTAATCATTACTATTTTTCTTATTTTTAAAATTGCGTATAAAAAAATCTTTATTTATTCTCAATCCTAATTTATCATCCTGTCCAATGCATTTGATAATTAAAAAATTATTAATCATTTCTTTTCTCAGTATAACTTTAAGCTTAAGCTATTCAAACGTTTTTGCTTCAAGCAATTCCTCTTTTGAAGACTTTGGGATAGTTTCAATAATGTATCATAGATTCAATGAAGATAAATATCCTTCAACAAATATTCAACTTGATGTCTTTAAAAAACAACTTGAAATTATAGAAAATGAGGGAATAAAATTTATTCACCCAAAAGATTTTAAAAAAAGTCTTACACAAGAAAAAAAAAATAGAAAAATATTGCTTACAATTGATGATGGTCTTTTATCCTTTTATGAAAATGCATGGCCAATTTTGAAAGAAAAAAAAATCCCTTTTATTTTATTTGTAAATACTAGAGAGGTGGGCTCTTTTAATTATATGAATTGGAACCAGATTATTGAACTACATAATGATAATAATGTAGAAATTGGAAATCATAGTCACTCACATGAATATCTAGTAGATGAAAGCAATGAAGTCATTAAAGATGATATATTGAAATCTATCAAAATCTTCAAAAAAAAATTGGGCACTGACTCAGATTTTTTTTCTTACCCATTTGGAGAATATAGTCTTGAATTTAAAAAAATTATTAAAGAATTAGGCTTTAAGTATGCTTTTGGTCAACATTCAGGAGTGATTGATGAAACTAAAGATCTATGGGAATTGCCTAGATTTCCTATCAATGAAAAATATGGAAATTTAGAAAGGTTTAAAACTTTAACTAGAACACTACCCTTAAAATATTACAGTATAAAACCTGAGGATCGATATTTATTACAAGCTAAAAATCCTCCTAACGTTTTAATAAAATTTTATGAGAATATTGATAACCTTAAAAGGATTTCATGTTTTTCGAATGAAGGTAACAAATGGAGGAACTCAATAATTTCTTTTACAGAAATAAGAACTCTAGAAATTAAGATAAGTGAAAAATTTATTGGAGAAAGGGGTAGAATAAATTGTTCTCTTAAAGAGAAAAATGGTTTCTGGAGATGGCTTGGGATCCAGTACGTGATAAGTGAAAATTAATTACGAATTAAGCTCAACTTGTTTTACTGAATTTACTAACCTTACACGTTCGAAATCTGACAACCTGTTTTGCGTAATTATCTGATTTAAAATCTTTGTGTACTCAGATCCTGTTTGAGCGTAATTTTTTAAAGTATCAGTTAATGCTAAGCCTGTAATTTTTTTACTCTTATTTCTAAGTTGTTTTCTTTTATCTCTAAACTTCGAGTAGCTTTTGTGTGTGTTTAAATTATTTTTGTACGCTTTAACAGAAGCTCTTAAAATTGGAAACTTTAAAATTTTATGGTTTTTATTGCTGTCTCTATTTAAAGGCGCGATACCTTGTCCATCCCATGTCCACTGACCAAAAATTGCATTTCCTTCTAATGCAAACCTGGAAGTTCCCCAGCCACTCTCTTTCGCTGCTTGTGCTAGTGCAATAGAAACCGGAATAACATCCATTCTAAATAATAATTCCTCCAGATCGCCTTTTTTAACTTTATACTCTAAAAGTTTTTGTCTTAACCATTGTTTTTCTAAATCAGATGTAAATTTTTTTTCTGATAAAATTTTCAGCTTTTCCCTGTCGTCAAGTATTTTCTCATTTTCAGCTACAATCAGTGGCAAAACAATCTTGATAAAAGTTTCCTTTTTTAATTGCACGCTTTGTAAATTATCAAGATCTCTTGGAAATTGAGTAAAATATATAGGCTTTACCAACTTATCATTTCTAACTTTTTTTAAATCGTAGTCTACATCTTTAAAAAGTTGAATTACTGTTTCTGTCTTAAGATTTAAATCAGGTAAAATAACTTCTGCAACATTATTTCTCTTTACCCTAAGTTCTGGTTTGTTTTCTTCTTTTTTTTTAATTTTTTGATCAGGTTTTTTTGCATCTTTTTTTTCAATTTTTTCCTTTTCAGTAACTTTGGGTTTTTTTATTTCTGGTTTTTTTATTTCAGGTTTTTTAATTACAACTTTTTTTTCAGTAAAATCATAATCTTTATAAGTATTAAATCCAACAATTACCGCCGTGGTCACACCCACGACCACAAAAAATCCTATAATAACATTTCTTGCACTTTTTTGATCAATCTGTTGATTATAAATTGAATTAAATACATCTGTAAAAAGATCCCCGAAAAATTTACTAACTGTTAAACCAAGCTTTGGAAGAATATTTAGAAAATTTAAACCTGCATTTCCGAAAAGTTTCCATATATTGCTCAAACCTAGATTAAATTTTCTTGTGGTATCATATTTATAATTTTCAACTCTTCGTAAAAGTCTATTTTTATCTTTTATTTTTTCTTCTTTATAATCTGCAATACTTGATTTGAGTCTTGATAATGGTTTTGTAAAATTTTCTTTTAAAAAACTCGTTTGTAAATCTTTAGGAATTATAATTTTGTTTTTTTTAAGAATTAATTCGATCTGGCCAGTTGTAAGATTTTTTCTTCTTTTTTCGTACTCTTGGATTTCTTTAACATTATATATATAGGCTAGTTCAATTAATTTATCTCTGTAACTTAATTTTTTCTTCATAATTTATATCGCTTCTACAGAATTTACCTCTTTTACATAGTGTTTTAAGAGGTTCTGTACACCTTGTTTTAAAGTCATTAATGAACTCGGACATCCGGAACAACTGCCTTGAAGTTCGACTTTAACTACACCATTTTTAAACGACTTAAATTTTATGTCACCTCCATCCTTGGCAACGGCAGGTCTAATTTTTGTATCTAAAACATCCATAATTTTTTTTACAGTGTCATCCTCATTTTCTACAGTTTCAAATTTTTCTTTAGATTTTAATATTGGCTCGCTGTTATTTTCAAAATAATGATTTAAATGAGATATCACCATTGGTTTTAAATCATTCCACGACGCTTCTTCAGATTTTTTAACTGAAATAAAATTTTTCGCTAAAAGAACCAGTTCTACACCTTTAAATTGCAAAAGTTCTTTTATAAACGGATTAGAAACATTTGTAGATTTATCTTTTTGAAATTCTTCAGTGCCAGCTGTTGAAATTATATTTTCAGAAAGAAACTTTAGTGAGTTCGGGTTTGGTGTTGGTTCAGTTTGTATCATGAGAAAATTTATATTATATCAGTCCCACTTTTTCACGTATATTTTTTAGGTTTTCCTCAGCAATAATACTAGCTTTTTCCTTACCTTTTTTTAAAATCTTGGTTAGATGCGACTTATCTTCCAATAATTTAACAATTTCTTTTCCAACGGGTGTAATTTCACTGATTAGCAGCTCTGATAATCTTAATTTTAAATGAGAATACTCTTTTCCTGCCATCTCATTAATAATTTTTTCTAAACTTATTTTTGATATTTCTGAGTAAATAGTGAGTAAGTTTAACGCCTCGGGTTTTCCTTCTAATTCTTTTAAATTATCTGGAATTACCTGTGAGTCTGATTTGGCTTTTTTTATTTTTTTACTTATCTCATCAGCACTATCTTTTAAATTAATCCTTGAATAATCAGAGTCCTCTGATTTGCTCATTTTTTTTGTTCCATCTCTTAAACTCATCACTCTAGAAATATTTTTTGGTATTAACGGCTCTGGAATTGGAAAAAAATCCTTACACTTGAAATCATTATTAAATTTTTGAGCAATATCTCTAGCTAATTCTAAGTGTTGCTTTTGATCAGCACCAACTGGAACATGGGTTGCCTTGTATAGTAGAATATCTGCTGCCATTAAGTTTGGGTAAATGTATAATCCAACACTTGCTTTCTCTTTATCGGTACCAGCTTTATCTTTAAATTGAGTCATTCGATTTAACCAGCCAATTTTTGAAACACAATTTAAAATCCATGCTAACTCTGAATGGCCCGAAACTGATGATTGATTAAATATTACACTTTTATTTGGATCAAGACCCGTAGCGATAAAACTAGCTACTGTCTCCAGAACGTTATTGCGTAATTCTTCTGGTTTTTGAAAAATAGTTATTGCATGTAAATCAACGACACAATAAATACACTCCTTTTTTTTTTGAAGTGAAACAAAATTTTTCAATGCTCCTAAATAATTACCCAAATGTAAATTTCCAGTAGGTTGAACACCGGAAAAAACAAGATCTTTTTTAGTCATTTAATTTTAATTTGTTTTATAATTTTTTATTTTTAATAAACCTAGCAAATAACAGAATAACAAATAAACAATTCCTGCGAAACCTACAATCATAAATAGATAAATAGACTTATAAATGTATGCATAATTAAGATAACTTGAGTATTTTTCTAAAGCAAAAATAAGAATAAAGGACATAATAATAGATGATATAAAGATTTTCAAAATATTCTGAAATAATTTCACTTTTAAAAGCAAGAAATTATTTTTTTTCAAAAAATATAAGAAAATAAAAACTCCAACCCAGGTAGAAATAGAAGTAGCTATTGGGATTATTAGAAAACCAAGACGATTAAAAAAACTTAAGCTGATAATAACATTTAGAATTACAATGATTGTGGAAATAATAAAAGGTGTTTTTGTATTATCTCTAGCAAAAAAGAAGTTAGCTAAAATTTTAACCAATGCAAAAGCTATTACCCCAAAACCAAAAAACATTAATGCTTCAGAGGTAACTCTCACATCTTGTTCCGTAAATGATCCATATCCAAATAAACCACTTACTATTTCTTCTGCTGCTATTATCAATCCTAAGCTTGCTGGTATAGATAATAATAAAGATAATTCTAAGGATTTGTTTTGAATATTTGAAACACTGGAAAAATTTTTTCTTTTTAAGGCTTTAGAGAGCACGGGTAAAGAGACAGTGCCTACTGCAATACCAGCAATTGCTAAATTAATTTGATAAACTCTATCAGCGTAATATAAATATGAAACTGCTCCAGGTTGGAAAGAAGCAATTATAGTTCCTATTAAAATATTTATTTGTGTTACACCAGATGAAAAAATACTTGGCAGTAACTTTTTAAAAAAAAACTTTACTTTATTAGTTATCTTAAAATTAAGCCTTAAATTCGGTTTATAAAATTTAAAGGTAATAAAAATTAAAAAAATTAATTGAATCAATCCAGCGAATGTAACACCGTATGAAAGTTGTTTGGCTATATTCAAATCATAAAAATATGATATTAAAATACTTAGTATTAAAATAACATTTAAAATTATTGGAGCTGCTGCTGCTGCTGCAAATTTATTGTTCGAATTTAAAATTCCAGAAAAAAAAGATGACAAACTTACAAACAATAAAAAAGGGAACGTTATCCTAGTAAATTCCACTGCCAAATCAAACTTTATATCATCAGAAATGAAACCGGGGGCAATTAGGTAAACTAAGAATGGAGTAAAAATTTCAGCTAGAGTAACTAAAATAGTAAGAATTAATAACAATAAACTTAAAACGTCATCTGCAAATATCTTGCCTTTTTTTTTGTTCTCTATTTTCGCTGAAGTGTAACTGGGTATAAATGCCGCGTTAAATGTACCTTCTGCGAATAAACGCCTAAAAGTGTTTGGTAGTCTAAAAGCAACAAAAAATGCATCAGCAAATATTGAGGCTCCCAAAAAAATTGCTATAAGAATATCCCTTAGATAACCTAAAATCCTGCTGATAAGTGTAAAAAAACTAAATATTGATGCTGAAGAAAGCAAGTTCATATATAATCTAAATTAGGCCATAAATTTATAGTGAATTAATTTTCTTTATATAACATACTCATAAAAATAAATGCCAAAGAAAACAGAAATTGATCATTATTCAGATAAAGAGGCACTTGATTTCCATTTAAAAGGAAAGTCTGGCAAAATTGAGATTAATTCTAGTAAACCCTTAACAACTAAAAGAGATCTGTCTCTTGCTTACTCTCCTGGAGTAGCTGCACCAGTAAAAGAAATAGCAAAAAATCCTGATCTAGCTTATGACTATACTAGTAAAGGTAATCTAGTTGCAGTTATAAGTAATGGATCAGCAATTTTAGGATTGGGCAATTTAGGGTCGCTTGCCTCTAAACCTGTCATGGAAGGTAAATCTGTTTTGTTTAAAAGATTTGCAGACATAGACTCGATTGATATTGAAATTAATAACAATGAACCTGAAGCTATAATTGATACAATAAAAAATATTGCAGGTACTTTTGGAGGAATAAATCTTGAGGACATTGCCGCTCCAGATTGTTTTATTATAGAACAAAAGCTTAAAGAAATTTTAGATATTCCAATTTTTCATGATGATCAACATGGTACCGCTATAATCACTACTGCTGCTCTTATTAATGCATTAGATATTTCAAAAAAAAAAATAGATAAAGTAAAGATAGTTGTTAATGGTGCAGGCGCATCTGCTCAAGCTTGCGCAAATTTATTTAAAAGTTCAGGGGTTAAAAGTGAAAATATTATCATGTGTGACAGTAAAGGTGTAATTTACAAGGGTCGGAAAAATATTGATCAGTTTAAATCTGCACACGCAATCGATACAAAATTAAGAACATTATCTGAAGCAATTAAAGGAGCAGATGTTTTCTTAGGATTGTCTGCAAAAGATGTAGTTTCAAAAGATATGATTAAATCAATGTCGAATAACCCAATAGTGTTTGCTTGTGCTAATCCTGACCCTGAAATAAAACCTGAACTAATCAAAGAAGTGAGAGATGATGCAATAATTGCTACTGGAAGATCTGATTATCCAAATCAAGTTAATAATTTGATTGGGTTTCCTTATATTTTTAGAGGAGCGCTAGATGTTCGTGCTAAAGAAATTAATGAGGATATGAAAATAGCGGCTGCGAAAGCGATCGCACTCCTAGCTCGTGAAAATGTTCCAGATGAAGTCGTTTCTGCTTATGGTGGAGACAGGCCAAGATATGGAAAAGAGTATATAATTCCATCAACTTTTGATCCGAGATTGATAAGTGTTATTCCTGCAGCTGTAGCTGAGGCAGCAATGAAAAGTGGTGTTGCTAGAAAAAATATCTCTGATTTAGAAGTTTATAAAGATCAACTCACAAATAGATTAGATCCTACAATGTCATTAATGCAAGGTATTAATGCAAAAATAAGAAAAAATCCAAAAAGAGTAATCTTTGCCGAGGGGGAAGATGAAAACATGCTTAAAGCTGCGATTGAATTTGGGAGAAATAAATTGGGGACCCCAATTTTAATCGGGGCAGAAAAAAGGATTAAAGAACAACTTAAAAATATTGGTTTAGATGAAAACTATAAAATTGAGATAGTAAATTCTACTGACAAAGAAAAACGTGAAAAATATGTTAAGCATCTATATAAAAAGCTTCAACGAGAAGGGCAATTAGAGAGAGATGTTGATCGTCTGGTAAGAAATGAACGAATAGCTTGGGGTGCTTCAATGATTGCTTGTAAAGATGCAGACGCAATGGTGACAGGTAATATAAGACATTATGCAGCCTCAATAGAGAAATTAAAAAAAGTTACAGATCCTAGACCAGGAGAAGAAATATTTGGAATGACTATGATAACTTTGAAAGGAAAAACAGTCTTAGTTGCAGATACAAATGTACAAGATTTTCCATCACCTGAACGTTTAGTAAAAGTTTCAAAATCTTGCGTTCGAGTTGCAAGGTTGTTCGGATTTGATCCAAAAGTTGCTTTTCTTTCTCACTCTACTTTTGGAAAACCAATCTCAAAAAATACAAAACATGTAAGAGACGCGATTGAATTATTAAAAAAAGAAAAAGTAGACTTTGATTTTGATGGAGAAATGCAGCCTGATGTAGCTTTAAATCCGATTTATCAAGAAATTTATCCATTCTCTAAAATTGTTGGAAATGCAAATATCTTAATTATGCCAGCCTTACACAGTGCGGCGATCTCGACAAAATTGATGAAAGTATTTGGTGGTGGAAAACTAATAGGTCCTTTGTTAATCGGCTTAGGCTCACCAATAGAGGTTGCACCTTTAAGAGCAAGCACATCAGAAATTCTCAATTTAGCATCTATTGCAGCTTATTCGTCTGATGTAATAGATTACTCAAACTAAAGTTTATTTCTGCTTAATTCAGAAGCTAAATAGATTGATGGAAATACTTTATTTACATCATAAATTTTATTTGCCTCATTAATCACCTCTTTTTTTTCTTCTAAGTTCATAGCAATTCCGAAAATGTAGATATTTTTGTTAATCGTTTCTAATGTGTAATTTCTTGCTTTTGTCTTTTTATTAAAAATTAAAGCTGATCTTAATTGACTCGTAATTAAAATATCTTTTGCTGTCCCTTTAAAACTTGATTGACCTTTTATTGTGATTGCGTTTTTAACAGATCTGACACCTTTAGTCTCCCATGCCATTTTAGTAATTTTAATTTTTTCTTCAGGTTCATCTACTTTTCCAGATAAAAAAATATTACCATCTCTTACTTCTGATTGAATTGATAAAAAGTATTTTTTGTTTGCAAGTGACAATCTCGCAGATAAATTTTTTTGCATAATTGTGTCATCAATTTGCATACCAATAGTTCTTGGATCAAATGTTATATCTACACCTGCACCAAAACGACCAACTGATGAGCAAGAAGTTAGGCTTAGAATTAATAGAATACTAAGTGTTAGCTTTATTTTTTGCATATAAACATAATTTGTATATTTCTTTTCTATTAATTTTTTCTGACTCAAAAATCAAATCAACTGTATCTTTAAGTGTATATTTTTTAAGATATTTTTTAGCCTTGTTGATAATTTCTTTTTTATTTAAAGATTTTGCTTCTTTTTTTTTTTCTGAGATAATTACTGTTAATTCTCCTTTCATAGAATTTTTAAAGACTTCAAAATCATCTATTTTTCCTCTAAAAAATGTTTCATGTACCTTTGTCATTTCCTTGGCTATAAATATCTCTCTTCCAGAGAAAAACTCTTTAAATTTTTTAATATAAAAATTTATTTTGTTCGATGTTATAAAAAAAACTTGGGAATAATTGTTATTCGATAAATTTACCAAAACTTTATTAATTTCATTTTCCGTTTTAGGAAGAAATCCATAAAATAAAAATTGATCGTTAAATCCAGAAGCGCTCATTGCCGTAACTATTGAAGATACTCCTGGGATTGGTGTGACTTTAATGTTATTTTTATAACATTCTTTTAAAAGTAATTTACCAGGATCAGACAGCAATGGTGTGCCTGCGTCGGATATCAGAGACAAAATTTTGCCCTTTTTAATGTGCTCTATAACGCTTGTGGTTTGTTTTTTTTCATTAAATTTGTGATAGGAAATTAATTTTTTTGTAATTTTATAATGATTTAATAATTTTAGGGAGCGTCTAGTGTCTTCGCATAGAATAAAGTCTGATTTTTTTAATACATCTATTGCTCTCAATGTTATATCATCGAGATTGCCAATAGGAGTTGAAACGATATATAAATTACCTGCAAATAGCTTCATGTTATGAAAAAAAGAATAATAATATTACTATCTTACATAATATTGATAACTAATTCTAATCTTTTAGCTGATGAGAAAAATAAATCTCTGAAAATTGGTTTGCTGGCTCCTTTAACTGGAGAATATGCTGAATTGGGAAATTCTTTACTTTATTCATTGCAATTAGCTCTAGAGGAAATAGGTGATAATAAGATTTCTATTATTCCACGAGATGCGGGTTTAAATAACAACGAAAAATTAAATTTAGCAATCGAAGATATAAAATCAAAAGGTGCAAATATAATTATCGGACCAATTAGTCATAAAGATTTTAGCGAAGTAAAGAAATATAGTGATATTACTTTTATATCACCCTCCAATATGAATCCAGAATTTGCCAGCAATATTATTAGTGTAGGCATTAATTTGGAGTCTCAATTACAAGCTTTAAATAATTTTCTAAAAAAACAAAAAAAAAATAAAACTATAATTATGTTTCCAAAAAATCATTATACTAGTTTAATAGAAGCAAAACTCAAAAAACTTAATTTAAATAATGTAAAGATTTTTAAATACGATCCAAATCCACAAATTTTAACAGGAGAGATCGAGACTTTAACAAACTACACACAAAGGAAAAAAAATTTAGAACTTAGGAAAAAGTTATTTGAGGATAAAGAGGATGAGCAATCAATAAAACAATTAGAAAGACTTGAGCAACTTTATACTTTGGGAAAAGTAAATTTTGACTCTGTGATTATTATCGACTTTGGAAATAATCTAAAAAGCGTTTTAACATCTTTAGTATATACAGATGTTGATCAATCAGACGTAATTTTTACTACCGTAAATCAGTGGTTCGATGAAAGTATTTTTTACGAAAATACTATCAAAACTCTTTATTATCCCTCAGTAAACTACAAAGAATTTAAAAAATATAATAAAAAATATTTTGATAAGTTTAATTCTTATCCAAATGAAATTACTATTTTAACTTATGATGCATTAGGATTGATATACTATGCTTGGAAACAAAATGGAAAAATTAGCTCTACAAACGATTTTTTATTCAAAAACAAAATTAAAGGTAAAATTGGAACTTTTGGCATTAAAGATAAAAAAGTTTTTCAAGAATTAGAGATTTACAAAGCTGAAAAAAATAAATTTATTAAATTCTAATTTTTTTTTTTAATTTTTTAAAAGCTAGATACCTGTGATCCATTTTAATTTTTTTATATTTATTCATTTCGCCAAAAGTTTTTTTGTGAGAATTTGGGATAAAAATTGGATCATAACCAAATCCTTTTTTTCCTACAATCTTACGTGATATTTTTCCGTGTAATTTTCCTAATACAGTAACAGGTTTTTTCCCTGGTCGTTTAAATGATAAACTACAAACAAAATATGCTGATCTATCCTTTTTATTTTTTAATTGTTTTAAAATATATTTCATAGCTTTGGCAAAACTTCCTAATTCTTTAGCTAACCTAGCAGAGTAAACTCCTGGTTTATTTTTTAATGATTTGACACATAAACCTGAGTCATCAGAAATAACAGGATAATCTACAAAACTAGAAAAAAAATTTGCTTTTAAATTTGAGTTAGCAATAAATGTTTTGCCAGTTTCTTTTGGGCTTTTTATTTTTAGAGAAATCGGTGTTATTTTCTTGTATTTTCTTGGCAGTAAATAACTAATTTCTTTAAATTTTCCTTTATTATGAGTGCCTATTAAAATTTTTTTCATTTCGACCTAGTAATTTTATAAATATTTACTATATAGCATTTTGATGTCAGAAAAAGATATTGAAAAAAATAAAGAAAAAGAAAATTTATCCAAGGATGCAAAAAAAGAGCCTTTGAATGAGAACGATAAAAAAAGCAATAATCAGAGTATTGAGGAAAAATTAAAAGATACTGAGGAGAAACTTCTAAGGTCTTTAGCCGAAATAGAAAATCAAAGAAGAAGATTCGAAAAAGAAATAAAAGATGCATTCGAGTTTGGTTCTTTTAATTTTGCAAAAGAAAGTTTAGCAATACTTGATAATTTACAAAGAGCTAAAGATGCAATTCAAAATGATAAGGTCCTGAAAGAAAATAAAGATTTAGACAAATTTTTAGAAAATATAAGTATCATTGAGAAAGATTTAATATCAATATTTGAAAGGAACAATATCAAGAAAATAAAATCAAAAGAAAAAAAATTTGATCCAAATCTTCATCAGGCAATGAGTGAAATAGAAGACGATTCATGCGAACCAGGCATTGTAGTACAAGAAATCCAACCAGGCTACATGTTAGGTGAAAGATTGCTTAGACCGGCATTAGTAAGTGTCGCGAAGAGAAAAAGTTCAAAAAACCCCGAAAAAGAGGAAAAAAAATAGAAAAAGTACCTTGTAGAAGAAAAAAAAACACCCATATAGAAACAACATAAGGAAAAATAAAATGAGCAAAGTTATAGGAATTGATTTAGGAACTACAAATTCATGCGTGGCTATAATGGATGGGTCACAAGCCAAAGTTTTAGAGAATACAGAAGGTGCTAGAACTACACCATCAGTAGTTGCCTTTTTAGAAAAAGACGAGAAATTAGTAGGTCAACCTGCTAAAAGACAAGCAGTTACAAATGCAGGTGATACTATATTTGCAGTAAAAAGGTTAATCGGAAGAAAATTTGACGGACCATCAGTTCAAAAAGATATTTCAAAAGTGCCTTACAAAATTGTCAAATCAGACAACGGTGATGCTTGGGTAGAGGGTAAGGGAAAAAAATATTCCCCTGCACAGATTTCAGCCTTTGTTTTACAAAAGATGAAAGAAACTGCTGAAAAATATTTAGGCCAAGCGGTAACTAAAGCTGTAATAACTGTACCAGCATATTTTAATGACTCTCAAAGACAAGCAACTAAAGATGCAGGAAAAATTGCTGGTTTAGAGGTGTTAAGAATAATTAACGAACCGACGGCTGCATCTCTTGCATATGGCTTAGACAAAAAAGGTGGTAAAAAAATTGCTGTTTATGATTTAGGTGGAGGGACATTTGATATATCAATTCTAGAGATTGGTGACGGTGTCTTTGAAGTCAAATCTACCAACGGAGATACGTTTTTAGGTGGTGAAGATTTCGATGATGCAATAGTTGAGTATCTTGCTTCTGAATTTAAAAAAGACAACGGTATAGATTTAAAAACTGATAAGTTAGCCTTACAAAGACTAAAAGAAGCTGCTGAAAAAGCGAAAATTGAACTTTCATCTGCAGCACAGACAGAAATTAATTTACCTTTCATTACCGCCGATAAAACCGGACCTAAACACTTGAATTTAAAATTCACAAGAGCAAAGCTAGAAGCTTTAGTTCAGAGTTTAGTTGATAGAACTTTAGAACCTTGTAAAACTGCACTAAAAGACTCTGGCTTTTCAGCTGCGGAAATTAATGAAATTGTTCTTGTTGGAGGAATGACAAGAATGCCTAAAATTATAGAAACTGTTAAAAACTTTTTTGGCAAAGAGCCTAACAAGAGTGTAAATCCCGATGAAGTTGTTGCTATGGGAGCAGCAATTCAAGGTGGAGTACTACAAGGTGATGTGAAGGATGTTTTGCTTTTAGACGTAACACCACTTTC
>CACNFA010000020.1 GCA_902619675.1 uncultured Pelagibacteraceae bacterium
AATACTGGAACAAACTTCACCTACAAATCATTTGGTACGGAAGAGAATATTGCAAAGCCCGAGATTGTTATGGAATGACTTGTAAAATTTGTAAAAGCTGTTATCCCAATAGAAAAAAACCTATTAAAACAAAGAAAGCTTAAATGAAAATCTTAGGAATTGGCAACGCTATCGTTGACGTAATTTGTAAAGTTGAAGACAAATTCATTAAACAAAACAATTTAACAAAAAGTACTATGAAGCTTGTAGATGAAGTTGAATTTAAAAAACTATTATCTACTCTTAAAATAGAAGAAACTGTTTCTGGCGGATCTGTTGCAAACTCAATAGTGGGTCTCTCACAACTTGGGAATAACGTGGGCTTTATTGGTAAAATCAGCGATGATGATTTGGGTAATAAGTATGAACAAGGTTTAAAAAAAGAAAATGTAAAGTTCTTCTATTCAAAGAAAAAAGAGGTGGTGCCAACAGGCACTTGTTTGATATTAATAACACCTGACTCAGAAAGGACAATGGTAACTTTTCTTGGCACTGCAGGAAAAATTAATGAAAATGATATTGATGTTGAAGCAGTGAAACAAAGTGAAATTCTGTTTTTGGAAGGTTATCTTTGGGATGAAGGTGAGCCAAAAAAAGCTTTTGATAAAGCTATAAAAAATTCTAATAAAATAGCTATGTCGTTATCTGACTTATTTTGTGTTGAAAGGCATAAAACTCATTTCTTGGACTTAGTTAAAAATAAGTTAGATATTACATTTGCAAACGAACAGGAAATCATGTCTTTGATAAATGCAAAAAATTTTGAAGAAGTGATTGATTTTTCAAAAACTGTTAATAGATTGATCGTTATTACACGTGGGGAAAAAGGCGCTGTTGCAATAAACCAAGATAAAATTATAGAATGTTCTTCGAAAAAAAATCTTAAAATTAAAGACTTAACTGGTGCGGGGGATTTATTTGCAAGTGGTTTTTTACATGGTCTCGTTAACCTTAAATCTATTAAAGAGAGTTTACAAAAAGGTACCGAAATGTCATCTAAGATTATTCAGATCATTGGTGCTAGATTAAATATATAATAACTTCATTTCTTTTTTCTTCTAAAACTTCCTTTACCTTTCTTTGGCCTTACAATACGTTTCCTATATTTTGAAGTTAATAGATCTTTTGCAAATTTATTTCTTTTTTTCACAAATAATAACCATCCTTAGAATTTATTATAAATTTATCATCCTTAAATTTCTCACTAATTTTTTTTCTTAATCTATATATATGTGTCTCTACTGTGTGTGTATCTGCATCAGTTGAGTAATTCCAAACTAAAGATAGAATTTTTCCTTTTGAGATTGGCTTTGTATTTTTTAAGAGTAATTCAATCAATTGAATTTCCTTTTCTGTTAAAATTATCGCATCAAAATTTAAGGATAATTTTTTTTCATTTTTATTTAGAAAATAATTTTTAACTTTAATGGATGAATTTTTTGTAAATTCTTTTTTTGCAACTATACTTTCTATAATAGCATTAATTTCTTTTATTGTTGTAGGAAGCTGTAAAATCCCATCCCAATTATTTGCTAGTTTTTTTTTACTAGTGGCGCAAATTTTTAATGTTTCACTTTTATTAATTAAGTTTTTTTTAATTGGATCATCAAGAATCTCATCATAGAATAAAATTATATCATAGTTAGCTTCTAAGATTTCTGTATTATAATTAAACTTTAAAAAAGGTTTAAGTTCATTTAAAGTTGATAAAAATGAATCTGGACCATAAATCAAAACATTTAATTGATGCATATAAATATAAATAAAAAATATCTTATCTATAATGATTATAAAGTAAAATGTGCTTTAGGTAAAAGGGGAATTGGTTATAAAAAGAAAGAAGGTGACATGATAACTCCGAAGGGGCTTTATAAAATAAAATTAATCTTATACAGGAAGGATAGAATAAAAAATATTCATTCAAAATTTAAAAAAATTGCTATAAAAAAAAATATGGGATGGTGCAATGACCCTAAATCAAAGAAATATAATAAGCTTATTAAAACTCCATTTATTCATAATTATGAGAAATTATATAGAAAAGAGAACGTATACGATATTATACTTGTATTGAATTATAATATGAATCCTACAAAGAAGAATAAAGGTAGTGCAATCTTTATTCATGTAGCCAAAAAAAAATACAAAAAAACAGAGGGATGCATTGCAATAAACAAAATTCACCTTCTTAAAATTTTGAAAAAGATTAACAGAAATACTAAAGTTTTGATCGCGAACCAAATATAGAGCTTCCTATTCTTACAAAAGTTGATCCAAATTTAATTGCATCGAGATAATCAGCTGACATACCCATGCTCAATTCTTTTAAGGCAAGGGAATTATTTAAATCATATAATGATTTAAAATATTTTTTTGCATTATCATCGTTAGGTGGAATCACCATCAATCCTAAAATATTAAGTTTCGCTTCTTTAGTACAATAATTATAAAAGCCGTCTAACTCATTTGCAGGTATTCCTGATTTTTGTATTTCATTACCAATATTTACTTGAATAAAATATTTCAACTGCTTATTTAAATTTGTTTGATGTTTTGATAAAGCATCAGCGAGTTTTTGATTGTCTAGAGAATGAATGAAATCAAATACCTTTACCGCATCTTTTACTTTGTTGCTCTGAAGCTTACCTACCATATGTAGTTTAATTTGATTATTTTTAGATTTGATATCTTTCCATTTTGCAGTTGCCTCTTGAACCTTATTTTCACCAAAATGATTATGACCGTAGTCTATAAGCGGCTTGATATGATCCATAGAAAAAGTTTTACTAATTGCAATAATTTTTATGTCATGTGTTAGATTTAAATTTCTTATATTAGATTTTATTTTATCGTAACTTTCGATTATGTTAGTCATATGTTTGCATTCAAAAAAAAATATTTTTTAATAATAGATAATATCAGAGATATTAATCTAAATGAGTTAAAAACATATAATAAATTTTACATAATTTACAGAAATTCTATAATGCCTTCTAAATTAGAAAGTTTAGCTGATTTTAGAAAGAAATGTAAACTTAAGAATATTAAGTTTTATATAGCTAACGATTTTTTACTTTGTAATTTATTAAAAACAGACGGCGTCTATTTGTCAGCATCAAACAAATCACTTAAGTTTTTAAATAAAAAAAAAAATAATTTTGATATAATTGGCTCTGCTCATAATTTTAAAGAAATTAATCTTAAAATTAAACAAGGTTGTAGCGAAATACTTTTATCAAAACTTTTTAGAGTAGATTATGACCCTTCTGCAAAATATCTAGGATTAATAAAATTTAATAATTATCTTAAAATTTATAAAAAATTAATTCCTCTAGGAGGTATTAAAAAAAGCAATATTAATAAGTTAAAAATAATACCTTCAGATGGCTTTGCAGTGATGTCTGGAGTAAAAAAAAAGCCGGCTATTTCTAGCCGGCTTTTCTAAATAGTATAAACTATTAGCTTAGAATGCTACAGAAACACCAAGTGTTCTTGAATCATCCTTCGCATTAAGAACCCAAGCAGCATTATCTGTTTGTGCGTCTTGGAAACCAATAGTCATTCCGCCGATTGTGTAACCAATGTTTATAGCATCAGTTTCTTGTTCAGCGTTAGCTGCTGTATTGCTGTGTCTTTGAGAGTCATATCTGTTGTAAGATATTGAAAGCTCATCGTTTACAGCATAAGCAATTCCGATTGCAGTATCTTTGTAGTAGATTTCATCATCTGCAGTAGCTGTTTCACCTTCATTGTGTACTTTCTTTTGCACACCAATTTTGATTGCACCAGCTGAGTAATTTAAAGCTACTAAAGCATCGAATGCATCACTTGTGTTAGCAACTGTTGATGGGTCATTTTCACCATATGCTGATGTTAAAACAGCACCATCTAAGAAGCTTCCAACTACTGGTAAGTCACCTAAGTTAGTTGTAAGAGAAATTGATTCTCCTGAACCAACTGAACCACTTGTGTCACCAGAGTTATTGTTGTCAGCATTTTTTGCTCCGTCAACTTTTGGATAGTATTTAAAGTTAACTGCACCTAAAATAGGTAAGCTAAATTTAGTTCCAATACCCATTTGAGCAGCGTTTAAGCCTACATCATTAAGAGTACCAGATCCTGAACCGTTAGCTTCTTCGTACGCTGTTGGCGTAATATCATCAACTGCATCAACTGGGTCACTGTCAGATCCAACATAAATTGTTGCAAATCCAGCTACGTTACCAAATGAGATTTGTGAGTTTCCGAATGCTAATGAGTCAGAAGTGTCCTGCATTACAGATACTGTGATCCCGTTATCTAACTCAGTTGATCCAGCGAATTTTAATTCTCTGTCCATACCGATTGGGTTACCAGTAGTTGCTTCAGGACTTGAAATGTAAGTCGCTTCCATGCTTCCTGTTACAGACAATTCACCAGCTTTTGCTGTTACAACTGCGAATAAGAAAGATAAAGCAACTAATATTTTAGTCATTTTCATGTTTATTTCCTTTGTTTATTAATTATGATTAATAATTATGAAGTTTTTACATTATCTGCAGATTGCAAACTTCAAAAAATACTTATAATGGCGGTTTTTTATCTTATAGTTGTATTTTTACAACACTCAAAAACCGCTGTAAATAAGGGAAAATTAGTCTATAAAACTTTTAATGGCTACTAGTTACAAAAAAAATTTAAATTTTCCTATTTATAAACGTTTTTTTATCTATTTAGTAACATTTCTGATGTTATTCGGTTGTGGAGGATTACCTGAATTCGCTAAACCATCTAAAACTGATCGTGATGCTCCAGTTAATGCGAAAGAAAGAGCAAGAAAAAATGTCGATGAAGGTCGAGGAGTAAGTTTAAAAGGTGCTTTTGGCCGAGGTGGTAAAACAACTTATGAATTTAGCACATCTAATCCTCTTTGGAGAGCGTCACTTGAAGTTATAGATTTTATTCCATTAACAACTGTAGATTATTCTGGTGGCATTATAATTACTGATTGGTACAGCGATACATCTAATTCTGATGAGTCAATAAAAATAACTCTAAGATTTCTTTCCAATGAAATACAGTCAAATAGTATAAAAGTAATTGTTCATAATAAAAAATGTAAATCAAATCAGAATTGCACAGTAAATGAAATTGACTCTATAATTAAATTTGAACTTCTAAAAACTATTATGGCAAAAGCAGCCGAATTCGAACGTGAAGCAAAAAAATTAAAAAAATAAAAAGTTTTAAAAAATGGAGCGATATAATTTCCAGCAGATAGAGAAGAAATGGCGTAATAAATCTAAGTTTACTTCTGTAACAAACTCTTCCTCAAAGAAAAAATATTATTGTTTAGAAATGTTTCCCTATCCATCTGGAAAGATACACATGGGACACGTAAGAAATTATACTATAGGTGATTTGATTGCTAGGTATAAATATCTTAACGGTTTTAATGTATTGCACCCAATGGGTTGGGACGCTTTTGGTTTACCTGCTGAAAATGCCTCAAAGCTAAATAATTTGCACCCAAAAAGCTGGACCAATGAAAATATAAGTACAATGAAAAGTCAATTAAAATTACTTGGTCTTTCAATAGACTGGTCTCGGGAAATTTCTACTTGTGATAAAGAGTACTATAAACATCAACAAGAATTATTTATTGATTTTTACAACAATGGCCTTGTGTCTAGAAAAGAGACCTATGTTAATTGGGACCCAGTGGAAAATACAGTTTTAGCTAATGAGCAGGTAATAAATGGTCGAGGGTGGAGATCAAATGCAGTGGTTGAAAGAAAAAAACTTTCACAGTGGTTTTTTAATATTACTAAATTCTCTAATCAATTGTTAAATGATTTAAGTAAGTTAAACGGTTGGCCAGAGAAAGTTAAATTGATGCAACAAAATTGGATCGGAAAGTCTATAGGTTGTGAAATTAATTTTTCTTTATTTCAAAGCGAAAACAAAATCAAAGTTTTTACAACTAGACCAGATACAATTTTTGGGGCAAGTTTTATCGCTTTATCTGTAGATCATGATTTGAGTAAAAATTTTGAGGGAGATAAAGAATTTCTAGAATTCAAAAAAAAATGTGACAAGACAGGAACAACTGAAGAGGCGCTTGCTAATGCTGAAAAACTAGGCTTCAAAACTAATCTGTTAGTAAAACATCCTTTTATAAAAGATAAAAATTTGCCTGTATATTTCGCCAATTTTGTTTTGATGGATTATGGTACTGGAGCAATATTTGGATGTCCAGCTCATGACCAAAGGGACTTTGATTTCGCCAAAAAATATAATCTTGAAATAATCCAAGTAGTATCAGGTGATGGAAAAAATAAAAAATTAGGTGAGGCTTACACCGGTGATGGTAAGCTTATTAATTCACATTTTTTAAATGATTTAGATGTAAAAACAGCTAAGGAAAAAATAATTGATCATATTGAACAAATAAAATTAGGAAAAAAGGAAACCCTTTACCGATTGAAAGATTGGGGAGTTTCGAGACAGCGTTATTGGGGTTGTCCAATACCGATGATTTACCTTGAGGATGGAAGTGTTGTTCCTGTTGAGAAAAATGAGCTACCTATTGAACTTCCAGAGGATGTTGATCTTAATGCTTCAGGAAACCCTTTAGAAAAACATCCTACCTGGAAACTCACTAAGCAAAAATCAACTGGGAAAAAAGCAATAAGAGAAACCGATACCTTAGATACATTTGTAGATTCGTCATGGTATTTTTTAAGGTTCTGTTCACCAACATATAAAAAATCACCTTTTGACGAGAAAGATTTAAAATATTGGATGCCAGTTGATCAATATATAGGTGGTATAGAACATGCAATATTACATTTGTTATATTCTCGATTTTTTACAAAAGCAATAAATCAATGTAAAAAAGAATTTAAAATTTCAGAGCCTTTTAAAAACTTATTCACTCAAGGCATGGTATGTCACGAGTCTTACAAAGATAAAAATGGAAATTGGCTACACCCATCAGAAGTTGAAAAAAATGAAGATAACGTATTAATAAAAAAAAAAGATGGAAGTAAAGTAGTAGTTGGGCCACCAGAGTCAATGTCTAAATCAAAAAAAAATACTATTGATCCAGAAACAATGATTGATAAATATGGAGCAGATGCTGTACGCTGGTTTATACTCTCTGATAGTCCTCCAGAAAAAGATATTCAATGGTCAGATACAGGGGTTACATCAGCAAATAAATTTTTGCAAAGAATTTGGAATTTAAACTTTTTAGTATCAACCAAAAAAGATCAGAAAACTGATAAAGAAAGAGAAAAAAAATTTGTTAGTACAATAAACAGCTTTGTCAATAAAATTGATGACTCGATAGTAGAATTTAAGTTTAATGTTACCATTGCCTACTTTTATGAACTTTATAAAATTTTTAGAGATAACGTGGAAGAAAATATAAGTAAAAAAATACTTTCAGATAGTATTATGAAAATAATGAAATTAATGATCCCATTTACTCCCCATCTAGCCTACGAATGTTTAGAACTACATAATTGCAAGTCATTAAACAAATGGCCTGAGAGAGAGAAAAATACTCTAGAAGAAATCAAAATAGCAGTTCAAATAAACGGTAAAACACGAGATATAATTAATGTTAATAAGAATCTCGACGAAAATGAAATTTTTAAGATTATATTAAATAGTTCTAAGGCAAGTAAGTACATTCATGAGAAAAATATAAAGAAAACTATCTTTGTTAAAAACAAAATTATAAATTACATTATTCCTAATTAAAATGAAAAAAAGTATTTTATTTATAATATTTTTAATTTTATTGAGCAGTTGTGGATTTAAGGTGGTCAATCAAGCTGAACTCAGTAACTTTAATATCTTAGAAATTAGTACAAATGGTGACAACAAAATCAATTATATAATTAAAAATGACCTGCTTCAAAATTCCAAAGATAATGCTCTCAAAAGTATAAATTTAAATCTTAACACATCAAAAACTCGTTCAATAAAAGAGAAGAATATTAATAATGTAATTACAAAGTATGAATTAAAAATAGATGTTACAGTTAAATTTAGTATTTTAGAAAATGATGAGAATTATAAATTTAAAAAATCTAAAGTTGCTGATTACAACGCGACATCAAAATATTCTGTCACAATTAAAAATGAAAAAAAGTTAATAGATATTTTATCAGCTGATTTAGCTGAAGAGATATTTGAGGAACTTCTAATGAGGATAAATGCAATATAAAAGCTACTTAATTGAGCAAAATATCTCCAACCTCGATAAAAATATAGTTTTGTTTTACGGTGAAAATCTAGGTTTGAAAAATGATCTAAAAGAAAAGATTAAGGAAAATAACGATAATTGTGAAATTATAAGATTTAACCAAGATGAAATTATAAAAAATAAAAACTTACTGCTAAATGAAATAAGTAATATTTCGTTATTTGGTAAAAAAAAAATCTTTTATATTTTTGGAGTTTCAGACAAATTTTTAGAGATAATTACTGACTTAGAAGAATCAGTTTCTGAAAGTAAAATTTATTTATTCTCGGATATTTTAGACAAGAAATCCAAAATTAGAAATTATTTTGAAAAATCTTCAAAAATAGCAAGTGTTCCTTGTTATGAAGATAATGTTATTTCACTTAAAAGGATTATTCAAGATAAACTTAAAGGTTTTCAGGGTCTAACAACTCAAAATATAAATTTAATTTTGGATAGCTGTAATTTAGATCGAATAAAACTTAATAATGAGTTGCAAAAAATTAGTATTTTTTTTGAAAATAAAAAGATTAACACAATAAAATTAGAGTTACTGTTGGATACAAAGATAAATGATAACTTTAATATTTTAAAAGATGAAGCACTAGCAGGTAATAAAATAAAAACAAATAATTTACTTAGTGAGACGATAATTGACACTGATAAAAATTATTTTTATTTAAGTTTATTAAATCAAAGATTATTTAAACTAAAGGAAATACATAATATGAGAGGCAATACTTTGGAGAGAAAAATTGATGAGATAAAACCACCAATTTTTTGGAAAGATAGGAATAATTTTTTAATACAAGCTCGAAAATGGGACAGCAATAAATTAGAGGATCTGCTCAAACAAACTTATAAACTTGAACTTAAAATAAAGTCTGACAGCTCGATTAACAAAAATATTCTAATTAAAAACCTAATAGTAGAAATTTGCAAGTCAGCTAGTTTTTAGTCAGTAAATCCGATATTAATTCAAATTGATCTAAATCTTTGTATTGAATTGTAATTTTACCTGAATTATTTCTTTTATTGATAATATTAACTTTTAAACCTAAAATTTTTTCAATCCTTTCTTGTGTTTTAAGTATATTAGTATCTAATTTTTTTTCTTCATTTTTAGATTTTTTATTTCTAACTAAATATTCGACTTTCCTCGCGCTATAGTTTTTGCTCACTATTTCTTCAGCTATAGTTGATGCGTTTGAAATTCCTATTAAAGGTCTTGCTTGACCAGAGGTTAATGATCCTTCTTCTAACATTGCTACTACATCTTTTGGCAGTGTTAAAAGCCTCAAGGTATTACTTATATGACTTCTACTTTTAGACATCAATTTTGAAATACTTTCATGATCATATTTAAACTCCTCATTCAACCTCTTATATCCTCTTGCTTCCTCAATTGGATTTAAATCATCTCTTTGAATGTTTTCAACTATTGCTACTTCTAAAGACTCAACATCACTTAAATCTAAAACTGTTACAGGAATTTTATTTAAACCTGCTCTTTGAGCTGCCAACCATCTTCTCTCTCCTGCTACTATCTCATATTTTCCAGAGCCCGATTTACTATACCTTACAGCAATCGGCTGAATAATACCGTTTTTCCTAATAGAATTCGCCAGTTCTTCAAGTTTTTCTTCTTTGAAATTTTGCCTTGGTTGGTAAGGATTTCTTGATAAATCTGCAATCGCTACCATGTTACTTTGATTAATTACTTTTGATTTTTCTTCTGAAGGTGCGTCCCCAAAAAGCGCCGATAATCCTCTTCCTAAACCCTTTTTTCTGCTAGCGTTCATGCGGCACTTTCAATTTGATTTTTTTTTAAAAATTCTTCGGCTAATTTGAAGTAAGATTTACTTCCAACACAATTTTTGTCGTATACTACGCATGGTAATCCATGTGAGGGAGCTTCGGATAAACGTACATTTCTTTGAATGACAGTCTGATATACTTTTTCTTTGAAATAATTTCTAGCCTCTCTGTCTACCTCAGAAGAAAGCTTATTTCTTTTATCAAACATTGTTAGCAAAATTCCCCTGATTTTTAGACTAGGATTAAGATTCTCTTTAATGCGATCTATCGTTTTTACAAGTTGAGTAATACCTTCTAATGCAAAGAATTCTGTTTGAAGTGGGACCAACAATTCATCTGAAGCGACCAATGCCATTATAGTAAGCAAGCTTAGAGACGGTGGACAATCTATAAAAATATTATCGTATTTTTTTAATAGACCGCCTTTCTTTAAGTTCAATATTTCTTTTAACACAAATGCTCTGTTAGAGTCATTTGCAGTTTCTACTTCAAGACCAGAAAGATTTACATGAGAACCTATTAAATCTAGGTTTTTAATATCAGTTTTCTGAATTATATTTTCAATATTAGTTTTTTTTATTAAAAGATTGTAAATATTTTTATCTTCATCATTATTGTTTTTACCCAGCCCTGTTGTTGCATTCCCTTGCGGATCTAAATCAACAACTAAATTATTTTGACCCATAATGGACAGTGAAGCAGCTAAATTTATTACGGTAGTGGTTTTTCCCACACCACCTTTCTGATTTATGATTGCTAGTGTTGTAGGTGATGACATTTACTTGTTAATCTCCATCAAAATTATTTTTGAATCTTTATTTGTCATGCTGCTTTCTAATTTATAAGGGTATTTTTTTGTTTTAAAAGAATTTTTTATTTCCTCCTGTGCATTTTGACCCTTTAGAATTATTAATTTATGAGGTTTTTTAGCGATTTCACGTGAAACTTGTATTATGTGGTCTAATTTTTTGAAAGCCCTGCATATTATAATCTCAGAATCTATAACTTCATCTCTCACATCTCCTAAAACCTCTGCATTTAAACTCAGTTCCTTAATTACACTCGTTAAGAACCTTCTTTTTACTGGTGATTTTTCGTATAATTTCACGTGAAAAGCCTTATTTTTATTGAATATTTCTACTACTAGGCCCGGAAATCCTGCGCCAGTGCCAAGATCAGCCATGGAATTGAGGTTAAAATCAATAAACTTAACCAATTGAGCAGAATCGAGTATATGTCTATGCCAAATTTGATTTTCTGTGCTTTTAGCAATTAAGTTATAATTTTGATTTTCCTTTAAAACTAGATTTGCGAACCTTTTAAGTTTTTCAATTGAATGATCGCTAAAATTAAGGCTCTTTTTAAGAATATTTATGACTTCAAGCTGCTGCATCAAGCAGTGGCTTTATATCTAAGTTTTTTAATGTGTGAAAGAATAATAATTATAGCCGCTGGCGTAACGCCATCTATACGAATAGCTTGACCAAGTGTTTTAGGCTTCACTTGAAGCAGCTTACTCTTAATCTCATTAGATAGACCGCTGAGTTTTTCATAATCTATACCCTCAGGTATGATAACGGCCTCATCTTTTTTAAAAGATTCTATATCTTTGTCTTGTCTGTCCAGATAACCCATGTAATGGGCGTCTGTTACAACTTGATTTTCAATAGACCTTGGAAAACTAGGAATATCAGGAAACACTTGCCTTATTTTTGCCATATTTACTTTTCGCTGACCCATAATCTCTAAACAAGATCTTTTTACTCCATCCATGGCAATTTTAATATCATATTTCTTAGCTTGATTAGGTGATAGATAATTATTTTTTAGAATTGAATTAAGAGCCAAAATATTTTTTTTCTTTTCATTAAACATTTTTTTTCTTTCAGACTTCACTAAATTTAAATTGATCCCAAAATCAGTTAGTCTTTGATCCGCATTATCAGCTCTTAAAGTTAATCTATATTCGGCTCTAGATGTAAACATTCTATAAGGTTCTGTAACTCCTTTAGTAATGAGATCATCAATCATAACGCCAATATAAGAAGTTGATCGATCTAAAATAAACTCCTGTTGATTTCTAATTTTTAAAGCCGCATTAATGCCTGCTATCAAACCTTGGGCTGCAGCTTCTTCATAACCTGTAGTTCCATTAATTTGTCCAGCGAGAAATAAAGAATTAATTTTTTTGGTTTCTAATGTTGCTTTTAACTCCCTTGGATCCACATAATCATACTCAATTGCGTATCCAGCTCTCTTCATCACAACCTGCTCTAAACCCTTGATTTTACTCAATATTTTAAGCTGAATCTCCTCCGGAAGTGAGGTTGATATACCATTTGGGTAAATAGTATTGTCCTTTAATCCTTCTGGTTCTAAGAATATTTGGTGTTTATCTTTTTCCTTAAACTTAACAATTTTATCCTCTATAGATGGACAATACCTAGGCCCTACTCCTTTTATGTTTCCTGAATACATAGCGCTTCTTGAAATGTTATCGCTAATAATTTTATGAACATCATTATTAGTATAAGTCATCCCACATTTGATCTGCTTATTGTCGATCTTGTTCGTCAAGAAAGAAAAATAGTAATGATCATCATCCGCAGGCTGCATTTCTAAGTCATCGTAATTAATTGTGTCACCATCTAGTCTAGGTGGTGTTCCGGTTTTTAATCTTCCAATTTGCATATTGAATTTTGCTAGTTGTTCACTTAAACCGGTAGATGGTTTTTCATCAAACCGACCAGCTGGTATCTGTGTTTCACCTATATGTATTAAACCATTCAAAAAAGTTCCCGTAGTAAGTATTAGTTCTTTAGTTCTTATTTCTTTACCACTCTGGCAGACGAATCCTATAACTTTGTTGTTATCAAATAAGAATTTTACTACTGGATCGGCAACGACCTCTAAATTATCATAATTTAATAAAATTTTTTGCATGTGTTCTTTGTAAAGAGATCTATCTGATTGAGTCCTTGGTCCTTGTACTGCTGGGCCACGACTTCTATTTAATAATCTAAATTGAATACCTGATTTATCAGCCACTACACCCATCACACCATCTAAAGCATCGATTTCTCTCACAAGATGCCCTTTTCCAAGTCCTCCTATAGCGGGATTACACGACATTTCACCAATAGTCTCTATTTTATGAGTAAAAAGAGCTGTATTTACGCCCATTCTAGCGGAAGCTGCTGCTGCCTCACATCCGGCATGTCCTCCACCTATAACTACTACATCATAGCTTTGTTTTGTCATGTTGTGAATGTAAACGTCTAGATTAAGAATACAAGTAGAATTTTATTTACCTATACAGAAGTCTTTAAATATAGATCCAAGTATTTCTTCCACATCTACCTTACCAACGATACTACCAAGATGTCTTGTGGCCATTCTTAGGTCTTCTGCTGCTAATTCGAGGTCTTTGTTTTGATCCTTTTTAAGAAACTTATCAATTTCTTTTAAACAATCATTTAGCTTAACTCTGTGCCTTTCTCTAGTAATTAAAGCGCTATTATTGGATGTAAATTTTTTGCTTAACTTAGCTTTAATCAAATCTATTAATTTGTCGATATTTTTATTATTTTTTACTGAAGCTAAAACTGTTTCAACATTAAATTTATGATTTTGTTTATCTGAAACATCTGATTTGTTTAAAAAGATTATAGTATCTTTATTGATCATATTCTGTATTTCTTTGTTAATTTTTTTTGACGAATTATCAATGACTATTATATTTAAATCTGCTTCTTTTAATTTGCCTAATGCTAAAGAAATACCTTTTTTTTCAACTTCATTTTTAGCTTCTCTTATACCAGCAGTATCAGCCATAATTACAGGGTATCCATCCAAATTTAAATAGGTTTCTATAACATCTCTAGTCGTACCAGCCTCATCTGACACAATTGCTACTTCTCTTTTTGAAAGTAAATTTAATAATGATGATTTACCTGCATTAACCTCTCCTGTAATTGAAACTCTGAAACCGTCTCTAATTTTTTCTCCAACTTTATTATCTTCAATAATTTTTGTAATTTCTGAATGAATTTCCTTAATTGATTTATGGGCATCTTTTAATACTTTTTCTGGAAGATCTTCTTCTGCAAAATCAATTTTAGCTTCTATAAAAGCAAGTGATTTTATTATTTTATCTCTCAAATCATTATAATAATTTGATACGCTTCCCTGAACTAATTTTATTGCTTGCTGTCTTTGTAGTTCTGTTTCGGAATGGATAAGATCTCCTATACTTTCCGCTTTTAACAAATCAATTTTATCATTTTGAAATGCAATTTTAGTGAACTCACCTGGTTCAGCTAATCTGCAATTTTTTTGCTCTGACAGAACTCTCAATAAGGCGTTTATAACTGCATTACTGCCATGGATTTGTAATTCTGCTAGATCTTCTCCAGTATAGCTATTTGGCCCGGGAAACCACAATAATAGAGCCTCCGGATCTATTACATTACCGTTGTTTGGGTCATAGAACTTACAGAAATTAACTTCGTTCGGGTTTATATCTTTAGACTTAGTCAAATTTTGACAAATCTTAAGTGTTTCACTGCCTGATATTCTAACGATAGCTATTCCGGAGGGTCCTCTACCCGAAGATAAAGCATAAATGTTCATTGAGTTATAATGATAAACCTCGATTAGAGATTATTTTGCTAAATTTTTTTAATGTCTCGTTGTTCTTAATATTTTTTACAATTATTTCTTTGAAGGGATCTAAATATTTATTTTGTTTAAAGAAGCTATGAGTAGCATCGACACCTAAACTCATAATAGTATTTTCAGGTTTTCTACTATTAAAAAAATCATTTAGGGCATGACTATTTTTAATAGAAATACCTAAACCCACGTAATATTTTATAATCTCTTTTAATTTTTTTATATCCCTTAGAACTAGATTAAAACCCTGACCGGCCACTGGATGTATAGTGTGCAGACCTTCGCCAAGAATTAATATATTTTTTTGATGGTACTGTCGTCTTAAACTTAGAGAAATAGGATATGACTGAATATTGCTAATTGTAATATCTTGTTTGTTCTTTAACAATTCTATTATTTTGTATTTTACTAAAGTTGAAATTTTTTTTAAATTATTTTTGAAAAAATGTTTTTTTACACTCCAAACAAAAGAGAAATAATTTTTCGAAAAAGGCAGTATAGCTAAAGGGCCTTCTTTTAAAAAGAATTGGCTTGTGTTAATTCTCTTAAAATTATGTTTTACATATCCTGTAATAGCTATTTCTTTATAATCTTTCTTGATAGATCTAATTTTTGTTATCTTATTGTAAATGTTTGATTGTCCTCCTATACAGAGAATAATCAAATCATAATTTTTTAATTCATTTAAGTTTTTTAAATCTTTTCTGATTAATTTAATTTTATTTTTTGAAATTTCTTTCAATAATACACTTTTAATTTTATCATTTTCAAAAACATACATTAGATTGGAGTTTGCTTCGTTTAGATTTAAAAAATTTATATTTTCTTTAGAGGTTTCGTAAAAAAGGTCAATTTTTTGTGAAGGCCAGAACAACTTTTGTTTCAAACTTTTAATATTTTGATTGATGAACTTATAATTTGTATCTGATATGGCAGTGGTCCTTTTATCAGCGGTTTTTATACCTTTTTTAGCTATTAAATTTACCTCTACACCAGATACTTTAGATAAAATTACAGCTGTCATTAAGCCTGAAAGACCGTCTCCAACAATGCATATTCTCTGTTTTATCATATTAAAATTTTTAACACTTTCATAAAAATGGTAAAAAGTACGTAATCGATTCGTAATGAATACAAACTTTTTAGATAGTGTAACAAATTTTTTGAAAAAGCGAACCTTTGAATTGCTAGGTTTAATCCTAGTTTTATCAAGTGTCGCACTCGCGATAGCTTTTACAACATATTCTCCTGAAGATCCTTCATTCATTTATGGTGATAGAAGTTTCGAGATCCAAAATTTTTTTGGGATTTATGGAAGTAGCGTTGCAGATTTTTTATTACAAAGTTTCGGTTTGGCCTCTTTTTTATTATTACTTAATTTTTTATTTTGGGGATTAGATTTAATAATAAAGAAAGAATTAAGAAGAATAATTTTAAAATTATTTTTAGTTGTAGCATATTTAGCTGTTGGAACAGTTTTTATCTATTTAACATTCAATAATTCATTTTGGTTAATTGATAATGGCAATTCAGGTTTCGTTGGAAAAATAACATATAACTTTATTAATACTTGGGCTCCATGGATTGATAATACATATTCAATTTAT
>CACNFA010000021.1 GCA_902619675.1 uncultured Pelagibacteraceae bacterium
AGTCATCAAATGGAATAATAAAAATTTAAAAATAAAGTTTCCTTTTAAAAATCCAATACTGTCTAAACAAGATCAAAAAAGTAGTTTATCTTTTATCTAGGTCTAAATTATATCTAAAGGTTTCCCAGCTTTTAAAATTGGTATTTTTGGTAAACCAAAAAGATAAATATCTTTCTGCTAGGAAGCCATAAATTCGTCTTTTGCCATAACCCTTTAATTCGAAACCAAATAATTTTTCACATTCAAGCAACCATGGAAATAACGATTTATAATATGCCTTTATTATATCTTTAGACTTACAAATAAACATATTCCATTTATGGAAAGATGTTTCGTTGTTTACATAATTTCTAAATTCCTCTCTTTCATTAACATTCAATAAATCAATAGCGTTATCTAAATCATTTTTGCCATGAAAAACTTGAAAATGAAATTTTCTTGATTGAGTTTTTTTAAAATAAGTTTCTTTATTAAATAAAAAAGTTAATCCACCATTTTTAATAATTTTTAAAAATTTAATATTATTTGTAGATTGTACACACGGAATTATAGCTTCATAATTATTCCATTCATCAGGAATTTTAAGTAGGATATCTTTTTTCTGGGGTGTAATTAATTTTACATTATTTTTTTGCCAAAAATATCTGTAGCCACAAAATCCTATCCATTCTTCTGTTATTTCATCTAACATATTTTTCCATAACCAATAATGGAAAGTGTACTCACCATAATAAGGGTTTTTATTTGCAATATTTTCTCCAGATTTGTCTGTTATCCATTTATCTGAAAATTTATTTTGTCCAAGACCCACTGGCACATAATTAAAATTTTTAATATCTTGATAGTGTTTAGGGTACAAACATAAAGCAAACATTTTTAGATTTTGCATTATAAATATCTATGGTAATAATTTCTTCATATCAATATAAAAATAAATGAAATTTAAAAAACCGAAAATCATAAAAAAAAAAGTATTTAGTGATGCTAGAGGTACACTACAGGAAATCTATAGAAAAAAGGATTTTAGCGAGACCTTTATCTTTTCTTTGCTGGTAAGTTGTAAAAAAAATGTTTTTCGTGGTCTTCATTTTCAAAAAAATAAACAACAGGCCAAATTAGTTGTAGTTGCCTCAGGTAAAATTATTGATTATTGTTTAGATCTCAGAAGAAAATCACCTACTTACTTAAAACTTAATAAATATAAATTAAAAAAAAATGATATTTTATACATTCCTAGAGGATTCGCTCACGGGTATCTCGCTTTAGAAAATAAGACTAAAATAATATATTTTTTATCCCAATATTACTCAAAAAAAGATGAAAGCGGTATAAATTATAATGATGAAATTCTTAATCTGAATTTTAAAAGAAATATTATTATCTCCAAAAAAGACAAAAAAAATATTTCTGTAGAAAATTTTAAAAAAAAATTTAAATCATTATGATTAGAAAATGTAGAGTTTGTGAAAATGATATAAGTGAATTTATGTCATTAGGTGATATGCCTATAGCGAATGCTTTTGTCGATAAAAAAAATGAGCCTAATCAATATTATTACGCGCTAAATATAGGATTTTGTGAAAAATGTTTTACTTTACAAATTTTAGAAATACCAAAACCTGAGCAAATGTTTAATGAAAATTATGCGTATTTATCTTCTACTTCAAATGTGATGATTAAACATTTTAATGATCTTGCCGATCAAATTATAGCTAAAAAACCTCTTACAAAAAACTCATTTATTGTTGAAGTTGGATCTAATGATGGAATATTTTTAAAAAATTTTGCTTCAAAAGGACTCAGACATCTTGGAGTTGATGCGTCAAAAAACGTTTGTGAGTTAGCAGAAAAAAAAGGAGTTAAAGTTTATAATAATTTTTTTAATTTAGAAACTTCCAACAAGATTAAAGAAACATTCGGTTTAGCGGATGTAATTGTAAGCACAAACACCATGCATCATATAGAAGATATAAACAGCGTTATTGAGGGAATGGCAAATCTTATTAAAGAAGATGGTATAATTATTACAGAGGATCCTTCAATGTTAGAAATGTTAAAAAAAAATGCATATGATCAAATATATGCTGAACATATGTATATTTGGTCACTTTCATCAATGAAAAATTTATTAAATAAGTATAATTTAGAAGTTTATGATATCAATAATAATGAGTTTCATGGTGGGTGTTCGAGGTACTTTATTTCTAAAAAGAATAAGAAAAAAATCAATGAGAGTGTAAAAATTCATCAAAAAAATGAGGATGACTTCGGTTTAAAAAAAATTGAAACTTTTTTTAAATTTAAGGACAACGTTCTCAGATCTAAAGAAAAATTGATTAAATTACTTAAATCGCTAAAATCTCAAAATAAGGTAATTGTTGGGTATGGTGCGCCGGCAAAAAGCACAACTATTTTAAATTTTTGTGAAATTGATAGCTCTTTAATAGATAAAATTTTTGATAATTCAAAAACGAAAATTGACAAAAAGACGCCTGGGAAGAGTCTTATAAATATTGTAAACAGTTCTAAATTTAAAAATTTTAACAGTGATTATTGTGTTATGTTCGCTTGGAATCATAAAAAAGAAATTTTACAGAAGGAAAAACAATACACTATTAAAGGTGGAAAATGGATCATTCCAGTTGATGAAATTGAAATAATTTAATGAAAAAAAATAAAAAAGTATATTACGGCAAAGCTGTATATGGACCTAATGAGATTAATGCTGTTCTTAAAGTATTAAAAAATAAATCACTTTCATTGATGGATGGAGAAAATGTAAAGATATTAGAAAAAAAAGTTTCTAAACTTTTTGGCAAAAAGTTTGGTTTAATGGTTAATTCAGGGTCATCAGCAAATTTATTGGGGCTTGCTTCATTGGATCTAAAAAAAGGGAGTGAAATAATTACTCCTTCATTAACATTTTCTACTACTGTAGCCCCTATATATCAGTTAGGTTTGATACCTCATTTTATTGGTGTTGAAGAAAATAAATTTGTAGCAGATGTTGCTCAAATAGAAAAAAGTATTAATAAAAATACTTCAGCGATAATGATACCTAATTTATTAGGAAATTTACCTGATTGGGAAAAAATTTATAAATTAGCTAAAAAATATCAATTAAAAATAATAGAAGACTCTGCTGATACAATTGGATATTCTTACAAAAATAAAAATACAGGTAAATTCTCAGATATTGTTACAAATAGTTTTTATGCTTCTCATATAATTACTGGTGCAGGTTTTGGAGGAATGGTTTGTTTTAATGATAAAAAACTTTACGAAAAAGCAAAACTTTTAAGAGGTTGGGGAAGATCATCATCTTTGTTTAATGAGTCAGAAGAGATTGATAAAAGATTTAACGTTAAAATTGACGGTATAGAATATGACTCTAAATATATATTTAATGACATAGGTTATAATTTTCTACCTTCAGAAATCAGTGCAGCATTTGCATTAGAACAACTTAAAAAATTAAATTCGATTGTTAAGAAAAGAATGTCTAATTTCGAATTAATAAAAAATTTTTTTTAGAAAATATCAAGAGTATTTCAAATTACCCAATCAGTTTAAATTTGTAAAAACTGGGTGGCTCGCCTTTCCTCTTGTTATTAAGGAAAAATCAGGAATTAAAAGAAAAAAATTACAAATTTTTTTAGAAAAAAATGGGATTCAAACAAGAACTATTTTTACTGGAAATATTTTGAGACAGCCGATTATGAAAAAAAGAAAGTATAAATTGCAGTCTAAAACTTCTAAAGTGAGCGATGATGTAATGAAAAATGGTTTATTAATTGGTTGTCATCATGGCTTAAAGAAAAATGAAATTTTCTATATGTTTAAAATATTTGATAAATTTTTAAATCAGAAAAGTTGGTAGCGAGGGGCGGATTCGAACCGCCGACCCCAGGCTTATGAGTCCTGTGCTCTAACCAACTGAGCTACCTCGCCGAATGATATTTTTATATTATATTTGATAAACTAAATCATTAGTTTAGTTATTCAAAAAACAGTTGTAATTGTTGGATTTAAAGAGTTAAGATTATTCCAAACACAGTAACTGCTGAAACTGCAGCAACGCTAAGAGCTAAATTCCTGTTTCGCTCTAATTTCTTTTCTTCGTTAATTCTTGATAATAAATCAGTAAGTTTAACTCTGCTTTGTTGTCTCATTTCTTCAGCGTGATTTTCAAATTTATACTGTGAACTCATAAAATTATTAAATCATAATAAGATATTTATTAAATCTTTAACTTGATCATATTGGTCTAGAAGTGCTGATTCGACCCAAAATGATTAAAAAAATAATTTAATTCGAATTTAATAGTGTTTCGGCGGGATAATGATTCATTTTAAAAGCATCTGATACTCCTTTATAGGTTATAAATCCTTTATATATGTTAAGCCCTGCCAAATAGTTCTTGTTTTCTAAAAGAGTTTTTTTATATCCGTTATCAGCTATTTTTATAAGCAATGGCAATGTTGCTTTATTCAAAGCCATTGTAGAAGTTCTTGGTACCCCGCCTGGCATATTTGCTACACAATAATGTACCACATTATCAACAATATAAGTTGGGTTAGCATGTGTTGTGGGTTTACTAGTTTCTACACACCCTCCTTGATCAATAGCTACATCAACAATAACTGAACCCCTTTTCATTGATTTAATCATCTCTTTAGTAACTAATTTAGGTGCCTCAGCACCTGGAATTAAAACACCTCCAATTAGTAAATCACATTCTGAAACAAGTTTTTTTAAATCTGTTTTATCGCTTTCAGTTGGTATTATTTTATCACCAAACATTTCATGCAATTCTTTTAATCTCTCTTTTGATTTATCTACAACAAATACTTTGCCTCTCATACCAGTTGCAATTATTGCAGCATTTTCTCCAACTACTCCACCGCCTAAAATTACAACATTAGCTGGTTCAACTCCTGGGGCTCCACCTAATAACAAACCTCTTCCCTTTTGATTTTTTTCTAAAGAATGTGCTCCCGCCTGTACTGACATTCTTCCAGCCACAGCACTCATTGGTGCTAATAGTGGCAACCTACCTTTATCATCAGTAACAGTCTCATACGCTATACAAATTGACCTCGATTTAATTAATCCTTCAGTAAGTTCTCTTGTTGCTGCCAAATGAAGGTATGTATAAATAATTTGACCTTCTCTAATCATTTTTACCTCACTCATTTGAGGTTCTTTCACTTTAACGATTATTTCTGCATCTTTAAAAATATCTTTAGCATTTTCATAAATTAATGCACCAGATTTTTCATAATCTTGGTTTGTGAAACCAGCTTCTACACCGCCATTAATCTCAACTAATACTTTATGACCTTTTTCGGATAAAACTTTTACACTATCAGGCGTTAAACCAATTCTGTGCTCTTGAAGTTTTATCTCCTTGGGAACTCCAATAATCATACTTATGATTTAGAATAATTTGTGATACCAGTTCTTAATTTTTCAATGATTTCATCAATATGTTTTTTTTCACATATAAATTGAGGCGCTATAATTAATGAGTCGCCGGTATTTTTAAAATTCACACCAGCATCATAACAATGTTTAAAAGTTTGAAAGCCAGCTTTACCTGGTTTATCTTTCATTTTCATCTCAATTCCACCCATCATTCCATAACCTCTTATACTTACTACCTCTTTTAAATCTTTTAAGGAATGTAATCCATCTTGAAAGTATGGTGACATTTCTTTTGCTCTTTTAAAAATATCCTCCTTATCGAAAATATCTTGAACTGCCAAACCAGCAGCAACAGCAACCGGTATTCCTGAATAGGTATATCCATGGAATAACTCTGGAGTTCCCTCGGGTGCCGAAGATCCATCTAGCACTGTATCGTAAATTTCTTCTTTCACAGCTACCACGCCCATAGGAACTACTCCATTTGTAGTAGCTTTAGCCATAGTGATTATATCAGGAGTAACTCCAAATTCTTGTGATGCGAAAGCAGAACCAGTTCTACCCCATCCTGTAATTACTTCATCAAAAATTAAAAGAATTTTATGTTTATCGCAAATTTCTCTTATTCGTTGTAAATAACCCTTTGGTGGAACCAATGTTCCTGTTGAACCTGCAATTGGTTCAACTATACAGGCTGCAATATTTTCACCTCCAAAATTCATAGCTATTCTTTCTAAATCTTCTGCCAATTCAACACCAGTATTTGGTTGCCCTTTTACGAATTTGTGTTCTGGCATATGAGTATGTCTCATGTGCTGAACACCAGGCATCAAAACACTTGCAAATGTTTTAACGTTATTAATCATTCCCCCTACTGTCGTGGCACCTATGTTCATTCCATGATAACCTCTCTCACGTCCTACAAACCTAAATCTTTTTGAGTCGCCTCTTGCTCGATGATAAGCAATTGAAATTTTTATAGCTGTTTCTACTGCAGTAGAACCACAAATTGTATAAAATATTCTATTAATTCCCTCAGGTGTTTTTTTTGCGATTCTAGTGGCTAATTCAAACGATCCTCCATAACCTTGATTAAAAGGTTGGCAATAATCTAATTTGTCAAGTTGTTTGGATACTGCTTCTGTAATTTCTTTTCTGCCATGTCCAAGAGGGTTACAGAATAATCCTGAACTTGCATCAATCATTTTTTTACCCTGATGGTTAGTTAAATAAACACCTTTTGCATCAGTAATTAATCTTGGATTTTTTTTAAATGTTTTATTATCTGTAAACGGCATCCAATGCTCGTTTAGTGAATTTGGGATATTTGTTCTATTCGATGAGCTCATGTTTAAGTAGTAGACCTTTGTTAAATTAAATCAAGAAATATTGTTTACAATTCAAAGTTGTACATTAAATTAGACCCAATTTCAATTTTCTTGCTATTTACATAAGTCAAAAATTCATTTTAGATCTTATTAATTAACAAACGATATGGGAGAACTATGAAAAAAATAATAAGCACAGTTCTTGGGATTTTATTTGCGTTTACTCTGACTGCCACAGTAGCTAATTCAGCTGCTAAAGAGGTAAGAGTTGCGTACTTTTTGGAGTGGCCATCTCCAAATCTTGAGGACATGAACAAAAAAGCATATGCAAAAGCTCTTGGTGTACCTGTGAAGTGGACTAACTTTACAAATGGTGTAGCAATGACTGATGCTATGTTAGCAGGAGATATCGATATCTCTTACTCACAAGGTTTAATGCCTTACATTAATGCTGTTAAGGCTAAAGCACCTATAAGTTTAGTAGACGTTGCAATGGAATACGGAATGGGAGGAACAACATGCGTTACTTCTAAAAAATCAGGTATTACAAAAGCAAATGCTTCTGAATTAGAAGGTAAGAAAGTTGCAGTTCCTCTAGGAACTATGGCTGAATACGTTTTCACAGAAAGTATGAAAATAGTTGGTGCTGATAGAAAAAAAATGGAAATTATTGCAATGGACCCTGAAGAAGGTGCTGCTGCATTAGTAAGTGGCGATGTTGTAATGGCATGTTTATTCGGAGGTAACTCTATTAAATCTGCTACATCTGTTGGAACAAGACTTCTTACAGTTGATGAAGCTCGTGCTGGAGGTATCATGGGTATAGATATCGTTTCTGTAACAAATAAATTTATGAAAGAAAATCCAGGTATGTTGAAAGCTTTCGTAGAATTAACTCATGAAGCTAATGAGAGATACAGAAAAGGTGGAAGTGATATGAAAGCTATGTCTAAAGAGTCAGAAATGAAAGTTGCTGACATGAAAGACACTTTAAGTGGCTTCAAATTCTTAACGCCAAAAGAAACAAAAAAATCTATGAAGAGTGGAAACCTTGCTAAGTTTTTAAAAGGTTTTGACACTCCAAGAGGCACAGTAACTACTAAGTTTTTACCGTAATTCTTGAAAGTAAAATTATAGGCACCAATGAAGATTATTGGTGCCTATTTTTTTATCAAAATATCTAATATAGTTCTTTTATGAGCAATCTAATTTCTCAAAATTTAAATATGGTATTTAAAACTCCCAAGGGAGAAACTGTACATGCTCTAAAAGATTTAAATTTTACGATTAAAAAAGGAGAGTTACTAACTGTACTTGGGCCTTCAGGTTGCGGAAAGACAACGTTATTAAATATTACAGCAGGATTTATTAGACCAACTTCAGGAAAAATAACTCTAAATAATAAAGAAATTAATGGACCAGGTGTTGATAGAGGAATGGTTTTTCAGCAAGGCGCTTTGTTTGAATGGTTAACTGTTGCTGAGAATGTAAATTTTGGTTTGAGAATGAAAGAAGAGGATGCTACTCAAACTCAAAAGAAAGTTGATGAATGGTTAGATATAGTTGGATTAAAAGGCTTTGGTAATACTCCTACTTATCAATTGTCGGGAGGAATGCAACAAAGAGTAGCTTTAGCAAGATGTTTAATTAATGATCCAGAATTAATATTGATGGATGAACCTTTAGGAGCTTTAGATGCTTTAACAAGAGAAAAAATGCAATCTTTAGTTTTAAAAATTTGGAAAGAAACTGGAAAGACAATTATTCTTATTACACACTCTGTAGAAGAGGCGCTGTTACTTGGAGAAAAGGTTTATGTTATGGCACCAAGACCAGGAAGAATACATAAAGAGTATAAATTACCTTTCGCATCAATGGGTCTTAAGGAAGACTTGAGAGATATTAAAAACAATAAAGAGTTCGTCTCTAAAAGAGAGGAAATTCTCTCAATGATATGGAACATGGAAGAAGAAATAATGGGAAAAGAAGTTTAAATGATAACAGGTTTTCTAACATTTTTATTTTTTTTCGCTATTGTAGGGTGTGTTTTATATGGCAGAAAATTAATTAGAACTGAAAAAGTCGATGCTGTTTTTGGAAATCCAGAAAGAGCTAAAGGAGGTATCCATTGGGTTATTGTAGGAAGTAGTTTTCTTTTATTAGTTTGGCTCTATTATTCATGGGATATAGCAAAGTCTTTTTTTCCAAAATCAGCTAATGAACTTTGCCAAGTTGGAAAAGTTAACGAGTCTCTTCTATCACTTAAGTATCTATTTCCAATAGATGAACGTCAGCTTAAGAGTACATCGGTGATAGAAACTGAGTCAGAAAATTTAAACAAAATCGCTATTGAAATAGAAAAATCAGGTATTAAAAATCAAGATAAAAGTAAGTTACTAAACTTTGTCTCTCAAACTAAAAATACAATACCATTACTCACAAACGAGCAACTTTTAAGTAACGATACTAGACAGCAAATTCAATTAATTAATGAAAAAATTATAAATCTAACCGAGAATTTTAAAAGAGGTGATTATCCCAATGAAAGTGCCGAACAAGAATTAGAAAGAATTGAAGCTGCTAAGGAAGAAGGTTCTTGGAAAGCATCAAGTACCTCAATTGAAAATACAATCGAAATTCCCTTTATTCCAAAAACAAAGCGAGGTTTAAAATTCCAGGCAGCAGCCACAGAATTGAATTTGATAAGTGATGAATTTTTTGAAGTTAAAAATCATAATGAACAATATGCTTCAGCCTTAGAAAAACTAAAAAAAGAAATAAAAGATTATAGAGACAGTTTAAGCTCCTCTGAGGAAATTTCCTCTTCATTAGCGAAAGATATTCTCAAGATTGCACGTAGAATTGAATACGCTAGTATATTTCCACCTAATACTCTAAATGACATGCAGGCATCAATAATCAATTTTGATAACGTACAAAAAAAAGAACAAGGCAGTCTTAGATGGGTAGATCTTCTTTTGTTTCCATCAGGTACTATCATTTCAAGTGGCCCAAGTTGTTCTGAACAAGGCTCAGGTAGATGGCTTCCAAAACCATCAGATACGCTTAATAAATTTACATTAATGTTAAACCCAAATGTGGGTTACAAACAAATTCCATTAATTTGGTACGAAATGATGGATGTAAGTAAGATCATTGGTTTTTTAATACCTGATTGGTTTGCAGATATTTTACCTGGAGAGTACCCGGTTCATAATGAACAAGGTGAAGTTAAGCCAAATTTTAAAAGTAAAGTTTTAAGTCTTGTTACTGGGGACTTTAACTTATTTAAAATTCCGATTCCTACTGGTCACATATGGGACTCATTTTTAAGAGTGTTCCTTGGTTTAGTAGCCGGAATTATAGTTGGAGTTCCATTAGGATTATTCATGGGACTAAATAGATTTGCTAAAGGATTTTTTGATCCTTTAATTGAATTATACAGACCCGTTCCGCCATTGGCATGGGCGCCATTAGTGATTTCAGTACTTGGAATAGACAATCTTGGAAAAGTATTTTTATTATTTATGGTGTCGTTATCGATTATGATAATTTCAGCTAGAGCTGGTGCTTCGGGAACTCAATTATCAAAAATTCATGCTGCACATTCTCTAGGAGCATCTAAATGGCAAATATTAAGACACGTTATTTTTCCTAATTCCTTACCAGAAATATTAACAGGAATTAGAGTTGCAACAGGAATGTGTTGGGGAACATTAGTTGCAGCAGAATTTTTAGCTGGAACTACAGGCGTTGGTTTCGTAGAAAATGTCGCTAAAAAATATTTCCAATATGAAGTAATATGGATAACTATTTTTATTATGGGAATGTTGGGTTTAATTTTTGATATCACCATTAGAAAGATAATAGACAAAACTATTCCTTGGCGGGGAAAAGGTTAATTAATTTAATAATTTATGATTGGAATTCTTGGTGGTATGGGCACACAAGCAGGCTTAGATTTTTGTTCAAAGCTTGCAAAACTAAATAGAGGAAAAGCAGACCAAAAGTATCCCCTATTTGTTTTATATAATAAAGCAAACATTCCTGATCGAAAACAAAATCTTAAAAAATATAACAAGGTTTTAAAAAGCCTTATTCACGGATGTAGGTTTTTGCAAAAAAATAAATGTAAGTTTATATCAATCCCATGTAACACTGCACATTATTGGTACAAAGATCTTAAAAAAAAAATAAAGATTCCGATTTTAAATATGCCAGAGATTGTATATTTAAACGCTAAAAAAAATTGTAAAAAGAATTCTAAAATTGGCCTTTTAGCTACAGATGCTACTATTAAAACAGGGGTTTATAGTTATTACTTTAATAAAAATTACACATTAATATCGCCTAATAAAAACTTACAAACGAAAAGTGTAAATAAATCGATAAAACTGGTTAAAATGGGTAAAACTAAAGAAGCTGAGAGAGCTATTAAACCTGCTGTAAATTATTTGATAAAAATGAACTGTAAAAAAATCATTTTGGGCTGTACTGAGTTGCCAATTGCAATTTTTGCCTATAAATCTTTTAAGAAAGCTAAGCTATCAAAAATATTTATGGACCCAAACTTAATATTAGCTGAAGCTTCCATGAGGAAATATAAATGAAAAAGATAATATTGTTAATTTTAATTGCTGTTCCTTTTTCTTTAAATGCAAATGAAAATGCTAAAGAAAAAAAAGTTGCTAAATATGTTATGGAAAATATTCAAAAAGATTATGTAAATTGTTATAGTTTCTACAAAGTTGCAGCACAAAGTTTTAAAAATGCTGGAAAAGATAAAAGTATAATTGATAGTCTGGAAAATAGTGCAGATGTATCCTTAAAATATAATTATGATCTTGGAGAAATTATGGGATTAAATCCTGAAGTTATGTCTCAAATGACTAAAGATAATGTAGACATATTTGTTGAACTAGCCAAAAAAGATTTTTCTTTACTAGCTAAAAATTATGGCATGATGTGTAAAAATTTAGTTGAGAACCCAGAACAAAGAACAAATTTTTGGGAGGAAAAAGGGAAAAAAAAATTTAAGTGAAAAAAAATCTTCTAAAATCAAAACTTAAACAAATATTCCTAAATCATAAACTTTCAAATAAACATGCTGAACTTTGTTCAAACTATTTGATTAAAGCTGAGATTCTGGAAGCTAAAGGTCATGGTTTAGCAAGGCTAAAAATGTACTGTGATAGAATAAAAGCAAAAGTAATAAATCCTAAACCCAAAATTAAATTAAAAAAAATAAGTTCTTCAATTTCTTATATCAATGCAGATAATAGTATTGGTTTTGTAAGTGCTGACATAGGTATTAAGCAAGCAATTAAAAATGCAAAAAAAACTGGAATAGGTTTAGTGGCAATAAAAAAAAGTGGACATTATGGACTTTCAAGTTTTTATGCAGAACAAGCGGTGAAAAAAAAATTAATGGTTTTTTGTTTTACTAATGCGCCTGCTGCTTTAGCTCCACATGGTGCAAAGAAATCTCTATTTGGCACAAACCCTATTTGTTTTGGTGTTCCTACAGGAAAAGTTCCTTTTATTTATGATGCCTCAACTTCAATCATAAACAGAGGAAATATAAGAAGAGCTGACAAGTTAGGTTTGAAAATTCCATACGGTGTTGCTCTTAACAAAAAAGGTGAAATTACTACTAACGCTAAAGAAGCTCTTAAGGGCACTCAATTACCTATTGCAGGTTTTAAAGGATCTGGTTTAGCTTGGATGGTTGATATTTTAAGCGGTGTTTTTACAGGCAGTAGCCATGGAGGAAAAACAAAAGATCCCTTTGATGATTTTTCAGGACCCCAAAATATTGGTCATTTATTTATTACTATTAATCCAAAAATTTTTATTGGGAATAGGTTTGTGAAAGAAATGCAGAAAAATATAAGGCTTGTCAAAAAACTTCCAAAAGCAAAAGGATTTTCAAATATTCAATATCCAGGTGAAAGAAAAAATAAGGCGTATAAAAAGAATTTAAATAAAGATATATCTATTCCACCAAAAATTTTAAGAGAAATGGAAAAATTAAATGCTAAGTAAAAAAGATATTATTTGTCCTGAGAATTTACTTAATTTAGCTAAAACAAAAGGACCGGCAAAAGCAGTAATAGTAAACGCGATAAAGCCAGTTTCTATTGAATCAGCAAAACAAGCTGTAGATGCAAATTTAATTATACCAGTATTTATAGGGGATAAATCAATTATTGAAAATAATGCTAAGCAATTGAACTGGGATATTTCTAAGTACGAAATAATTGATGAACCAAATGAAAATAGTACTGCACCAATTGCAGCAAAACTTGCAAGTGAAGATAAAGTTAAAATAATTGTTAAAGGACATATTCATACAGACGTACTTATGAAAGCAGTTTTAAAAAGAAATTTGAATTTGATAGGAAAAAAAAGACTTAGTCATATTTGGCATATGACTTTAGAAAAAAATGATAAACCATTTATCATTACTGATGGAGCATTAAATGTATTGCCCAAATTAGAAACTAAAATGCATATATTAAAAAATTCTATAGATTTTGCTAATAGAATAGGAATTGGAAAACCTAGAGTATCAGTACTATCAGCGACTGAGGAAGTTTTAGATAGTATGCCTAGTTCTCTAGAAGCAAACGAACTTACCAAAAGAGCAAAAAAGGAAGGTTTGAACGCAGAAGTATTTGGACCAATGGCATTTGATAATTCAGTTTCTGAAAAAGCTGCTCAAATTAAAGGAATTAAAAATGTGGTTGCTGGTAATACAGACATATTATTAGTGCCTAATGTAGAAACTGGAAATGCTTTAGTAAAAATGATGATTTTTTTTTATGGGTGCTTGTGCAGCTGGTGTAGTAGTTGGTGGAAAAGTTCCTGTGGTAATAACAAGTAGAGCTGATGATACTCAAGCAAGACTTGCTTCCATGGCTGCTGCTGTTGTTGCGCTTTAATGAAAAGACTTTTATCGAATTTAATTTTTAGCATACTTTTGATAAATACAATTTATTCACTTGCATTAGCTCATCACGCTAAAGAAAAATACTGTTTTGATTGTATGCATAAATATAAAATAGGTGATAAGAAAAATGACACCTACAAGTTTGAGATAGATTTACAAAATAACGATTTATCTAAAAAAGTTAAAGAACAACTTAATGATAAAAAAACAGGCCTAGTAAGTTATATCTTATTCGAAAATAATAAAATTTTAGTTGATCAAAATAGAAAAAGTAAATACAGAAGAGGTTACTATCCTTCACATTCTGTAGGAAAAAGTTTAGTAAGCCTTGTAACTGGTTACGCTGTATGTGATGGTTATATTAATTCAGTTTTTGATAATATTGATTACCCAACTGTTGCTAATACTTTATATAAAGATCAAAAATTATTAAACTTACTAAACATGCAAGCAGGTGATGAACCCATTGTTGGTCAAAGATTTTACAGAAAAGATAATAGAATTAACGGTAAAGGAACTAATGTTAATTCAACACCTATTAAATCTGTATTGAAAAGACACTTTGTAGGTAAAACTGGGTATGATCCTGGCAATCATTATAACTATAGTGCCATGACTACTAATGTAATTATGAATTATGTTATTTATAAAACTGATGATGATTGGGAAAAATTACTACATAAGATATTTGTTGTGGACGCGAAGGTAGAAAAAAGCGTTTATTTTGGAAAGTCTTTGGAAAAACATAAATTTAGTAACAGAAAAAAAGGAGAATACGGTAGATATTCTTTTTATGCACAAAGGTATGACTATTTGAGAATAGCTAAACTAATAATGAATCATTGGAAGAATGATACTTGCGTCGGCAAATACTTAAAAACAATCTACGAGAATAGAGTCGATAAGAAAAAAGATAAATATAGTAAGTTTATAGGTAATCATGCTGTAACACAAAGTTATGGAGGTCAGTTTCACTTTGATCCTATTGGGATTGAAAAAAGACCAATATTAATGATGGATGGTTTTGCTGGTCAACAAGTGGTAATAGATTTTAATAAGAACAAAATTATCACTGTTCATTCTACTGATGCTCACTATGATTGGTATAGTCTTGTTTATTTGCAATTAGAACCAGGTCTTTTTTATAGACCTGTTAGAAATAACTAAATGAAAAAACTTAAAAACTGGGATAATAAAACCTGGTTATCGTCCAAATCTTATATCTCTCAATTTAATAAATTTCTTAAAACAAAAATTAATTTTAATA
>CACNFA010000022.1 GCA_902619675.1 uncultured Pelagibacteraceae bacterium
AACACCAATAAATGCTTCTTGAGGTATCTCTACTTTTCCAAATTGTTTGGATCTTGCTTTTCCTTTTTTTTGCTTTTCTAAAAGTTTTCTTTTTCTATCAGTAGCACCACCACCATGTATTTTTGTAAGAACATCTTTTTTAAATCCTTTGATAGACTCTCTAGCAACAATTTTTCCTCCTATCGCCGCTTGAACTGGTATCATAAAATTGTGACGAGGAATTAGATCTTTTAATTTTTCACATACTTGTCTTCCAGTTTTTTGGGCAAAATCTTTATGAATAATCATCGCTAAAGCATCCACAGGCTCAGAATTCACAAGTATTCCTAGTTTCACAAGATCTCCCTCCCTGTAACCTGATATCTCATAATCAAAACTAGCATAACCACTTGAGACAGATTTTAATCTATCATTAAAATCGAATACTACCTCGTTTAGAGGTAAATCATAAGAGAGTACAGCTCTATTTCCAGAGTAAGAAAGATTGGTTTGTATACCTCTTTTATCTTGGCAGATTTTTATTATAGATCCTAAATATTCATCAGGTGTTATCACAGTAGACTTAATCCAGGGCTCTTCAATTTTTTCTATTTGTGAAGGATCAGGCATATTTGATGGATTTTGTAAATCAAGAATTTCACTTTTTGTGGTGTGAACTTTGTAAATAACTCCAGGTGTAGTCGTAATCAAATTAACGTCAAATTCCCTTTCTAATCTCTCTGTTATTATTTCAAGATGTAAAAGTCCGAGAAAACCGCATCGAAATCCAAGTCCTAATGCACTTGAGGACTCAGCTTCATATGAAAAACTTGCGTCATTTAATCTTAGTTTGGCAAGACCATCTTTTAATTTTTGGTACTCTGAACTATCAACTGGAAATAAACCACAAAATACTACTGGTTTACTTGGTTTAAACCCTGGTAACGGATCATTAATTGGATTATTTGCATTGCATATTGTGTCGCCGACTTTTGTTTCTGATAATGATTTTATTCCAGTAATTATAAATCCAATTTCCCCTGAGTTTAATTCCTCAATATCTTTTGGTTTAGGAGTAAAGACGCCTACTTTTTCGACTAAGTATTCTTGATTATTAGACATTAACTTAATTTTCATACCTTTTTTTAATTTCCCATTTATTATTCGAACTAAAATAACTACACCTAAATAACTATCGTACCAACTATCCACTAGCAGACATTTTAGCTTTTCATTTAATATACCTTTTGGGGATGGTAGTTTTTTTACTATTGCTTCTAAAATATCATCTATTCCTTCTCCGGTTTTACCTGAACAAGAAATTGCATTAGTTGTTTCAATGCCAACAACATCTTCAATTTCTTTTTTGGTCTTTTCTATGTCTGAAGCAGGTAAATCTATTTTATTCAAAATAGGTATTACTTCGTGATTTATTTCTAGTGCTTGATAAACATTTGCTAACGTTTGTGCTTCTACGCCCTGAGTGCTATCAACTATCAATAATGATCCCTCGCATGCAGATAAAGACCTGCTTACTTCATAACCAAAATCAACATGTCCTGGGGTGTCAATTATATTTAATTTATAATTTTGACCGTCTTTCGCTTTATAATTTAGTTTAACTGTTTGGGCTTTTATTGTGATACCTCGTTCTCTTTCTAAATCCATTGAGTCTAGAACTTGTTGTTTCATTTCACGGTCTGTTAAACCTCCACACTTATGGATAATTCTATCTGCGATAGTAGATTTTCCGTGATCGATATGCGCAATTATAGAAAAATTACGTATTCTTTTTATCTCTGACATTAGGACCTAATTGTAGCGCCTGTTTTTTCTTTGACTATATCAATAATTTTTTTGCTAATTTGATCTATATCATTTTCACTTAGAGTTTTATTCATAGACTGTAAAGTAACATTAATTGCAACTGATTTTTTATCTTTAGGAATATTTTCACCCTCGTAAACGTCAAAAGTTGTTACTTCTTGAATTATTGAATCATCTATTTCTTTAATGATCTTTTCTAACAAACCTATTTTAAAGATTTTATCTATTACAAAAGCAAAATCTCTTTGAGATTTTTGAAAATCTGAAGGTTGAAAACTTTTTTTAGTTTGTCTAATTTTTTTATTCGGTTCAGGTATATTCTTTAGAAATATTTCTAATCCATAGATATTTGGTTCTTTAAAATCTAATTTTTTTATAATTGCAGGATGTATTTCTCCAAAGTAAGCAAGGTATGGACCTTTCTCTGATTTCAGATTAATAGATCCAGATCTGCCTGGGTGGTAACACTGTTTTGTTTGATCGCTTATAAAAAGATCTTTCTCGGATACTCCAAGTTCAATTAAAGTTTTCATTGCATCGCTTTTAATATCAAACACATCTAGGTCTCTTTCCTTTTCTATCCAGCTTTTTCTATTCACTTTTCCTGACTTTAAAGCACCGACCACAATTTGTTGTTCTCCAGGATTTTTTCCAAAAAATACTGGTCCTATTTCAAATAGAGATACATCTTCATAACCTCTATCTTGATTTTTTTTTAGGTAAATTGAAAGGTTTGAAAAGATTGATCTTCTCAAAACACCAAGATCAGAAGAAATAGGATTTAAAATCTCAATTTCCTTTTCACCTTTTGAAAATTGACTATCGATTTTTGAGTCAGTAAATGACCAGGTAACTGACTCGAGAAATCCCTTAGATGCAAGAGATCTTTGTGACAAATGGAATAGCTTTTGTTTAAAATTTAAGGTTTCATTTTCTCTACTTTTCTCAGGAACAACTAATTTTATATTTTTGAAACCTTTAATTCTAATTAGTTCCTCAATTATGTCTACGTCTTGATTGATATCTGGTCTCCACGAAGGAATTTCTACTTTAAGGCTCTTTTTTCCTTTTTTACAAATGAAACCTAATGAGGTCAGAATTTTTTGCGCCTCATTAATAGATATTGGTATACCAATCAAATTTTCAAAATTATCAATCTCAAAATTTATAATTTTATTTTTTTGAGAATTTTTTCCTGTAATGGTAAACTTGCTTGCTTGTCCCCCGCATATCTTTAATATCAAATCAGTAGCAACTTCTAAGCCCTCTGAAACAGAATTCGGATCGATACCTCTTTCGAATCTATATTTAGCATCAGTATTAATTGACAACTCTCGAGATGTTTTTCTAATAGAAGATGGTAGAAAATACGCAGACTCAAGTAAAATATTTTTAGTATCAAATTCTGTCGAAGTTTTTGTGCCTCCAATAATCCCACCAAGGCCCAAAACGCTGGACTTATCAGTAATAACACACATGCCTTTTTTAAGTTTGTATTTTTTATTATCTAAAGCTTCAAACTCTTCACCTTCTTTTGAATCTCTAACAATAATTTCTCTATCAATTTTATCTGCGTCGTAAGCATGTAATGGGCGGTTTAAATCAAACATCACATAATTAGTTATATCTACAACAGCAGAAATTGGTTTTAGGCCAAGAGCATGAATTTTATTTTTTAACCACTCTGGACTCTCTTTATTAACTATATTTTTAATATAGCAACTTCCAAATGTTAGACATCCTTGATGCTTATCTTTAGTTATTGAGGTCTTAACGTGATGCTTAGCGCTTTGTTTTATTTTTTTTCTTTTTAAAGTTATTAATTTACCTATTCCAGTAGAAGATAAATCTCTTGCTATACCTCTTATACCCAAACAATCTGGTCTATTAGGGGTAATTGCAATATCGATTACTTTTTCTGATTTACTTTTAAAATAACTTTTTCCTATTTCCTTTTCATTGACATTTAATTCTATTATTCCATCTCTTTCATCTGATAAATTTAGTTCGCTTTCAGAGCATAGCATTCCCCAAGATTCAACGCCTCTTATTTTGGCAATTTTTAATTGAAACTTTGTTTTGGGTATTATAGCTCCTGGAGGAGCGTAAATTGTTACAAGGCCATCTCTTGCGTTTGGTGCTCCACAGACAACTTTTAAAGTTTCTTTTCCACCAATGTTTACATCGCACACTTTTAATTTATCTGCGTTGGGATGTTTCTCAGCCTTAATAATTTTAGCTATTTTGAATTTACTTAGTTCTCCTGAGTTTTTTTTTACACTCTCAACCTCTAAGCCAATATTAGTGAGTTTGTTTATAATTTCATTTTCGTTTGCATTTGTTTTTAAATGCTCTTTTAACCATGGAAGAGTAATAATCATTTACTTAACCCTCTATAGTTAGTTGGCACGTCTAACGGATCAAAACCAAAATGACTTAACCATCTATAATCTGTTTCAAAAAAAGCTCTTAAATCGTTAATTCCATATTTTAACATCGCCAACCGATCAATACCCATTCCGAATGCAAATCCTTGATATTTTTTTGGATCAACTTTTGCATTTTTTAAAACATTGGGATGAACCATTCCGCAACCTAAAATTTCTAACCATTTATCACCTTCCCCTATTACTATTTTTTCATTCTCAATTCTGTATCCAATGTCTACCTCGGCCGATGGTTCGGTAAATGGAAAGTGACTGGGTCTGAATCTCATTTTAACATTTTTGACTTCAAAAAATTCTTTAATAAAATAATCTAAACATCCCTTAAGATGGCCCATAGTAATATTTCTATCAATGTGAAGACCTTCAAGCTGATGAAACATAGGTGCATGTGTTTGATCACTATCGCATCTATAAGTTCTTCCAGGCACAATTATTTTAAATGGTGGTTTTCCTTCAAGCATTGCTCTAATTTGAACTGGAGAAGTGTGCGTTCTTAAAAGAAGTTTTTTATTTTTTTCTAAATAAAATGTGTCGTGCATATCCCTTGCTGGATGATCCTCTGGTGTGTTTAATGCCGTAAAATTATTATACTCAGTTTCAACATCTGGACCTTCTGCAACAGTAAAACCTATTTCAGAAAAAATAGAGGAAATTTCATCTATAACCTGAGATACAGGATGTATTTTTCCTTGCTGATATGGTCTGATCGGTAAAGTTACATCAACTTTTTCGTTTTTTAATTTTTCATTTATTTCTGCATTACTTATCTCAAAATCTTTTTGCTCAATTTGATTAGTTAAATCATCTTTAATTTTATTTAAATTAGAGGCAAACTCTTTTCTTTTTTCAGGGTCTAGGGAACCTAAAGTTTTGAATTGTTTTGTTATTTGACCGTTTTTTCCAAAAAACTCTGTTTTGATATTTTGTAACTCTTCCTTAGTTTTAACAGAGTCAATTTTAGCGTTAAAAATAGAATTTATTTTATCCAAATCACTCATCGGGTAATTGATTTTTTATATTAAGTTGGAGTTAAATCAAAGTCCCTTTTAATTTAGGGAGGATTGAACCTTTTTTACCACAGATTTAAAGACTTCTGGATTATTATAAGCTAATTCAGCTAAAACTTTTCTATCTAATTTAATTTTAGATTTTGCTAAACCGTTAATAAATTTTGCATAAGTTAATCCCTCTGCTCTCACACCCGCGTTTATTCTTTGTATCCACAAAGATCTAAATTCCCTTTTCTTTACCTTTCGGTCTCTATATGCATATTGCATTGCTTTTTCCATAGCTTGACGAGCTATTCGAATAGTATTCTTTCTTCTACCATATTGGCCTTTAACTGATTTTAAAACTTTCTTATGTTTAGCTCTACTTACTACACCACGTTTTGTTCTAGACATTTTATCCTCTTAAATTGTATGGCATGTACGATTTTACAATTTTTGAGTCTTGTTTTGACATAATCGTAGTACCTCTCTGTTTTCTTATTTGTGAATTCGTTCTTTTTATCATACCATGTCTTTTTCCAGCTTGAGGCATTTTGATCTTGCCTGAAGCAGTAAATCTAAATCTTTTTTTTGCTGAGCTTTTTGTTTTTAGTTTTGGCATAAATATTTCGGTTTTATATAGGCATTAGCAAATCTTATCAAGTCGCTATTATGATTGATTTAAATGGGTTGAATGATCATCACCATTTGTTTGCCTTCAAATTTAGGTTGGCTCTCAACTTTTGCTATGTCTTTTGTTTCTTCTATAATTTTGTTCATAAGCTCTTTACCAAGATTTGTATGTTGCATTTCTCTACCCTTAAACTTTACAGTAAATTTTACCTTATCTCCTTTGGTTATAAATTTTTTTGCATTTTTAATTTTAAAATTATAATCATGGATTTCAGTTCCCGGTCTTAATTTAATTTCTTTTAATGATACAATTTTTTGCTTTTTCTTTGCTTGATTAGCCTTTTTTTGCAAATCGTATTTGTATTTTCCCATATCCATAATTTTACAAACTGGAGGATTGGTGTTAGGTGATATCTCTATTAAATCTAAATCCTCACGCTTTGCTAACTCGATTGCTTTATTCAATGGCATTGCGCCTAGATTTGAACCATCACTTCCTATTACTTGAACATCAAGTGCCCTGATTCGCTCATTTGCTCTTGGTCCTTGAGGTTTTGTTCTTCTTTGAAAATAATTTGGTTTAGAATTTGACACTTAGTTTAATGGCATTTTATTCAGATCGAGCATTGTTTTAATTAAATCCTCTCTTTTCATTAATTCTTGATTGTCTGAACCAAGTTTTCTGAGGGTAACTGTATTATCTGCAACTTCTTTTTTTCCACAAACGATTATATAAGGAACTTTTGCAAGAGAATGCTCTCTCACTTTGTAATTTATTTTTTCGTTTCTTAAATCCATTTCACATTTTATACCTTCTTTAAACAAATCTTCAAATAACTTTTTAACATAATTATTGTTTTCTTCAGCTATTGGGCACACTACTGCTTGTGCTGGTGACAACCAAAATGGCAACTTGCCAGCATAATTCTCAATTAAAATTCCTATAAATCTCTCAAGAGAACCAAATAAAGCCCTATGTAACATTACTGGAGTTTTTTTTGTTCCGTCTTTAGCTATATATGATGCACCTAATCTACCAGGTAAATTTAAATCGACTTGTAATGTTCCGCATTGCCAGTCTCTACCAATGGCATCTCTTAAAACGAATTCAATTTTAGGACCATAGAATGCCCCTTCTCCTTTATTAATAGTGTATTCCAGTTTAGATTTTTTAATAGCAGTCAAAAGTGCTGCCTCAGATTTATCCCAAATACTGTTTTCTCCAACTCTTTTTTCTGGTCTATCAGAATATTTTAAGATTACATTTTTAAAGCCTAAATCTTTATAAATTTCTAAAATTAGCTTTGTAACAGATAAAGACTCTTCTGTTATTTGATCTTCTGTACAAAAAATATGTGCATCATCTTGAGTAAATGCTCTTACTCTCAACAACCCGTGCAAAGCGCCAGATGGTTCATATCTATGAACTTTGCCAAATTCTGAGAGCTTTAAAGGTAAATCTCTATAACTTTTTAATCCTTGATTAAAAACTTGAACGCATCCTGGGCAATTCATTGGTTTTATGGCGAAAGTTTTTTCATCAGGTGTCTCCGAAGTAAACATGTGTTCACCAAACTTTTCCCAGTGGCCTGATTTTTCCCATAAAGTTTTATCTAAAAGTTCAGGAGTGTTGATCTCTTTATAGCCTGCCAATCTTTGCTTCATCCTCATGTACTCAACCAACCTTTGAAATAATAACCACCCTTTTTCATGCCAAAAAACTGAGCCAGGACTCTCTTCTCTAAAATGGAAAAGATCCATTTCCTTACCTAATTTTCTATGATCTCTTCGCTCGGCCTCTGTTAGTCGATGTAAATATTCATCTAATTCTTTCTTTGAACTCCAGCAAGTACCGTAAATTCTTTGAAGCATCTCGTTATTAGAATCTCCTCTCCAATAAGCACCTGAAACTTTTGTTAGCTTAAATGCTTTGCCAATTTTTTTTGATGAGGCTAAATGAGGACCCCTGCACAAATCATGCCAAGTTTCGCCATGGTGATAAACAGATAGTTCCTCATTTTTCGGAATACTCTGAATAATTTCTGCCTTATATTTTTCTCCTATCTTTTTAAAATGTGCTATCGCCTTTTCTCTTTCCCAAACTTCTCTCTTAGTTTTTACATCCCTATCAATAATTTCTGACATTTTGTTTTCAATTTTTTCAAGATCCTCGCTTGTAAATGGATCTTTTCTTGCAAAATCATAATAAAAACCATTTTCTATAACTGGTCCGATTGTAACTTGTGTGCCAGGATATAATTCTTGAACTGCCATAGCCATTATGTGTGCAGCATCATGCCTGATTACTTCGAGGCCTTCTTTATCATTAGAAGTGATGACTCTCACTTTAGCGTCTTTAGTTATTCTATGACTCAGGTCCTTAAGTTCTCCATCTACTTCCATTATTAAAGCAGATTTTTCAAGCGATTTGCTAATCTTTTTTGTTAATTCAAAACCATCAATTGATTTTACAAATGAAATTTTTTTTCCGTCTAATAAATGAATTTGAGGCATTAATTTTTTAACAATTTTTTATATTCTCTTAAATTTGATTCACACATTACTTCGACATCGAATTTTTTTGTTATGTTTTTTCTACCTTCGTTTCCAATTAATTTCAACTCCTCTTGACTTAACTGAATAACAGTATTTAAATTTTTAGCAAGTTCTCTTGGGTCATCATGTTTATACAAAAAACCAGATTTCTTATTTAAAACTGTTTCTTTTGATCCACCAATGTTACTGGCAATTATAGGTTTTCCCATTGATTGAGACTCAACTGCAACTCTTCCAAAAGCCTCTGGTTCTATAGATGCAGAAACCACAACGTCAGATAAGGAATATGCTAATGGCATTTCTTTACAGTGACTTATGAATTTAACTTTTTTTGTTAAACTGTATCTTTCAACTAAACTATGAAGTTTTTTTGTATATACCTTCCTGCCTTGATCAGAGCCAAGTAAAATAGCTTGAAAATTTGAAAAATTATAATCCTCAACTAAAATATTCAATGCCTCTATAAATTTTTCTTGCCCTTTCCAATTTGTAAGTCTACCGGGCATTAAAATAGTGAATTTATTTTGTTCCAAACCCCACTCTCTTTTTAATTTTTCTTGTTTTAAAATTGAAATATTTTTTTGACTAAAATAATCAATATTTATTCCTCTGAAAATAACTCTTAATTTTTTTTTTTTATTTAAGTACTCGTTATAATTCTCATTAATGTGGCCAAAGATAAAATTTGATCCTGCGATTGTAAGTTTAGCTCTAAGCATTATGCTGTTATAAAATTTTTTAAGTTTACTTTTAAAATTGTATGTTCCGTGAAAAGTAGTCACAAAAATTCTGTTAGTTAAAATACATGCTAAATAACAGGACCATGCAGGTGCTCTGCTTCTTGCATGAACAATATTTATTTTTTTAATAATAATTATAAAAGATAAGAATAATGCGTTTAAAATTATTAATATTGGATTTTTAGAATGAACCGGCAATTTAAAAATTCCAACTTTATTTTTTTTTACAAATTTTAATAAATCACCACCTGACGTAACGATATATGAACCACATTCTTGTTCTGCTAGATAATGAGCGATATCATAACAGCCTGTTTCAGCTCCTCCATAACCAAGTTTAGGAATTACTTGTAAAACATTTATTTTAGCATTCATCTTATTTGTATATAATAGCAAATTAAATGATCGTTATATGAAAAAATTTAAGTTTATAAAAATATCAAATATAAAAAAGCTTAGATATATAGACAATTATTTTAAAAAAAAACTATATATAATTTTTCTTCCTGGTTTTATGTCTGACATAGAGGGTAAAAAACCTCAAACTCTTTTTAAATTTGCGAAAAAGAACAAATTGGGTTTTTTAAGTTTAGAATACTCCGGACACGGAAAATCCTCAGGTATTTTTACCAAAGGAAATATCTCTATTTGGTCAAATGACACTAAGAGAGTTATAAAAAAAATTGTAAAAAAGAATAACTTTATTTTAGTTGGTTCTAGTATGGGTTCATGGATTGCTCTTAATCAATTCAAATATTTTAAGTCTCAAATCAAAGGTTTTGTTGGGATAGGTTCAGCCCCGGAGTTTACCTCTAGATTAATGTGGAGAAAATTTCCAAATAAAACTAAGAAAGAAATATTAAAAAAAAGAAAAGTCTTAATTAAAAATGGAGGCTATGAATATCCAATAACTTTACAATTAATTAAGGATGGAAAAAAAAATCTGGTTTTGAATAAAAAAATAAATTCTAAAATAAAATTAACTATGATACATGGTGAAAAAGATGAAGTAGTGCCAGTTGTCTTCTCAAGAAAAATACTTAAAATATTCTTTGGAGCAAAAAAAAAATTAGTAGTTTTAAAAAATGGTGATCATAGTTTGTCAAGTCGACACTCATTAAAAAGAATAGTTAAAGAGCTAAACATAATTGTCAAAAATAAATTTTAAACCCTCCTCATAAGTAGGGTATTTTAGATTGTAATTAAAAAAATTTTTCATTTTTTTATTATCTACTTTTTTTGAGTCTTTATAGAAACTTTTTAACATTTCATTTTCAATATCCTCAAGTTTTATTGGCTTTGGTTTTGCCAGTTTAAGCAAACTCGCGCCATAAATAGCTACTTCGCTTTGTGAAGCTGGCTTGTCGTCTGAAATATTATAAATTTCATTACTCTTAAAATTTTCTAGAGACTTAACCAAAACGTTTGCAATATCATCGACATGAATTCTAGAAAAATAATGATTTTTCTTGTCTACAATTTGTACCTTGCCAAGTTGTAGTCTTTTTAAAATATTTGAATCATTTGAATATATGCCAGCTAACCTAAAAATTTGAAGTGGTAAATTGTATTTAGCTGAAAAGCTCTTCCAGGCTTTTTCTGCATTTAATCTATTAATACCATTTATTGACGTTGGTTTAGTATCACTTTTTTCATCTACCCATTCACCTTTATGGTCTCCGTATACGCTAGTGGCTGATAGATAGGTAATCCATTGACAGTTTTTTATAATTTCTGAATTTACACTTAAATAATTGGCAACAATATCTTTTCCATCGACGGGTGGAATGGAAACCAAAATATAATTTGCCTCATTTAATTTTGTCTTTAAATTGTTGTCAAATTCACCATTATTAAAAAAATAAGATATAAATTTAAAATCATTTAAATCTTCTTGATGCGTTTTTTGTCTTGAAGTGATGCTCAAATCTAAATCTTTTTTTTCTGATATAAGCTTATTAACAAAACTTTTCGCCACTTGGCCAAAGCCAAAGCAAAATACTTTGAGTTTGCTCATTAACCTGCTTTCTTTATGTATGGCTTTAAACTAATTGGATGATCCAATTTATCAAGCATTTCAATTGGGCAAACTTGCTTAAAATTTTTAAGTTCCTGTTCAAAGTTTTCAAGGATTTTTCTTGCTTTTATAGAAAACGTTTTTAACTCGAATTCTTTAATATTATCTTTTAAAAATTTTTTCCAATAGTCAGTTTCTACTGATTGCCAGATTATTGAAGCAGGATTGGCGAAATTTTCAAATTCGTTTTTTGTATCATAGATAAAAGCCATACCACCAGTCATACCAGCGCCAAAATTATCTCCCACTGGTCCAAGTATAATTGCTGTTCCACCAGTCATATATTCACATCCATGAGCACCACAACCTTCTACGATAGCAAAACTTCCAGAATTTCTCACCGCAAATCTCTCTCCGGCCTGTCCAGATGCATAAAGTTTCCCCGATGTAGCACCATATAAAACCGTATTACCAATTATTATATTTTTTTCAGCTATCAATTTACTTTTTTTTGAGGTTCTTACAATTATTTTACCTCCCGATAGACCTTTGCCAACATAATCATTGCAGTCTCCTTCAACCGTGAGACTTATTCCTTTAGTTAAAAAAGCTCCCAAAGACTGGCCAGCAGAACCTTTCAGTTTAATATTTATAGTCTCATGATTTAGCTTTTCGTTGCCATACTTTTTGTAAACATAGTGAGAAAGCTTTGTGCCAACAGATCTAGAAGTATTCTCTATATCATACTCAAAATCATTTTTTTCTGAAGTATTAATCTTTTCTTTAATGTCTAACCATATTTTTTCGTCTAATGTTTCAGGGACATTATTAATGTGATTATCTTTGCAATATCTTGGATTTTCTCCAGGGTCAGCTTGGACTAATAAAGGGTTTAAATCCAAATCGTCTAAATTTGATGCACCTTTATTAACTTGAGATAATAAATCTGTTCGTCCAATTATTTCATTAATTGATTTAAATCCTAGTGAAGCTAAAATTTCTCTCACTTCAGTGGCTACAAATTTAAATAAGTTTACAACTTTTTCTGGTGTTCCTGTAAATTTCTTTCTTAAGGATGTGTCTTGACTGCATACTCCAACGGGACATGTATTAGAATGACATTGTCTTACCATTATGCAACCCATAGCAACTAAAGAGGATGTGCCCATACCATATTCCTCAGCTCCCATCATTGCAGCTATTACTACATCTCTTCCAGTTTTTAATCCTCCATCGGTTCTAAGTGTTACGTTGTGTCTTAAATTGTTTAAAGTTAAAATCTGATTAGCTTCAGTTAAACCCATTTCCCAAGGTATTCCTGCATATTTTATACTTGTTTGAGGGCTAGCACCTGTTCCTCCAGAGTGACCAGAAATTAAAATAATGTCTGCTTTTGCTTTTGCAACACCTGCTGCAATTGTTCCAATTCCCGTAGAGGCAACAAGCTTTACCCCAACTCGTGATTTTGGATTGATTTGTTTAAGATCATAAATTAATTGAGCTAAATCTTCTATAGAATAAATATCATGATGAGGTGGAGGTGAAATTAGAGTTACGCCAGGTGTAGAGTGTCTGAGTTTAGCTATTTCTTTAGTAACTTTGAAGCCAGGTAACTGACCGCCTTCCCCAGGTTTCGCTCCTTGGGCAATTTTAATTTCTATTTCGTTGGCATTATTCAAATAATCAACTGTTACACCGAATCTTGCTGAAGCTATTTGCTTCACTCTTGAATTCGCACTATCTCCATTTGGAAGGATCTTGAATCTTTTTGCATCTTCGCCTCCCTCTCCACTACATGAGGCACCCTTTATTCTATTCATCCCAGTCGCTAAAGTTTCATGAGCCTCTGCTGATAAAGCTCCATGAGACATGCTTCCGCTCCCAAACCTTTTTAAAATTTCTTCTATTGGTTCTACTTCATTTATGTCAATGGCTTTTTTTGATTCTTTAAATTCAAGTAAATCTCTTATATTTATTGGCGGCAAATTATGAATACCTTCTGAATATTTTTTATATTGCTCATAAGATCCTGCTCCAACTGCTCCCTGAAGGAGATGGATTAATCTTCCTTGGTATTGATGATCTTCACCACTTTTTCTATATCTATAAAGACCTCCAATGGGTAAAGAAAAAACATTTTTTAAATTAAATTTTGCGTGCAACTCTTTGATTTTTTTTTCAATACCGATTACCCCTATACCTGATATTCTTGACGACATTCCAGGAAAGTAATCTGAAACTATAGCTCGGCTTAATCCCACAGCTTCAAAATTACAACCGCCTCTGTATGAACTAATTACAGAAATACCCATTTTCGACATTATTTTTAGTAATCCTGCATCAATTGATTTTTTGAATTTTATTACACAAGTTTCGAAATCTGATTTTCCAAATAGTTTCTTTTCAAATCTTTGATAAATACTATCAATAGCTAAGTAAGGATTCACAGTAGTTGCGCCAACTCCAATCAAAACTGCAAAGGAATGTGTATCCAGTGCGTCGGAGCACTCGACGTTTAAAGAACAGTAGCCTCTTAATCCTTGTTTGACCAAGTGAGAATGAACAGCCCCAACAGTTAA
>CACNFA010000023.1 GCA_902619675.1 uncultured Pelagibacteraceae bacterium
TTAAATTTGGCATCAATTTTTCTTTTTTCTGGGGGCCTCGCTATTTCAGATTATATAAGAGCAAAAATATTAACAGGGTTTCCTTGGAATTTATGGTCTTACAGTTTTTCTTGGACGCCAGAGCTTTTGCAAATGTTAAATAAATTAGGCTTATTCGCCTATAATTTAGTTATTATTACAATATTTATGATGCCAGCAGTGCTCTTTTTTAAAATCAAAATAATCAAAAAAATTCTTTATCTTTTTGCTACGCTTATAGTCCTCTTTATTTTTTATATATATGGAAATCACTCAATTAATCAAAATGAAAAAAAATTAAAAGTTGTTAACGAAAAATTTTATATAAAAGTTATTTCTCCAAATTTTGACTTAGAATATGGTCTCACCGAAGATCAAATAGGGAAAAGATTGAATAAATTAATAAGATACAGCAATCCTAATGAAAAATTAAATACTTTATTTATTTGGCCTGAGGGTGTTTTTAGCGGTTACAGTTTCAAAGAGTTACTTAAGTTCAAAGATTTTATTAAACGTTACTTTGATGAGAGTCATTACATTTTATTTGGTGTCAATCGAAAGGCTGAAAAAAAAGATGGTTTTTATAATAGTTTAATAATTGTAAATAATCGTTTTGAAATCCTAAAAGAGTACAATAAACAAAAATTAGTCCCATTTGGTGAGTTCTTACCTTTAGAAAAATTACTTGCTAAATTTGGACTTAAAAAAATAACTGAAGGTTATGGATCCTTTTTAAAAGGCGAAAAGCAGGCTAATTTAATAATTGATAAACTGAATATTTTACCACTAGTTTGTTATGAAATAATTTTTACTGAATTTATTCAAAAATCAGATCCTAAAACTAATTTAATTATCAATATTTCAGAAGATGGATGGTTTGGTAATTCTATAGGTCCATACCAGCATTTTGCTAAAGGTATTTTTAGAGCAATAGAGCAAAACTCATTTTTTGTGAGATCTGCAAATAAAGGTGTTACTGCTATAATTAACAATAAAGGTGTAGTTGTTAAAAAACTTAACCCAGCAGAAGCAGGTAATATTGAGCTGGAAGTCCCTATTATTAAAAGCAAAAATAAAAACAAAAATGATTTGATATTTTTCGCTCTTTTAATTACATATATTTTTATCTTTATTATTTACAAAAAAAATAATGGCAAAAAATAGTTATTTATTTACAAGCGAGTCTGTTTCTGAAGGTCATCCTGATAAAGTTTGCGATAGGATATCCGACATGGTTGTTGACTCATATTTGGAATTGGACCCAGTGTCACGTGTTGCTTGTGAAACGTTAACTACGACAAATAAAGTGATCTTAGCTGGAGAAACTAGAGGTCCAAAAATCAACAAAGAGGAATTGGAAAAAAAAATAAGAGAATGTATTAAAGATATTGGATATGATCAAAAAGGTTTTAGTTGGAAAACTGCAAAAATAGAAACATTTTTGCATGAGCAATCAACTGATATTGCGATGGGTGTTGACTCAAAAGACAATAAGGACGAAGGTGCAGGAGATCAAGGTATTATGTTTGGATATGCTTGCAAAGAAACAGACGACTTAATGCCAGCACCAATTCATTTTTCTCATAAAATTTTAAGACTAATGGCCCAAGATAGAAAAAACGGCTCTTTAAAAGGCATTGAACCTGACTCTAAAAGTCAAGTGACAATGTTATATGATGAGGGAAAACCCATTAAAGTGACTTCTGTGGTAATATCCACACAACATTCAAAAGATTTAAATCAAGACCAAGTCAAAGATCTTATAATTCCTTATATAAATAAATCTATACCAAGTAATTATCTTGATGGGTTAAGTCAAAAAGAAATATATATAAATCCAACTGGTCAGTTTATTATTGGAGGTCCAGACGGAGATACTGGCTTAACCGGCAGAAAAATAATTGTAGACACTTACGGTGGAGCTGCACCACATGGAGGTGGTGCATTTTCTGGTAAAGACCCAACAAAAGTTGACAGATCAGCGGCTTACGCGTCACGATATTTAGCCAAAAATATTGTTTCCTCAGGTGTTTCTGAAAAATGTTTAATTCAACTTGCTTATGCAATAGGAGTATCTAAGCCTCTTTCAATATTCGTAAAACTTGCAGAAAAAGATGAGGCGAAAGTTGAAGAGATAAAAAAAATTATAAGTAAAAATTTTGATTTATCTCCTAGAGGGATTAGAGAAATGTTAAAACTTAATAATCCGATATATGAGATAACGTCAGCCTATGGGCACTTTGGTAGAAAACCTACAGATAAAGGTGAATTTTCTTGGGAAAAAACAGATAAAGTTGATTTATTTAAACTGTAATCTTGAAAAAACCTTAATTTTCTTTTAAAACACTTTTAAATTGTTGAAAAATTCAAAATGGGCACTAGCCCATTTTTTTTTAGGAGTATTAAAATGCTAAATAGAGGTTTAGATAAACTTGAGCTTTTACGAATAGTCGAAGCAGTAGCTAATGAAAAATCTATAGATAAAGAGCTTGTGCTTACATCTATGGAAAGCGCAATTCAAAAAGCAGCTTTAACTAAATTTGGAAATGACAATAATATTGAGGTTATTATAGACAGATCAACTGGAGATATTAAAATTCAGAAAGTTTTAGATATTGTAGAAAAAGTGGAGGATCCTGCAAGAGAAATAACTTTGGATGTAGCAAAAAGTATTAATGATACTAATGATCTAAAGATTGGTGAAAAAATTTACGAAGAGTTGCCCCAAGTTGATTTTGGTAGAATAGCCGCACAAAGTGCCAAACAGGTGATAAGTAGTAGAGTAAGAGAGGCAGAAAAAAATAGACAATTTGAGGAATTTAAAGATAAGCAAGGTCAAATACTTAGTGGGATTATTAAAAGACTGGAGTACGGAAATATAATTGTTGATTTAGGTAAAGCAGAGGGAGTAATCAAAAAAGACGAATTAATACCTAGAGAAATTTTGAAAATTGGAGATAGGGTAAAAGCATATTGCTATGAAGTTAAACCAGAAATAAAAGGCCACCAGATTTTTTTATCTAGAGCGCATCCTCAATTTTTGGCTAGATTATTTTTTCAAGAAGTCCCAGAAATTTATGAAGGAACAATAGAAATAAAGTCTGTCGCAAGAGATCCAGGGAGCAGAGCAAAAATATGTGTTCACTCCCAGGACTCTTCAATAGATCCTGTCGGTGCATGCGTAGGGATGAGAGGAAGTAGAGTGCAAACTATTGTAAATGAACTTCATGGAGAAAAAATAGATATTATTAAATGGACTGAAGATCTTCCTACATTAATTTCTGAGTCCTTATCACCTGCTGAGATTCAAAGGGTTTTAATTGATCAGGATAACAAAAGAATAGATATAATTTTAACTGAAGAAAATTTAAGCAAAGCAATTGGAAGAAGGGGTCAAAATGTTAGGCTTGCTTCAAAGTTAACTAATTACGAAATAGATATTTTAACAGACAAAGAAGACTCTGAAAGGAGACAAGCTGAATTTAAAGATAGAACAGAAACATTAATAAAAAATTTAGAAGTTGATGAGACACTCGGTCAATTACTAGTTTCTGAAGGGTTCATATCTATTGAAGAAATAGCTCAGTCAAGTCCAGAAGATATATCAAAGATCGAAGCAATTGATGATGAAACAGCAAAAGAGTTGATTGATAGATCAAAAGAGAATTTAGAAAAACAAAAAGAGGCAGTTGCAGAAAAACTCAAACAACTAGGTGTAGATGATAAATTAATTAATTTAAAAGGTATGACGCAAGGAATGCTAGTTATTCTAGGTCAAAAAAATATTAAAAAGTTAAATGATTTTGCAGACCTTTCTTCTGACGAGTTAATAGGAGGTTTCGACGAGATCAAAGGAAAGAAAGTAAGAATTGAAGGATATTTAGAAGAATTTTCATTATCCAGAAAAGAAGCTGATGAATTAATAATGGCAGCCAGAGAGATAGCTTATAAATAATGTTATGGAGAAAAATAAAAAAAAAACACTTACTATTACTTCAAGTTTAAAAAAGAAAATTGACCCCAAATCAATAACTTCTTCTGGTAAAAAGTCTTTCTCAGTAGAGAAGAAAAAACCATTTAGACCAAATAAATCATCAGGACGTTTTAATCAAGAAGCAAACCTAAACTTCAATAAAGATAGTAAGAAAAAAAATTTTGAAAGAAAATTTATTGAGCAACAAGCTACAAAGGAATTTATTAAAAAAGACAATAAGCCGATAGGCAAAAGTAAACTTAAACTTAAAGGGCCAGTAGATAAAAGAGATTTTAAATTAACAGTTTCTAGAGCTTTAAATGTTGAAGAAATTGAGATTAAACAAAGAAGTTTAGCATCTGTAAAAAGAGCAAGGCTTAAAGAAAAAAAATCTAAACCTGACTCAGATGAAAAAAAGGAGTTCAAAAAAGTCATTAGAGAGGTGAAAATTCCAGAACAAATTACTATTCAAGAGTTATCAAATAGAATGGCAGAAAAATCGAATGAAATTATAAAATTTTTATTTAATATGAAAGTTGTAGCTACCATAAATCACAATATAGATAAAGATACTGCCGAGTATATTGTGAAAGAATTCGGTCACAAGCCTATATTAGAGGAAAAACCCTCTATTGAAACCAGTAAACAAAAAAATAAATTTCAAGGTGAAGTAAAAAACCGTCCGCCTATAGTTACGATAATGGGTCACGTAGATCATGGAAAAACTTCTCTACTAGATGCTTTGCGAGACACGAATGTAGTATCCGGAGAACACGGAGGAATTACCCAACATATAGGAGCATATCAAGTAAAAACAAATAACAATAAGGTTATTACATTTATCGATACTCCAGGTCACGCGGCCTTTACAGAAATGCGTGCACGAGGATCTAAGATTACAGATATAGTTGTTCTTGTTGTTGCTGCAGATGATGGAATAAAACCTCAAACTATAGAGGCAATAAAACATGCCAAAGCAGCAAAGGTACCAATTATTGTAGCAATTAATAAGTGCGATCTTCCAGAAAAAAATATTAGTAAAATTAAGAATGAAATGATGCAATATGAATTAATTGCTGAAGATTTAAGCGGAGATACTTTATTTGTTGAAGTATCCGCACTTAAAAAATTAAATTTAGACAAATTAAAAGAAAGTATTTTATTACAATCAGAAATACTAGATTTAAAAGCATCTTATACTGAGAGCGCTAGAGGTGTTGTTATAGAATCAAAAATTGACAAAGGAAAAGGTCCTGTATCAACGATTTTGATTAGTAGTGGAAAATTAAAAAAAGGGGACCATTTCATTTGCGGGGACACCTGGGGAAAAATCAGAGCGATGATAAACTATGAAGGTAAAACTATTGATGAAGCTTTACCTTCAATGCCAGTTGAAATATTAGGAATGAACAGTTCCGCTTATGCTGGTGCTGAATTTTTGGTTACAAATAATGAAAATGATGCAAGAAAAATAGCAGAATTTAAAAAAGACAATACTCTTAAGAATAATATTTTGGCTAAGGATAAAACTACTCTTTTTGATAATGCTAACAATAAAGATGAATTAAATATCGTTATAAAGTCAGATGTTCAAGGATCAAGCGAAGCTCTAAATATGGCAATTAATAAAATTAAACATGATGAAGTTGAAGGAAAAATTATTTTATCTGACATCGGGATGATTAATGAAACAGATGTATCACTTGCAAAAGCATCAAACGCAATTTTGATCGGATTTAATGTTAAACCAAATAGAGAGGCAAAAAAATTAGCAGAAGAGCAAAAAATTGATATTAAGTATTTTAATATTATTTATGAAGCAATAGATTATGTTGAAAAATCATTATCTGGTCTTCTGGAGCCAGATATCAAGGAAATCGTATTAGGTAGTGCAGAAATTCAGAAAATTTTCAAAGTTTCTAGCGCAGGAAAAATTGCAGGTTCAAAAGTAATCAGTGGAGAAATAAAAAGTAAATCAAAAGCAAGAATTATAAGAGATGGAGTAGTAGTCTTTAGTAGCGAGATTACATCCTTGTTTAGAGAAAAAAATCAAGTAAAAGAAGTAGGGACGGGATTAGAGTGCGGAATAAGTATTAAAGATTATATAGATTTTAAAGAAAAAGACATTATCGAGTCTTATACAGCAGAAAAAATACAGAGAACAATCTAGCATAATGGTAAATCAAACTTCACAAAGAACATTCAGCCAAAGACAATTGAGAGTAGGTGAATTAGTCAAACAAAATCTTGGAGAGCTATTCATTAGGAATGAGGCAAAAATACCCTCCATAAATTCAAAATTAATTACAGTTACTGAAGTAAGGATGACACCAGATCTCAAAACAGCTAGGGTTTACGTTATCCCGCTTGGCGGAGTTGAAACAAAGGAAACTGTAAAAATCTTGACGGAATACTCACATCTTGTTAGAAAAGCGCTGTCTAAAAGGCTAGATATTAAGTTTCTTCCTAAACTCACTTTTGTTGAAGATAACTCATTTGAATATGCTGAAAAGATTGAAAGAATAATTAAAAAAAATAAAATCGATGATAAAGAAAAAAAAAGATACAATTAAATCTCTAGCTTTACATACCAAAGATGTTGGATCTACTGAAATACAAATAGGCTTACTTACGGATAAAATTACAAAATTATCAGAACACTTTAAGAAATTTAGAAAAGATAAACACTCAACTTTAGGTTTGACGAAATCAGTTAATAAAAGAAAAAAACTACTTGCTTATCTTAAAAAGAAAAACTCGGAGTCTTACCAAAAAGTTATAAAACAACTTAATTTAAGGAAATAATGTTTAAAATACAAAAGGAAGAATTAGAAGTTAACGGTAAAAAATTAATCTTAGAAACAGGAAAAGTAGCACGTCAAGCAGATGGTGCAATTATTGCTACTCTAGGTGAAACTGTAGTAATAGCAACGGCAGTTGGAGCTAAAAAAATTGCAGAAGGGCAAGATTATTTTCCATTATCAGTAAATTACCAAGAAAAATATTATGCTGCAGGAAAAATTCCTGGCGGATATTTTAAAAGAGAGGCTAGACCAACTGAAGCCGAAACATTAATATCCAGATTGATAGATAGACCGATAAGACCTTTATTTCCGTCAAGTTTTATGAACGAGGTACAAGTTCTTCCGACAGTTTTATCTTACGATAGTGAAAATCAACCAGATATTTTATCAATAATTGCCTCGTCAGCCGCTTTAGCAATATCAGGCCTACCATTCATGGGACCAATAGCAGCAAGTAGAGTTGGATATAAAGATGGAAAGTATTTATTAAATCCTTCTGTTGAAGAATTAAAAAACTCAGAATTAGATTTAGTAGTGGCTGGAACAAAAGATGCTGTTCTGATGGTCGAGTCAGAAACGTCAGGGCTATCTGAAAAAGTAATGTTGGATGCAGTGAAATTCGGGCATGAAAAATTTGTTCCAATAATTGAAGCAATAGAAAAATTAGCTAAAAAAGCTGGGAAACCAAAATGGGAAGTCGAAGAGGTAGATCACACTGAAATCAAAAAGAAAATTTCCAGCAAATTCGAAAAAAGTTTAAGAAGTGCGTTTAGAGAAATAGACAAGAAAAAAAGATCTAGCGCTATATCAGAAATAGAAAGTCAATGTAAAGAAATGTTTGCAAAAGATGAAACTGCTACGGAAAATCAAGTTATGGGTCAACTTAAGTCTCTGGAAAAAGATATTGTAAGAACTGCAATTTTAAAAGAAAAGAAGAGAATTGATGGAAGAGGGTTAGCGGACGTAAGACAGATAAAATGTGAAGTTGGTGTTTTACCTAGAGCACATGGCTCTGCACTTTTTACCAGAGGAGAGACACAAGCTCTTGTCGTGACCACGCTTGGAATGACTGATGACGAACAAAGATTAGAAAGTCTAGAAGGCATGCAAAGATCAAACTTTATGTTGCACTATAATTTTCCCCCTTTTTCAGTAGGAGAATGCGGAAGGATTGGCACTGGTAGAAGAGAGATCGGACATGGAAAACTCGCTTGGAGGGCAATAAACTCATCTTTACCATCAAAAGAAAACTTTCCTTACACGCTTAGAGTTGTTTCTGAAATCACAGAGTCCAACGGATCCTCATCAATGGCAACAGTTTGCGGTACTTCATTATCTTTAATGGATGCAGGAGTCCCAATAAAAGAACCAGTGGCTGGAATAGCTATGGGATTAATCAAAGAAGGTGAGGACTTTTCTGTACTATCAGACATTTTGGGAGACGAAGACCATCTAGGAGACATGGATTTTAAAGTAGCTGGTACAAAAAATGGTATTACATCACTTCAGATGGATATTAAAATTACAGGCATAACTTTTGAAATTATGGAAAAGGCTTTAGATCAAGCTAAGGCGGGAAGAGAACATATTTTAGGTGAAATGAACAAGGCTATTAAAACTTCAAGAAAAGAGTTTTCAAAGCACACACCTAAAATGGAAACAATTAAAGTTGATAAAAAAGATATAGCAACAGTAATCGGAAAAGGTGGCGCAACTATAAGAGAAATAGTTGAGACTTCAGGCGCTAAAGTTGATGTAAAAGACACAGGGGAAGTAACAGTAGCAGCCCCAGATGAAGCTTCAAGAAACAAGGCTATTGATTTCATTAAAAATTTAATTGCAAAGCCGGAAATGGGTAAAATTTATAAAGGTAAAGTAGTTAAAATAATGGAATTTGGAGCTTTCGTGAACTTTTTAGGAAAGCAAGATGGTCTAGTTCATATTTCAGAGCTGGCTGACAAACGCGTTGCAAAAGTTGGCGATGTTGTAAAAGAGGGCGATGAAGTTTCAGTAAAAGTTGTTGGATTTGACAGAGGAAAAGTAAAGCTGTCAATGAAACAAGCTTCAGCTTAAGATATATTTTTAGGATCGGGCATTCCAACTTTATTATATCCTGCATCAACATAATGAATTTCACCAGTAACACCTGCAGCTAAATTACTTAGTAAATATAGCGCGGAATTACCTACATCGTGAATATCTACATTTCTTTTTAAAAAAGAATGATCTTCATTCCATTTATATAGAAATTTAGCATCTCCAATTGCAGAGGCTGCTAGTGTTTTGATAGGACCTGCACTAATTGCGTTTACTCTAATATTTTTTTTACCTAGATCTCTAGCTAAATATTTTACACTTGCCTCTAAAGCTGATTTACAAACTCCCATAACATTATAATTAGGTATTGCTTTTGTAGACTCATAAGTAAGGGTTAGTATACTTCCTCCTTCTTTCATTATTTTTGCAGCTTCTTTAGATACCTCAGTAAATGAGAAACAAGAGATTAACATACTTCTAAGAAAATTTTCTCTTGTGGTATTTAAATATTCACCTGATAACTCGGATTTATCCGAAAAAGCTACAGCGTGTACAACAAAATCTATTTCTCCCCATTTTGATTTAATGTCTTCAAAAAGTTGAACTACCTCCTTTTTTTTCTCAACATCACAGCTGAACGTTACCTTTGAATTTAATTTTTCAGCTAAAGGAATAACTCTTTTTTTTAAAGCATCACCCAAGTATGTAAAAGCTAATTCTGCTCCAGCGTCTGCAAGTTTTTGAGATATACCCCAAGCTATTGAGCGCTCATTTGCAACGCCCATTATCAGACCTTTTTTTCCTTTCATCATTGTCATTATTTTACCTTTTCAAAAACTAAAGTAGCATTAGTTCCACCGAAACCAAAACTATTTGACATTATTGTGTTTAAATTCACATCTTTTTCTGTCTCTGTTACAATTGGATATTTTTTTGCTTCGTCATCCATATCATTAATATTAGCTGATGCTGCTATGAAATTATTTTTCATCATAATTAAACTATAAACAGCTTCATGAACCGAAGTAGCTCCTAAAGAATGACCTGCAAGAGATTTTGTTGAGCTTATTTTTGGTTTATAGTCACTAAAAACTTTTCCAACTGCTCTCAACTCTGTTATATCTCCGACTGGTGTAGATGTACCATGCGTATTAATATAATCAATTTTATTTTTAGCAGTAGCTAATGCCATATTCATACATCTTACAGCTCCTTCCCCAGAAGGAGCAACCATGTCATATCCATCTGATGTGGCTCCATAGCCTGTTAGTTCTGCATATATTTTTGCACCCCTTGCTTTTGCGTGCTCATACTCTTCTAAGACCAAAACTCCACCACCACCTGAGATAACAAATCCATCTCGAGTTTTATCATAAGGCCTAGATGCTTTTTCAGGCGTATCATTATATTTTGAAGAAAGAGCGGTCATGGCATCAAACATTGCAGTCATAGCAAAATGAACTTCATCGCTACCTCCTGCAAAAATAATTTTTTGTTTTCCTAGTTGAATCAATTCCATTGCATTACCAATACAATGTCCACTAGTTGCACATGCTGAGCTAATTGTGTAATTAACTCCTTTAATTTTAAATGGAACGGCCAAGGTTGCAGATGCAGTACTAGACATAGTTCTTGGTACAACGAAAGGACCCATTCTCTTTGGACTTTTTTGTCTAGTTTTATCAGCTGCAAGAATGACATTTTCAATAGATGGCCCCCCAGAACCCATTATCATTCCAGTAGCAATGTTACTTATTTCTTTATCTTCTAAACCTGAGTCTTTTACAGCTTCATTCATTGAAATATAATTGTACGCTGATCCTGGGCCCATAAATCTAATGAATTTTCTATCGACATGATCCTCTAGCTTTATGTTAGGTTTTCCATGAACATGACTTTTTAAATTGTACTCTTTATATTCTTCGGAAAATGTGATTCCTGATTTCGTGTTAAGAAGTGATTTATAAACTTCTTCTTGATTATTTCCTAAACAGGAAACTACTCCTATCCCAGTAACTACAACTCTTTTCATGATTTAAATAACCCTACTTTCAAATTTTCCGCTGTGTAAATTATTTTACCATCGGCACTTAAAATACCGTTTGCTAAACCAACAGCAGTTCCCTCTTTTTTCAAAATTCTTTTCATATTTATCTCATAAGTGGCCATTTTAATATTTTTTAATACTTCACCAGTAAATTTTACAGAATTTACTCCTAAAGCTCTACCTTTTCCTGGCTCACCGATCCAACCTAAATAAAATCCAACTAGTTGCCACATAGCATCTAATCCTAGACAACCTGGCATAACTGGGTCTTTTTTGAAATGACAGTCAAAAAACCACAAATTATCTTTAATATCAAGTTCGGCTTTTATAAATCCTTTTTTAAATTCACCAGTATCCTTTTTAATTTCTGTTATTCTATCAAACATTAACATTGGAGGTAATGGAAGTTTAGCGTTCCCTTCACCAAATAACTTTCCCTCTCCGCACGAAATTAATTCATCGTAATTGTAACTATTTTTTTGCATGATTTAGAAACTGTTTTACTTGAT
>CACNFA010000024.1 GCA_902619675.1 uncultured Pelagibacteraceae bacterium
GACTGTTAAAGGTTTAGCAGGCTTAGGAGATCTTTATGTAAGTTCAGGGGGAGGGAGAAATGCAAAAATGGGATCGTATATTGGCGAAGGTTTAACTTTTTCAGAGGCAAAAAGAACCAAGATGGAAAAAGTAACAGTAGAAGGTGCCGACCTAGCAAGAGAAATAGCAAAAAAAGTCAATGAAGACTTTGATGAAAAAAAACTTCCATTAATGCTTGGTATGATAAATGCTATTGTAAATGATCAAAAACTTAATTTAAATTGGGAGGCTTTTAGGTGAAAAAATTCATAATTTCAATTGATGCAGGTACAACTTCTAATCGTTCAATATTATTCAATTTAAAAGGAGAACCTGTATTTTCATCACAAAAAGAATTCACTCAATACTTTCCAAAAAATGGGTGGGTAGAACATGATCCAGAGGAAATTTGGAGAACCACTCTAAAAACTTTGAAAGATGTCGTCAAAAAAGCAAAAAGTTTTGGAGGAGAAATCTTAACAATAGGTATTACTAATCAGAGAGAAACAACTGTTTTGTGGGATAAAAAATCTGGCAAACCTGTTTATAAAGCCATTGTTTGGCAGGATAGAAGAACTGAGGATTTTTGTAAAAAATTGAGAAAACAAAACAAAGATAAAAGTATTATTACCAAAACAGGTCTATTAATTGATCCGTATTTCTCAGGTACAAAAATTAAATGGATAATTGATAATGTTCCTAAGGCTAAAAAATTAATGAACAAAAAACAATTATTGTTTGGAACTATCGATACTTATTTAATTTGGAAATTAACTAAAGGAAAAATGCATGCAACTGATGCCACTAATGCTAGTAGAACAATGATATATAATATCACATTAAACAAATGGGATGATTCTATTTTGAAATTATTTAAAATTCCTAAACATATTCTACCATCAGTAAAAGATTGTTCAGATGACTATGGATACACACATCATTCTTATACTAATAAGCCAATTTCAATTAATGGAGTTGTTGGAGATCAGCAAGCAGCAACAATAGGCCAGTGTTGTTTTGAGCCAGGATCATTAAAAAGCACTTATGGTACTGGAGCGTTTGTTTTACTAAATACTGGAAGTAAAAAAATTTACTCAAAAAATAGATTACTCACAACCATTGGATATAGATTAAATGGTAAGACAACTTATGCATTGGAGGGATCAATATTTATCGCGGGGGCAGGTGTTCAATGGTTAAGAGACAGAATGAAATTTTTTAAAAAAGCGCCAGAGACCGAAAAAATAATCAAATCACTTAAAGATAACAACGGAATTTATTTGGTACCAGCATTTACAGGTCTTGGTGCGCCGCACTGGAATGCTAACTCTAGAGGTGTTTTAAGTGGTATTACAAGAAACACGAGTCCAAAAGAAATAGTTAGGGCAATTGTTGAGGCAGTTGCATACCAAACATATGATTTATTTGAAGCGATGAAACACGATGGTTTAAGACCAAGAATAGTGAGAGTTGATGGTGGAATGGTTATGAATAATTGGTTTTCCCAATTCTTATCTGACATTGTAAACGTTAAAGTTTTAAGGCCAAAGGTTCAAGAGACAACTGCTTTAGGCGCTGCCTTTATGGCAGGTTTAAAGATTGGTGTGTATAAATCATTAAAAGATATTTCAAAGAACTGGCATTTAGACAAAAATTTTTCTCCAAAAATGAAAAATAAATCTAGATCAATATTAATCAAAGGTTGGGAAAAGGCAGTTAAGCGCGCTTTAATAAATTAATACACTTAAAAGTTGTAATTATTTAATTTTACTCTCTGTACATTGTAGTTGATTTTTGGTTCAATAATATAATTAAAAACAACAACAACGAGGGAAATAATCTATGTTTAAAACATTAAAGAATATTTTAGCTGTTGCTGTTTCAATTTCTCTTTTAACTATTTCTAACGCTGTAGCTGATGGACACATGGCTGCAATTAAGAAATGGTCAAATGGTGAGTTTAGTCTTTCAACAATTTCTGCAAAAGAAAGAGAGAAAGAATTAGAGTGGTTCCACAACGCTGCTAAACCGTTCAAAGGAATGGAAATTAACGTGTTGTCAGAAACTATTCCAACTCACGAATATGAGTCAAAAACTTTAACAAAAGCTTTTGAGGAAATAACTGGAATTAAAGTAAACCATCAGTTATTGGGAGAAGGAGAAGTAGTACAAGCAGTACAAACTCAAATGCAAACTGGAAGAAACTTGTATGATGCGTACATCAATGACTCTGATTTGATTGGTACACATTCAAGACTTCAGTTAGCAGTAAACTTAACTAAGTGGATGAAAGGTGAAGGTAAAGACGTTACTTTACCAACATTAGATATCGATGATTTCATCGGTAAATCATTTACTACAGGTCCAGATGGTGATTTATACCAATTACCTGACCAACAATTTGCTAACCTTTACTGGTTCAGAAAAGATTGGTTTGATAGACCTGAAATTAAAAAAGGTTTTAAAGCTAAATACGGATACGATCTAGGTGTACCAGTTAACTGGTCTGCATACGAAGATATCGCTGATTACTTTACTAATGATGTAAAGAATATTGACGGTGTTAGAGTATACGGTCATATGGATTACGGTAAAAGAGCTCCGGACTTAGGATGGAGAATGACTGACGCGTGGTTATCGATGGCTGGTGCAGGTTCAGTTGGTAAACCAAACGGTGTACCAGTTGATGAATGGGGAATAAGAATGGAAAAAGGTTCTTGTAACCCTGTTGGTGCTGACGTTGCAAGAGGTGGGGCTGCTAATGGTCCTGCTGCCGTATATGCAATCAGAAAATGGGACGAATGGTTAAGAGCATATGCACCTCCAGGTGCGGCTGCGATGGACTTCTATCAGTCTCTGCCAGCTTTATCATCAGGAAACGTTGCTCAGCAAATTTTCTGGTATACAGCGTTTACGGCATCAATGGTTGCTCCAAAGAGTTCTGGAAATAAAACAGTAGATGATAATGGCAATCCTTTATGGAGAATGGGACCGTCACCAAAAGGTCCTTACTGGGATGAAGGTATGAAGCTTGGTTATCAAGATGCTGGATCATGGACTTTATTTAAGTCTACTCCAGTTGACAGAAGAAAAGCTGCATGGTTATACGCTCAGTTTGTAGTATCAAAAACTGTTGATCTTAAGAAAAGTGATGTTGGTTTAACTATCATTAGAGATAGTACAATTAACCACAAACACTTTACTAAGAGAGCTCCAAAACTTGGTGGACTTGTAGAATTCTACAGATCTAAAAATAGAGTATTGTGGTCACCAACTGGCATCAATGTTCCGGATTATCCGAAACTTGCACAAATCTGGTGGCAACAAATTGGAGACGTAAACTCAGGTGCGTTTACTCCACAACAAGCTATGGATCGTCTGGCTGAAGAGATGAACTTAGTTATGTCACGTATGGAAGCTGCTGATAAAGCAAACAACACATACGGTGGATGTGGTCCAAGATTAGCTAAACCGAAAGGTGCAGCTTATTGGTTGAAACAACCAGGATCACCTAAGGCAAAACGTGATGAGAAACCTAAAGGTAAAACTGTTTCATTCGAAAAAGCTTGGAAATAGTTAAAGGTTTAATCTAAATTTGAAGGGGGCTTAACGGCCCCCTTTTTTAAAACGGAATTCAAAAAAATATGAGCTTAGAATTAAAAAACGTAGAAAAAAAAATAGGATTAGATACTCATATTTATTCGACAAATTTAAAATTAGAAAAAAATACAATTAATATTCTTCTTGGACCAACACTTTCTGGAAAAACGACTTTAATGCAAATTATGGCTGGTTTAGATAAACCAACAAATGGAGAAATCTGGTTTAACGATAATAACGTTACAGGCATGAAGGTTCAAAAAAGAAATGTTTCAATGGTTTACCAACAATTTATTAATTATCCTAATTTTACAGTTTATGACAATATTGCATCACCTCTAAAAATTACAGGAGTTAGTTCAGATGGAATTAAAAAAAGAGTTGGAAAAGTGGCTGAATTATTAAAGTTATCGGGAATGTTAAATAAGAAACCTAATGAACTATCAGGAGGTCAACAACAAAGGACAGCTTTAGCAAGGGCTTTAGTAAAAGACTCTGATTTAATATTATTGGATGAACCTTTAGCTAATTTAGATTTCAAACTTAGAGAGGAATTAAGAGAGGAACTTCCTAAATTATTTGAGGATCGAGATTGTATTGTTGTATACGCTACTACCGAGCCCTCTGAAGCTTTATTACTTGGAGGAAATACAGCAACATTATTGGACGGAAAATTAATACAATATGGAAAAACTTTAGACGTTTACAATAAACCTAATTCTTTAGTATCAGCTCAAGTTTTTAGCGATCCACCAATGAACATTACAAAAATCAAAAAAATAGGGGATAGTTGCTCCTTTTTAGATAACTCACTCAATTGGAAGAGTAAAATTAATATTAAAGATGGAGAATATAAAGTTGGCATAAGACCTCACAACATTACAACTTACAAAGAAGGTAAAAATTGTCTTGAAATAAAAGCCAAGGTTTTGATTTCAGAATTAAGTGGATCTGAAAGCTTAATTCATTTTACCAATGGGGAATTAAGCTGGGTTTCCCTATCAAACGGAGTTTTTCAAAAAAACGTGGGAGATGAAATGAACTTATATATGAATGCAGATGAATTCATCTATTTTGACAAAAATGAAAGGCTAGTAACTAGTGGCTAAAATTACTTTAAAAGATTTAAGCCATAGCTATTTAAAATCTCAATCTTCTGATGTCGATTGGGCTGTAAGAAATGTTAATATTGATTGGAATGATGGTGGAGCATATGCTTTATTAGGACCTTCAGGCTGTGGGAAAACAACATTATTAAACATTATTTCAGGTCTTATTAATCCAACAAAAGGAAATATCTTATTTGATGACAAAGTGGTCTCTAATCTAAATCCAGTAGAACGAAACATTGCTCAAATTTTTCAATTTCCAGTTATCTACGACACAATGACTGTATACGATAATTTAGCTTTTCCTTTAAGAAATAGAAAAATTGACGAGGAAAAAATCAAATCTAAAGTTCATGAAATAGCGGAGATGCTGGAGCTTTCGTCAACATTAAGTAATAGAGCTTCAGGTTTAACTGCAGACGGTAAACAGAAAATTTCTCTAGGCAGAGGATTAGTTAGATCTGATGTGAATGCAATAATGTTTGATGAGCCTTTGACCGTTATTGATCCACACTTAAAATGGGTTTTGAGATCAAAATTAAAAGAACTTCATCAAAAAATAAATAGAACTATGATTTATGTAACCCACGATCAGACAGAAGCCCTAACTTTTGCCGATCAAGTTGTTGTAATGCATGAGGGTCAAATTGTCCAAACGGGAACGCCTGTTGACCTTTTCGAAAAACCTAAACATACTTTTGTTGGTTACTTTATAGGATCACCTGGAATGAACTTAATCCCATGTGAATTTAGAGGTGAAGAAGTAATCTTAAATGGAAAAAAAATCGAAACTCACAAAAAGGTAAAATCTAATAGCTTTAGTAAGACCGAAATTGGTGTAAGACCTGAATTTATAAATTTTAGTTCAGACGGAATTCCGGTAAAAGTTTTGTCAGTAAGTAATACAGGTAGACATAAAATTGTAGATACTCAAAGTGAAAGTGGAAAAATTAAAATAATAGCAAAGTCGAGTGATGATATACCTTCTGGCTCTGCATTTTTAAATTTTAAGAAAGAATACACTTACGCTTATGGTGATGATTGGATTATAGAATGAATAAAACAATTAATCAAAAAGCCTGGTTTTTCGTAATTCCAGTTTTTATACTGGTGGCATTTAATGCAATTATACCGTTAATGACAGTAGTAAATTATGCCTTCCAAGAAACTTTTGGAAATAATGTCTTTATGTGGGAGGGAACTAGATGGTTTAAACAAATAATGTTGTCTGAAAGGTTTCACGCATCATTAGGTAGACAATTTTTATTTACATTTATCATACTGTTTATACAAATACCTTTAGGAATAGCTATTGCACTTAGTATGCCTAAAGAAGGAATAGGAGTTCCAGTTTGTTTAGTATTAATGTCAATGCCACTTTTAATTCCATGGAATGTGGTAGGTGCAATGTGGAATATCTTTGCATTACCAGATATTGGTTTCTTAGGGCATTCATTAAATGCATTAGGATTTGATTATAATTTTACACAACAAATCGGAGATGCTTGGTTTACAACTATTTTAATGGATGTTTGGCATTGGACATCATTAGTAGTTTTATTATCGTACGCTGGTTTACAATCCATACAGCCAGCTTATTATCAAGCTGCAGAAATTGATGGTGCGAGTCGATGGGCAGTATTTACTAAAATAGAATTGCCTAAAATGAAAAAAGTATTAACAATTGCAATACTTTTAAGATTCATGGATAGCTTTATGATTTACACTGAGCCATTTGTGTTAACTGGTGGTGGACCAGGAAATGCAACAGCATTTTTATCAATTGATCTTGTAAAGATGGCTCTAGGTCAATTTGATTTAGGCCCAGCGGCAGCAATGTCTTTAATATACTTCTTTATAGTATTATTAGTTTGTTGGGTTTTTTATACTTTGATGATGAGAAATGAGGGTAATCAATGAAAAAAGCTAAATGGATAGTTCCAACAGTTTATATTATTTTTTTAATGTTACCTATTTACTGGTTGTTAAACATGTCTTTTAAAACAACCACTGAAATCATTAATACTTATACTTTATGGCCCCAAGAATTTACTTTTGATAACTATAAAAAAATATTTACAGATAGCACTTGGTACACAGGTTATCTTAACTCTATTTATTATGTTGTTATGAATACTGTAATATCTGTTGCAGCTGCATTACCTGCCGCTTACGCTTTTTCAAGATACAAATTCTTAGGTGATAAACACCTGTTTTTTTGGTTATTAACTAACAGAATGGCCCCACCAGCTGTATTTGCATTACCATTTTTTCAATTTTATTCATCAGTAAATTTATTTGATACTCATGTAGCAGTTGCTCTTTCCCACTGTCTATTTAATATACCTTTAGCAGTTTGGATTTTAGAAGGATTTATGTCAGCTGTACCTAAAGAGCTAGACGAAACAGCTTATGTTGATGGTTATTCGTTTTGGAGGTTTTTCTTTAAAATTTTCATACCAACAATTACTGCAGGTATAGGTATTACTATGTTTTTCTGTTTTATGTTCTCATGGGTTGAACTGTTATTAGCTAAAACACTAACGGCAGTAGCAGCTAAGCCTATAGCTGCGACGATGACTCGAACAGCTAGTACATCTGGTTACGAATTAGGTTTATTAGCAGCAGCAGGTAGTTTGACAATCATACCTGGCGCAATAGTAATTTATTTTGTAAGAAATTATATTGCGAAAGGATTTGCTTTAGGACGGGTATGATGATGTTTAATGTTTTAAATGCTGCGACTTGGGGAGATATGGCTAAAGAAAAAGAAAAAGGATTTTTTGAATTTGAGTTTATCACATGGATGGCCTGGACTTGGCAGACAGCAGCATTTTTTATATTCATCGCTTTGTGTTTGACCGCAATGATTATTTGGGAAAAAAAATCCCCAGGAGGCAGCCCAAGAAGGGGAATTTTAGGTTTAGATACAACTAGAGGCGACAGATTGTTTATCTCTCTTTTAGGAAGTGCATTTATTCATTTATTTTGGTTAGCTCTAGTTGGAAGTGTATTATGGATTGCAACAATAATTTGCATTGGTTATGCAGTTGTTGTATTTAGGTACGTCTAAGAAAAATTCATCAAAAGGAGTTTAAATGGTAAAAGTTGGCATCAACGGTTTTGGAAGAATTGGAAGATTAATCTTAAGGGCAATTTTAGAAAATTATAAAAATAAAATTCAAGTTGTAGCAATTAATGATCTGGGATCTATAGAGGCCAACGCTCATTTGATTAAATATGATAGTACTCATGGTATCATGAGTGAAGAAATTCAAACTTCAAAAGATGGATTTAAAATAGGTAAAAATGACATTAAAGTTTTCGCTGAAAAAGATCCAGGTAATATTCCATGGGGCACAGTTGGAGCTGACGTGGTTTTGGAATGTACAGGAATTTTTTTAGACAAATCTTCAGCAGAAAAACATATTAAAAGCGGAGCTAAAAAAGTAATTATTTCAGCCCCAGGTAAAGAAGTTGATTTCACAATTGTGCAAGGAGTTAATAGTAAAGAGTTAAAAAAAGAGCACAATGTAATATCTAATGGGTCTTGCACTACAAATTGTTTAGCACCGGTTGCAATGGTTTTAGAAAAATCATTCGGTATAAATTATGGATATATGACTACAATTCACAGTTATACTGGTGATCAAAAACTTTTAGATACTTTGCACAAAGACTTAAGAAGAGCTAGATCTACAGAGGGCGCCATGATCCCAACTTCTACAGGAGCAGCTAAAGCTATGAGTTTAGTCTTACCTAGCTTAAAGGGAAAATTAGATGGAACTGCTATAAGGGTTCCTACTCCAAATGTTTCACTCATTGATTTGACATTTGTTACAGAAAAAGAGGTAACATCCGAAAGTATAAACGAAGCGATGACTAAGGCCTCAAACAGCGAGTTAAAAGGAGTTTTAGACATAAATCATAGGCCTCTTGTATCTAAAGATTTTAATCATAATCCTCATAGTTCAATTTTTGATGCAACTCAAACACAAGTGATCAAAGGAAAATTCAGTAGAGTGCTTTCTTGGTACGACAATGAGTGGGGTTTCTCTAATCGGATGTGTGATACAGCAATACAAATTTCCACATTAATTTAATTAATATTTAAATCAATGATTTTTGAAATTGGTTTTTGATAAATAAATTTAAAATTATTATTACAGCAATGTGGTATTGTCCAAGTAAAACCATATAAAAAAATTATTACAAATAAAAACTTATTATAATTTTTTTTGGTCTTTCTTAATAAAAAAAATTTATTTGATAAACCTTTAAAATAAATAAGCATTAAAGATAAATAAGTAATATGCATATATCTACCGTAGTCAGCACCAATATAATATATTGGTATAGTGCAAAGGTTTATTAAGATAAAAATTATAATAGGATTAAATTTTGAATAATTTTTGTTAGAAAATTCACTTTTAGTAAATAAATAAATTAATGGAGTATTAGCTAAAAAAAAAGCAAGAATATAAAAACTTATATAATTTTCCTTATTCCAAATTTTAGTAACTAATTCTATTTCATATTTAAGAGACCAATTTAATGTAGAAATATAATCAGATACACCGCAATTTGGTAAATATTTATTTACTGAGTTGCATATATCAATAATTGAGTCACTATTAATTGATGTATTAAAGATAATAATAAAAAATAGAACTAAACATGCGATAGATATAAAAAATATTTCCTTAAAAATTTTTTTAAATGATATTTGATGATTTAAGATAATAAATATTAAAAAAAACAATGGAACATAAACAAAAAAACCAGAGTGAGAAAACGTAGTTAATAATGTAAGAAGAATTATAAAATATTTTTGATTTTCAAATTTAATTTTTTCTAAAAACATAACTAATGTTATGATAGATAAAGTAAAAATTATATCTTTACGGCCTGAAACCTTTTGTTCCATTACTGGATAAATAAAAGAGAGAGGTGAAAAAATTATTAAAAAATTTAAAAGATTTAATTTAATATTTTTTAAAAATTTTGTTAGGAAATATCCAAATAAAATATAAAAAAAGGCTACAAAAATAAAAACAATAAAATCCAATTGGATTTTTGTGAAATAGTGTAATTGATAAAATATTTCACCTGGTAAACCTCTCCTTACAAAACCGCCTTGATAATTAATTAACCAATCACTGTATTGAACTGATGATTTTTCAATAACGAATTGACCAAAATTTACTACAATAATCAAGGTAGTTGCAGCTATAATATAATTTATATACTTATAATAATTCGTTTGCATTTATCTCCTTGTATAGATCTTTTTAATTCTATTAATTCCTAAAAAGCACATTAGCGAACCTAATCCAAAAGAAATTATATTAATATAAATAATAAAAAAAATTTTTATAAATCTAATAGGATGAAACGTAATTTTCAAAGACTCTATTAAAATTACAAAATTAAAAATTACAAAAAGTAATAAAAAAAAAGAAGTAAAAATATTTTTAAGCAAAACAATAGGTAAAATAAGAAAAAATATTACAGTGAACATAGGGATAAAATACTGTAAATTATTTAAACTAAATTTTTTGTTACTTTTTATGATATCAAGTATACAGGTGCCATATGCAAACCTTTGAAGCAAAAAAGGTAAAAAATTTCTTACTCTGTGATATATTAAAACTTTCGGAGAGTATAAAATTTTAAAAAACTTATTTATTTTATCACAGAGTTCTTTATCTTCCCCAATATAAATTTTCTCATCCATTCCGCCTACATAATCATAAGCGCTCTTTCTTATTATCATATTGCATGAAGAGGCTTGTTCACAAATACTTTCATTTTTTAAATTTTTTCGAAATATTTTTGATCCAGAAAGCAAAATGCTTTTATGAGCTAAGCTAATTATATAAGACCATCCTTTTTGATTTTTAAATGGGAGATCTGGTCCTGTCACAACAGCAACTTCTCCTTTTTTTTTTAGAAGTTTTATCCCATTAAAAAGCCATTTTTTGGTTGGGTAGGCATCGGAGTCGATAAATGCAATAAAATCATCTCTCGATTTTTTAACTGCCAAGTTTCTTTTTTTACTCATTGTAATATTTCCGTAATTAAGACAAATAACTTTTTTGGATTTAAAAATATTTTTTACTTTTTTATTTGTGATTAAATAAATTGTTACATTTACTTTTTTTTGCAAAAGAGATTCTTTGATACATTTTTTAGCGTCTTGATTTAAATCAATTGCAGGAATAATTATTGAACACTTATCACTCAATTTACTTGCCTTTTCCAAGCGCTGCCAATATTAAATCTTTTTGATATTTGGCATTTCCTAAAATATTGAAAGACCATGCACATTCATAAGTACAATTACACTTAGTATCTTTAATCCACTTTTTAGTATCCTTAGCAACTTTATCTTCCCACAATTTCATGAAATTTAAATCATAGTCTCTTAATGAGCCT
>CACNFA010000025.1 GCA_902619675.1 uncultured Pelagibacteraceae bacterium
TTTATCTTCTTTAATTTTGGTTGTTAATTTTTTGTATGCATCTAAAATTTTTTTTTTATCCTCAATAGGAGTTTTGTAAACACCTTCGTCTCTTACAATAACAGAGGTGATAGCTTTGATCTTATATTTATCTACTAATTGATTATAAATATTCATAATTTCAAAATAATTTTCAAGAGAAACGGTTATTGAAATATTTCCAAATACATTATTTCCGAATTTTTCAAGAGAATTATAAGATTGAATACAATTTTCAAACAACCCTTTAATTTTTCTAATTTTATCATGCTTATCTTCTATGTTGTCTATCGAGAAAGAAAATACAAATTTATTATCTGGAAATTTTTTTGTAAGTTTAGTTAAATAACTATCAATTCTATCAGGCAGACTTCCATTCGTAGTTATAAACAGAGATTGAACTTTTGAATTTTTTATATAGATTTCAGAAATTTCGTCCAATTCCTTTCTTGCGAATGGCTCACCACCAGTTAAATTGATATTCTGAAGACTATTTCCAAAAGTCATAGACATTTTTCGAATCTCATCGACTGTCAACTCACCTTTAAAAGTATTCGGATCATCAAAATCTATAAAACAAAAAGAGCATCTAGCGTTACACCTATTTGTAACAAAATGTACTAAACTTATTGGATACTTTCTTGTAATATAATTATTTTTAATTAAGTTAAAATATCTTTTGATCGCCATATTAAAATGTTTTCTCTTTTATTATATATTGCTCATTTATATTATTTTTTTTTACTAATGGATAGACAATCAATTTGACTAAAATTTTAGGCAAAAGTAAGAAAATTCGATGTAGTAATGAATTCGGTCTAATTTTCATAATCATTATTGACCATAATTCAAATAATCTCTTTAAATTATAATTAGTTTTTCCAGAGTATCTCTCTTGATGAAGTACTTCAATTACAGCAATATTTTTACTTTGTTTTAAAATAAGCCAATCTAAAAAAACTTCTTTATCTTGATACTTTATTATATTTTGAGCAATATCTTTTTTGAATCCTTTGTAAGACGAAGTATAAATAGTAACTGGTTTAAGTGCTAAAACACTTGCAACTATATTATTCAACCAGCTAACAAAAATTTTCCATTTGGAATGCTTTCTTTTTAAGTATTTTACGTAACAAATTTCATAACCATTTTTTAGTTTGTCGTAAATATTCATTATATATTTTGGATGGTGTTGCATATCATCATCCATTAAAATACAAATTTCACCAGAACTAAAATTTAAACCAGCCATAATAGCATTATGCTGACCATAATTATTTTGTAAATTGATACCTTTGATCGTATCATATTTATTTTTCAAAAATTTAATTTTATTCCAACTTTGATCTTGGCTAAAGTCGTTCACTAATATAATTTCCTTTTTTAATTTTTTTGATAATGTATTATTGTGAATCTCTTCTAACAAACTCGAAAGTATCGGTTCGCTGTTATAAACAGGAATGATAATAGATAAATCCATTTAATAGTATTTATTTATCTTTTTTGATAAGTAATTTCTATTAAATCTTACATTTGCTTTTTTAAAAAATTTTGAGTTTTTCTTATAATTTAACGGCCAATTTTGTTTTGGCAAACTTTTAAACACATAATTAGCTTTTTTGTTTAATTTTTTTTCAAAAATTTTAACAATTTCTATTGGCTTTGTGAAATATTTATTTGAAAGAGTAATAACTTTATTTTTTAATTTTCTATCACTAATAATTATTTTTATCGCTTTAACAACATCATCAATATCCAATATATTTCTTCTAAATTCTTTGATTAAGACAATTTTTTTATCATTTTTAATTTTTAAGAATATGAAATTTATTAAAGTTTTATTACTATTGGTTTTTCCAATAATTTGAGGGAGTCTTAGTATTAGATAATGGTTGAAATTTTTTTTGATCAAATTTTCAATTATTATTTTATTTTTTACATAACATGATTTATTTTTAAGATTATGTAGAACATCTGCAGTGCTTATATAAATGATTTTTTTCCAAAAATTTTTTTTTATGAATAATTTGAATTTGATTATTTCTTTTTTTAATTCTTTTTTAGATTTTATTTTTGAATTAGATATACCAGCTGCATAAATTGTGTATTTCGTTTTATAAAGAGATCTTTTTATTTTGAGTAAATTTTTTCCAATAAAACCTCTTCCAACAATATTTTTAGAAAAAGTCATTAAGAATTTTTACTTTTTTCAGCTTCTTCAATTAATCTTAAAGTATTTTTTGGTATATTTGCATCAATTTTTTTTTCAATGTTATCTAAACTATTTACATTTTTTTTATTTTTTTTTATTTGATGTAAATCGTTTACAGCATGTAAAATTTCATCAATAGTAAAATTATTTTCCATCAGGTCCCTACTTTATAAAGTCGAACCATATTTGTCATTCCAGCTTTACCAAAGGGTAAACCAGCTGTTATTATAACAAAGTCATTTTTATTAATAAATTTCAATTTTTTGATTATCTCTTTTGATATAGACATCATATCCTTCCAGCCACTTGCATCACGGCTATTAATAGATTGAACTCCCCAGAGAAGTGAAACCTGTCGACAAACATTTACGTTAGGAGATATTGTTACTATTTTAGCAGCAGGGCGCATCGCTGAAACTAATTTTGCTGATTTTCCCGAATTAGAAAATACAATTATAGCTTTTACATTAGAATTGTAAGCAATATCTTTTACAGAAAGAAGAATAGATTTAACTGGATCTTTATTAGTTATTATAGAATTTTTAAAATCTTCAATATGCTCTCTTTTATATTTTTCAGTTGAAATAATAGTCTTAGTCATTGTAGAAACAGCTTGAGCTGGAAATTTACCTATGGCAGCTTCTGCTGATAGCATAACTGTATCTGCACCTTGAAAAATTGCTGTAGCAATATCATTTATTTCTGCTCGAGTAGCCGTATTATTTTCAATCATGCTTTCTAGCATTTGTGTTGCTACTATAACTGATTTTGAAAACTTTGAGCATTTCTTGATAAGACTTAATTGAACTTTTGGGACTTCACTATGACCAATATCAATAGCTAAATCACCTCGAGCTATCATGATAGAGTCAGAGTAATAAATAATTTTATTAATATTTTTAAGCGCATGTTTATTTTCAATTTTTGATATAATTCCCACATCTTTTCTAATTAATTTTCTTGTCTCAATAATTAATTTTTCATTTTGAAGATAAGATAAAGCTATCCAGTTACAACCTAGTTTTAACGCAGTTTTAATATCTCTTTTATCTTTAAGTGTTAGTTTATTAAAAGTTATATCTAAATTTGGTATATGAACACTTTTATTACTGTTAATGATACAGTTTTGACTTTTGCACTTTGTTATCACCGAATTTTTAGATTTGCCCGTCACTATAAAAAGAAACTTTCCATCATCCAATAAGATTTTATTTCCTTTTTTTAATTTTTTTAAAATTTTTGGATATGGAAAATATACTCTATTTTTATCACCTGGCTGTTTTTTGTTATCAAAGATAAATTTATTATTATATTTAATTTTTTTGTCTTTACTTCCAATATATCCTATTCTTAGCTTAACTCCTTGAAGATCTGCTATAATAGATAGTTTTTTACCTTTTATTTTTTCAACTTTTCTTATTTTCGAAATAATTTTCGATAATCCATGAGTATTGTGACTAAAGTTAATACGAAAAGCATCCACCCCAAGATCTACTAGCTTTTTCAACTTAGTTTCACTAAAAATAGCTGGACCTAATGTTGCGATGATTTTGGCTTTTTTTTCCATTAAGAGATTAATTATGTTATAACACCACTTTTCAAAAAAAAAAATATTAAAGAATAAAGAAATTAATGAGCAACAAAAAAATTGGAATTTTGACCAGTGGAGGAGACTGTGGAGGGCTTAACGCGGCAATCAGATCAATTTTTTTCAGAGCTAAAAACTATAATATGGACGTTTACGGTATTAGGGATGGAACAGCTGGTTTAATGAAGAGACCGGTAGATGCTATACAATTAACTCATAAAACTTTTGGAGGATATCTTATGAGACAAGGAGGAACTTTTCTTGGCTCAACAAATAAAGGTAATCCTTTCAAAATTCCTACGGCAGATGGAAAACATGTTGATAAATCAAAAGAAATTATTGCTGGATATCACTCGATGAAACTTGATGGACTTGTAATTATTGGTGGAGATGGAAGTATGCAAATATTAAAGAAATTGGCTAAAGAAGGAAAAATGAAAATCGTAGCTATTCCAAAAACAATAGATAACGATGTTGGTGCAACGGAGAGTTCAATTGGCTTTCATACTGCTGTAGATGTGGCTACTCAAGCATTAGACAATCTTCAATCAACAGCAGCCAGTCATCGAAGATCAATGATTTTAGAGGTAATGGGTCGCGATGCTGGTCATATCGCTTTAAATGCCGGGATAGCGGGTGGTGCTGATGTAATTTTAATTCCTGAAATAAAATATTCTATAGATGGAATTATAAAAAAACTGAACTCAATGAAAAAAAATGATATTCAACACTCGTTAATAATCGTAGCTGAAGCAGTTAAAAAAGAAGATGGGTCGAGAGTTTTGCATAAGTATATGGACGGTGAAAAAAGATTGGGTGGTATAGGTGACTATATAGCTCAAGAGATTATGAAAAAAACTGATGTTGAATGTAGAGTTACTTCATTAGGTCATGTTCAAAGAGGAGCGCCTCCCACAGCAAGCGATAGAATTTTAGCAAGTGCTTTTGGTGTATATGCTGTAGATCTTTTAAATCAAAAAAAATTTGATCGTATGGTAGCCTGGAGAGACAGAAAAGTAGTTGATGTGCCTATTGACGAAGGGATAAAAACTTATAAAAATGTGGAAAGAAAAGACTCTCTTGTGGAGACAGCCTTGTCGTTAAATATTTATTTAGGAGATGATATATAATGAATAAAAAAAATTTCAATTTAATTGCAAACAAGCTAGTAAAGGCTTTTCTAAAAAATAAAATAATTGCACCGATTCCAACAAGATTTACAAAAAAACTTTTTATTGCACAAAAATTAAGAAAACTTTGTGAAAGCAAAATTAAAAAGCCTATTATAGGTTTTAAAGCGGCGGGCACTGGTATTCCTGTTTTAAAAAAACTTAATGAAAAAGAACCTTTTTACGCAACGGTATACAAACATAATGTTCTCAAAAATAATAAAAATATTAAAATTAATAAATATACGCTTGGGATAGAGTTAGAAGTCTGTTATCTAATAAAAAAAAAATTCTTTGATCTAAAGAAAAAAATTTCAAAAAAAAATATGAAAAATTTTATTACACACATTGCACCTTGTATTGAGGTAGTAGGTTACAGGCAAAGAAAAAAGGGAATTAAAAGTCTTGGGGATCTTTGTTCAGATTTTGGAGCAAATATGAAATTTGTTATAGGACCAAAAAAAAAATTTAAGAATAATAATGTTTCTGATTTAAAAACAAACATCATAAATTTGAATACAAATCATTCTGTAGATGGAAATACAAACACAGTATATATTAATCCAATGAACTCTCTTTATTTTGTTTTGAATAAATTACAAAAGGATAAGGTTAAGCACGATAAAGATTTTTATGTTTTTACAGGTTCATCTGTGGGGGTAGTACCAATTTTAAAAAAAGGTACCTATAGAGGTAAAATTGATAAATTAGGGATCGTAAAAGCTAAGATTAATTAGATAACAAATAACCACCTAAAACTATTAAAACAATAGAGCTTATAAATTTAACATTTTTTATAAGTGAGGCCTTTTTTTCTCCCTGAACTTTTCTTTTTGAAAGAAAGTATATGTTCGTTTCCGCTTTATTTCTAAACTTAGGTCTCAAAGGAGATGGGATTGACTTGTTTTCAATATTTTTGAATTTTTTTGGATTGATTTGTAACATGCTTCTTTTAACTCTATTTTGCTAAAGTTATCAACAGAATATAGCATATGTTAATGCGTCAATTATGCTAATGATAATCATTCTCAATATGTTGTAAATGATAATCATTATCAATAATGAGGGAAATAATGAAAAAAACAATAATAATAAGCTATCTATTTTTAGTTGCATTTGCAGGGAGTCTATTTGCAAACGAAGTAAATATGTTTAGCGCAAGACATTATGACTCTGATGTTCAACTTTATGAAAAGTTTACTACTAAAACAGGAATTAAAGTAAACGTTGTATCAGGAAAGTCAGGTGCTCTAGAAAAAAGGATAATTGAAGAGGGAGCTGATAGCCAAGCAGATCTATATATTACAGCAGACGCTGGAAGATTAGGAGCTTTTGAAGCTAATCTTCAAGGGGGACTTACTAGTGCAGCTATTAAATCTGCTGTACCAAGTAACTTTAGAACATCAAAATGGACTGGTATAGCTAAGAGAGCCAGAATTGTATATTTTGCTCCAGAAAGAGTAAGTGGTGCAGAATTAGCCGGTTTGACTTATGAAAATTTAGCTGATCCTAAATGGAAAGGCAGATTAGTAATTAGAGCTTCAAACAATATTTACAATCAATCACTTGTAGCTTCATTAATAAAAAACAATGGAAAAGGTAAAATTGCTGATTGGTCGAAAGGTATGGTTTCAAATATGGCTAGATCACCTAAGGGTAATGATAGAGCTCAAATACTTGCTGTTGCAGCAGGTGAAGCAGATATAGCTGTAGCTAATACTTATTACCTAGCGCTAATGTTATCTGGAAAAAAAGGACCAGAACAACAAGCAGCAGCTAAAAAAGTAAGACCTTTCTTTCCAAATCAAGATGGAAGAGGAACTCATATGAATATTAGTGGTGCAGGTCTTGTTAAAGGTGCGCCGAATAAAGCTAATGCAATAAAATTAGTTGAGTTCTTATTAAGTGAGGAAGCTCAAAATCATATTGTAAATAATACTTTTGAGTATCCAATGATAAAAGGAGTATCTCCACATCCACTTGTTGTAAATATGGGATTAGATTTTAAACAAGATCTAAAAACAAAAGTTGTTAATTACGGAAAAAGACAAGCAGATGCTTTAGAAGTAATGACAGCAGCAGGCTGGAAATAGTTGCTAATTATATGAGGCGAACAATGAAAAAAAAAATTAACTTGAATAAGTTAAAAACGGGTTGCTCGCCTTGTGTGTCGGAAGCTAAAAAAATGGAGCAGAAAATCTCTAATAGAAAAGTTTCTGAAATTAAAATTGAGGAAGTAAAAACAATTGTTTCTTCATTGTTTAAAAAAGATTAAAAGTTTGACGTCAATTTCTCTGACTTTAAATGCTAGTTATATTCTGTACTCAAGCCACTTTAGCCAGAGAACTTTATATGATAACAAGGCTCTTAAATGACAAAGTATAATATATGGTTTTTTGGATCGCTGATTGTAGCCTCAGTGGTTGCTATGCCCATTATAACTGTTTTTTTTAGCTTTTTTAGTGAGACAAGTAATTATTTTTATATTTTAAAAGAAACTTTTCTATTTGATTATATTTTTAACTCAATAACAATTTTATTATTTGTAATATTCTTTACATTCATTCTAGGAATTTTTTCTGCGTATTTTGTATCTTTTTATGATTTTCCGTTATCCAACTTTTTTAGTTGGGCTTTAATCTTATCATTTGCAGTCCCTGGTTATATTTATGCATTTTCAATAATTGCTTTTTTTGAAAATTATGGAACTGCATTTTCATTATTAACATTTCTATTTGGAGAGAATAATTACAATCCAATTATTCCCAAAATAGATGGATTAATTGGAGCTATAATATCTATATCGTTTTCTTTATTCCCTTATGTTTACGTTTTAACAAGAGCATCATTTTATTATCAATCGAATAATTATATTGAGGTAGGAAAAAACCTTGGTCTTTCGTCAAACGAAACCTTTTTAAAAATAGTTTTGCCGTCTGCAAGACCAGCAATTATTGCGGGTTTAGCTTTAGTATCAATGGAATGTTTATCTGATTTCGGCACTGTATCATTTTTTAGCGTCAATACACTCACAACTGGGATTTATAATTCGTGGTTATCATTTGATGACTTAAATACAGCTAATCAGATATCTTTTATATTGCTAATCTTTATTCTTTTACTTTTTTCTATAGAAATTTATTCAAGAAAAGAGGCAAGGTATCACCAGCCAGGTAGAGGCTTCAAGCCAATAACTAAAATCAAATTAACCGGAAGGAAGACAATTTTTCCAGTTTTAATTTGCTCATCAATTTTTCTATTGAGTTTTATTTTTCCAGTTTCTCAGATGACTTATTGGACATTAAAATTTCCAAAATATATTCAAGACATAGATGTATTAAAAATAAACTTGAATACTTTAATGATAGTTGTACTAGCTAGCATTTTTATTGTAACTATCTCTTTATTCATTAATTATGGAAGCAGAATATCAAAAAGCAAAATTTTAAATTACCTTACAACCTTTTCCATTTCTGGTTATGCGATACCAGGAGTTATTTTAGCAGTTGCTTTTATTACCTTTTTTTCAAATTTGAGTGATTTTTTAACAAATAATTTTGATTTTAAAAGTTCGAAGGGATTGTTTATAGGATCTATTTTTGGATTACTATTAGCATATTTTGTAAGATTTTTTTCCTTGTCTTTTAATGGAATAAAGTCAAGTTATGAAAAAATCAATAATTCTATAGATGAAAGCGCTTATCTTCTTGGTTATTCTAAGATTAATACATTTTTAAAAATACATGTCCCTTATTTAAGCACAAATATAATCTTGATAGTTTTATTAATTTCTCTGGAGGTTATTAAAGAACTACCTGTAACAATGATTTTAAGACCATTTAATTTTGAAACATTTGCAACTCAGGCATATATATACGCATCTCAGGATTTGCTCGAAGCGGCTGCATTACCTTCTCTTTTTTTAATATTTTGGTCTACAATTTTAATACTTCTCTCATCTAGATATATACTTTCAAAAAAAAATTAATATAATCCTTTGTATGACCAATAATTTTTTTGAGATTCAAAATGGTAATTTTACCGCAAGTGAAAAAAATAAAGTAAATAATGTAAATCTAGTAATTGAAAAACAGGGTGAGATTATTTCTTTGTTGGGTCCTTCTGGAATAGGCAAAACCACTATTCTAAGAACAATTGCAGGTTTACAAAAACTTAGCACAGGGCAGATAAAATTGAGAGAAAAAGTCTTAGCTTCAGACAAAATTCATATTGAGCCAGAAAAAAGGAATATTGCTCTTTCATTTCAAGATAATTCTCTTTTT
>CACNFA010000026.1 GCA_902619675.1 uncultured Pelagibacteraceae bacterium
ATATTATCCTTTGGCATATTAGCTTCTTTAGCTGCTTGTATTGCGGTCCTTAATCTTGGATTCATACTTGGGTCTTTATCTCCAAGTTTTGCTGCCACAGTTATTTCCCTTGATAATTTTGAAAAAATTTTAGATCTTTCTTTATCAGCTCTACCCTTTTTATGTTTTATTCCAGCCCAATGTGAATGTCCTGCCATAACTACTAAACTAAATGACCCCCTACTATCAGTCGTGATACTTGCCTAGCTAACCCTGTATTTTCATCAGCGTCTACAATAATCCCTGATAGCGATGCCTCTCCATCTGCTGGAAAATGGTTGACGGCATCCTTATCTTTAAGAAATTTTTTGATTGAATTTTCTTTATTCATTCCAATTACAGAATTATAATTTCCACACATTCCAATGTCTGTTTGATAAGCGGTTCCTTTTTCTAAGATTCGTGTATCTGCTGTCGGTACATGAGTATGAGTTCCAACAACACAAGTTGATAAGCCATCAAAAAAATGTCCGATAGCCATTTTCTCACTCGTTATTTCCCCATGAAAATCTACAACTAAAAAATCTATATTTTTATTTAATACTAATTTATTGCAAATCTCTTTTGCTTTTTTAAATACATCATCTGTCTTTCTCATAAAAACATTTCCCATTAAATTAATTACTCCAACTTTAAACTTTTTATCTTTAGATAAGTAAATACCGTGTCCTTTTCCAGGAGTGCCCTCTACAAAATTTGCTGGCCTGAGTAACCTTTTTTCATTTTCAATATAATCTGTTGTTTCTTGCTTGTCCCATATATGGTTTCCAGATGTTATCACATCGATACCTTCAGTAAAAAATTCCTCAGCAATATCTTGAGTAATTCCCCTGCCGTCATCTGCAGCATTTTCTCCATTAACGATTGAAAAATCAATTTTGTTTTCTTTAATAATTTTTTTAAGGCCTTGTCTTAATGCCTTTCTTCCAGGTAAACCAACTACATCGCCAAGAACTAAAATTTTCACTAAATAATACCTTTTTCTGTGATAATAAAATCCAATTTAAAATCTTTTCTGTTTACTGGCAGGTTATGATGTTTTTGAAAAGAAAATGCAACACCGATAGTAATAATATTTTTATATATTTTGTGAATTTTTTTTAAAAATCTATCATAAAAACCTTTTCCATAACCAAGTCTATTTTTTTTATTATCAAACGCCAATAATGGAACCAAAATTACATTTGGGATCACCACTTGAGATTTAATTGGTTCAGGAATTCCGAATTTATTTAAAGCCATAATATCATTTTTTTTCCATCCGTAAAAATGCATTAAGTTCTGGTCCTCCACCGCTGGCAAAAGTAATTTAACTTTTTTAAAATATTTTGCATCCAGGACTTTTAAAATATCTAATTCGTAAGAAGTGGGGTAATAAATAGCTAGATTAATTTTTTTATTTTTCCTTTTTTTTTTTAATAGTTGAATTAATGGATTAAAGAAATTTTTTTTTACGTAGTGGAAATTATTTTTTCTTTTTAATAAATATTTTTTCCTAATAAGTACTTTTTTTTCCATCTATTGCGGTTTAGATAGAGACTCAGTATTTGAAATTATTTTTTCAAGAGATTTTGATGTCTTATCTAACATCGTTTCGTAAAGATTATTATTCTCCTCAATTGTTCTTTTAAATTCATCCATTTTTTTATTGAGATTTTGGATTTCAATATCTTTATCTTTTTTGTAATTAATTGCTAAAGTTCTAATTTCTTTAAATTTATTTGAGATTTCATCTAATTTTTCTTTTTGTGTCGCCACCTTTTGTTTTAAATCAAAATACTCATCAATTAGTTGAATTGTAGTAATTAATAGAAGCTTATTTTCACCAATATTTCCTAGCTTATCTTTCAGCTCAGAGTACTTTTTGTCTAAAAACTGAGTTAATTTTTTAAGAGACTCTTCTTGACCGTCATCACAAGACAACAGGTAATCTTTGTTATTAAATTTGATGTTTACATTTGCCATTTGTCTATTTCTGAAACTAAATTTTCTGTTTCTTGACTGAGTTCCTCTATTTCTTGATTAAAATTTTCCTCAAATTCAGATTTTTTCTTTACCTCTAATTGTAATCTCTTTATTTTTTCCTTTAAATACTTATGTTCTCTTATTAATTCTTGATTTTTTTTTTCAATTTCTAATTTTTGTCTTAAAATTTCGTTCTTTTCACTTTTAATTTTTTCTATTTCGAAAGCTGGTTGTGAATAAGTTAGGTTTAAAGAATTTAATTTATTAATTAATTGATTTAAATTTTTTTCTTTCTTTTCAATTATGCTCATAAATTATTATATCATATTATTGATATACTTAGTTTAAGTCTATATAGGTTATAAAAAGTGAGCATAAAATTTAATCAATTAACAAATGCGGTGAGATTTCTATCAATCGACGCTGTGCAAAAGGCTAATTCAGGTCACCCTGGAATGCCAATGGGTATGGCTGATGTAGCCACCGTCTTATTTAAATACCACCTCAGGTTTAATCCCAAAAATCCTAATTGGATAAATAGGGATCGATTTATTTTATCAGCAGGACATGGGTCTATGTTGCTTTACTCTCTTTTGTATCTTTGTGGTTACAAAAGTATTTCAATTGAGGATATAAAAAATTTCCGACAACTTAATTCTATCTGTGCTGGACATCCCGAGTACAAAAAAGGCTCTGGAATTGAGACGACTACTGGACCTTTAGGACAAGGATTAGGAAACGCTGTAGGTATGTCAATAGCAGAAGAAATATTCAGAAAAAAATTTAGTTCTTCTGTCATTAATAACAAAACTTATGTAATTGCGAGTGATGGAGACTTGATGGAGGGAGTTAGTCATGAAGCAATGAGTCTAGCTGGCCATCTAAAATTAAAGAATTTAATTGTTTTTTTTGACAATAATAAAATTTCAATTGACGGTTCAACATCTCTTAGTGTTTCAGATAATTACAAAAAAAGATTTGAGTCTTACGGTTGGAGCTTCTTAGAAGTGAACGGTCACAATGAAAAACAAATTTCAAAAGCGATCTCAAAAGCATCAAAATCAAAAAAACCTACAATAATATCTTGTAAAACTATAATAGGATTCGGATCACCTAATAAATCTGGTAAAGCTTCCTCCCACGGCTCTCCTCTAGGAGATGAGGAAATAGCTTTAGTGAGAAAAAAACTAAAATGGAACAACCAGCCATTTGAAGTACCTCAAGAAATACTAGATGAATGGAGAAATATAGGTAACAAGGGCGAGCAACTAGAAAATGAATGGCTCAAAACAGTCAATAAAAAAAATCCTAAAATTAAAAGTGAACTTAATGGAGCTTATGAGAAATTTGATTTGAACGGTTTAGAAAATTTAATTCGTCTAGAAAAAGAAAAAAATTTTGAATCTAAGCCAAGTTTAGCTACACGACAATGCTCGATGGTCGCTATAGAAAAAATTTCTGCTTTTCTTCCTGAATTAATAGGTGGTTCTGCAGATTTAAGTGGTTCTAATAATACAAAAACTAATAATTCAAAAATTATAAACTCTAAAAATTTTAATGGAAATTATATTCATTACGGAGTTAGAGAACATGGTATGGCAGCAGTTATGAATGGTTTAGCACTTTATGGAGGTATAATACCTTATGGTGGAACATTTTTAATATTCTCAGATTATTGTAAACCCTCTATAAGACTCTCTGCTTTAATGGGTCTTAAGGTAATTTATGTTTTTTCACACGACTCGATTGGTCTTGGTGAAGATGGTCCTACTCACCAACCTATAGAACAACTTACTGGATTGAGAGCTATTCCGAATTTAAATGTCTTCAGGCCAGCAGACATTAATGAAACATTTGAATGTTGGGAAATAGCTTTAAAAAGTGAAAATACTCCAAGTGCTATTGCTTTATCGAGACAAAAAGTTCCTTACATCAATCCAAGCAATTCTAAAGAGAATAAATGTGAAAAAGGAGCCTATGTAGTTAATTTAACTTCGCATGAGAGCAATGTAACATTGGTTGCTTCAGGTACTGAAGTAGAACTTGCTTTAAAAGTTCAAGATAAACTTAAAGAAAATAATATCCACTCAAAAGTAATTTCAATGCCATGTATGGAGCTTTTTGATAAACAACCAGAAGATTACCGGAAAGATATTTTAGAAGAAAACTCATTGATCGTCACATTAGAAGCTGGAAGTGTAATGTCTTGGCAAAAATATATTAAAAATAAAGGTGCCAATTTAGGTATAGATAAATTTGGTGAAAGTGCCCCTTATAAAGAAGTTTACAAACATTTGAAATTATCAGAGGAAGATATAACAAATTTTATTCAAAAAAAATTGAGAGAGTAATAGAAGTCGATGGGTGAAATAAATTTCTTTCCTGACGATTTAGAAATCAAAGGTAAAAAGATAATTCTTAGATTAGATTTAAATGTTCCAATTAAAGACAAAGTTATAAAAGATGATACAAGAATAACTTTATGTTTACCTTTTATAAATAGACTAATTGAAAAAAAAGCAAAAATTATAATTATTAGTCATTTGGGTCGACCAAAAGGAATTAATGTCCCTGAACTATCTTTAATACCTGTCTACAAATATCTCAAAGAAGCGCTTAAAACTAATGTTTATTTTTTTAGAGGAACTTTTGATGGTGAAACTAAAGAAAAATTTTCTCACCTAAAAGGAGGTGAGGTAATATTAATTGAGAATATAAGATTTTTTAAAGAAGAAATTGAAGATGGTCAAAATTTTTCAAAAAAGTTAGGTGAACTAGGGGATATTTATATTAATGATGCATTTTCATGCTCTCATAGGAAACAAGCTTCTGTGCATAGTATAACAAAATTCGTAAAAAAAAGTTATGCAGGTCCATTATTAAAAAAAGAAATTAAGGCAATAAATCTTGTTATAAAAAATAGAAAAGAACCAGTCACTTGCATTATTGGAGGATCAAAAATTTCTACAAAAATTAATGTTATTACAAATCTTTTAAAAAAAGTAAACAATATAGTAATTGTCGGGGCAATGGCTAATAATTTCTTCGTACATAAGAATTTAAAAGTTGGTAAATCTTTAATTGAAAAAAATACAAAAGAGATAATAGCAAATATTTATAAAAAAGCAGACGAACATAATTGTAAAATATTAATTCCTGAAGACTGCATGGTAGGAACAGACTTTGAAGGAACGGGTAAAAATAAAAATCTTAATGAAATTCAAGAAAATGAAATCATTTTAGATATTGGCTTCAATACAATTAAAAAAATTCAAGAAAAGATTAACGAATCAAATACTGTTCTATGGAATGGACCAGCCGGGTATTTTGAAAATAAGAACTTCTTAAAAGGCACATTGTCGATTGCAGAAAATATCTCTAAAAATACTATTGAAAAATCTTTAATATCTATTCTTGGAGGTGGAGACACTCTCTCAGCAATAAACAAAAGTGATGACAAACTTACTTTCTCTCACTTATCAACAGCGGGAGGAGCATTTTTAGAGTACTTAGAAGGAAAAGACTTGCCTGGTATAAGTGTTTTAAAATAAATAATCGCTATGACATTAAATGAAATAGCCAAAAAAATGTGTGCTAAAGGAAAAGGTATCCTTGCTGCAGATGAAAGTACTGGAACAATAGCTAAAAGATTTAAAAGTATAAATGTTGAAAACATAGAAAAAAATAGACTAAATTTTAGACAAACTCTTTTTAATTCAAGTGCTATGAAAGATTTTATTGGGGGGGTAATTCTATTTGACGAAACAATAAGACAAAAAAGTACCTTAGGTCCGTCAATACCAGAATTAATATCTAAACATGGAGCGGTACCAGGAATTAAAGTTGATAAAGGAGCTAAACCTCTTGCTGGATCTAGTGATGAAACTGTGACAGAGGGTTTAGATGGTTTACGCGAGAGATTAAAAGAGTACTATGATTTAGGTGCGAGATTTACGAAATGGAGAGCTGTCTATAAAATTTCAGATAAATTTCCATCTGCCCAATCTATTAAATCTAATGCCCACGCATTAGCTAGATACGCTGCATTAGTTCAAGAAGCTAAAATGGTACCGATAGTCGAACCAGAAGTTTTGATGGATGGTTCACATAACATTGATAAATGCTATCAAGTTACAACAAATGTACTTAATGAGTGTTATAACGAACTAGAAATACATAAAGTTGATTTGAAAGGAACTGTTCTTAAACCTAATATGGTTATACCTGGCTCTGAGTGCAAAGATAAATCTAATGCAGAAGAAATTGCAAAAAAAACCTTAGACTGCTTAAAGAAAAATGTTCCAAGTGATGTTCCTGGAATTGCTTTTTTATCGGGCGGTCAGTCTGAAGTTGAGTCTAGTAAAAATCTTAATGAAATAAACAAAATAAATGATAGTAATTTTTTAATTACTTTTTCTTATGGAAGAGGGTTGCAAGCAAGCGCATTAAAGGAATTCGGAAAAAATCAAGAAAATACAGAAAATATTCAAAAAGCCTTTAACCATAGAGCTAAAATGAATGGTCTGTCATCTAAAGGGGAGTGGTCTGAAGAATTAGAGAAAGAATTTGCGGCCTAAAATATTTGAAGAAATTAGTATACTTAATTTCACCTAATAAAATTGATCAGAATTTCTTCACAAGTTTAGATAAAGTATTGTCGTTTAAGAATGTGAAGTTTTTTCAATTAAGATTAAAAAATTTGAGTCAAAAAAAACTTCTTTATTTCTCTAAAAGAATTATAAAAATTACCACTAAGCATAAAGTTAAGTTTATCATTAATGATAATTTTATTTTAGCATCGAAAATAAACGCTGATGGATGTCATATGGGACAAAATGATGGATCATTTTTGAAAGCTAGAAAAAAACTCAAAAACAAAATATTTGGTATCACATGTCATAACTCAAAAACACTTGCAACTAATGCAATTAAAAATAATGCAAGCTATATTGCTTTTGGGTCTTTTTTTAAATCCAAACTTAAGCAAAATGCAATAAGGGCCAATCTTAATATTTTGAGATGGGCAAAAAAGAACGTCAAAAAACCTATTGTGGCGATAGGTGGAATTAATAATAAAAATTACAAAAAATTAATAAGAGCAGGAGCAAAATATATTGCAATATCAAGTTTTATTTGGGATAACCCCGAATTAAAACCGGAACTTGCGATTAGAAAATTCAAATGAAAATAACTGCTATTGAAATAAAACCTGGAATGATAATTGAACATAAAAATGATTATTGGAATGTTCTTAAAACTCAACATGTCAAGCCTGGGAAAGGTGGGGCTTTTAATCAGGTTGAATTAAAAAGTGTTATCAAAGGTACAAAGCTTAATGAAAGATTTAGATCAAGCGAAACAGTAGAAAAAGCTGAAGTTGATGAAAAAAAATTTAATTTTTTGTACTTAGATGGAGATAGTTGCCATTTTATGGATAACAATACTTATGAGCAAGTAGAGATATCGAAATCTATAGCTGGAGAACAGTATAAATTATTAAAAGAAAATTTAGAAGTTACAATTTCTTTTATGGAAGATAAGCCGATATCAATTGAGTTACCAAACAATATTGAATGTATAATTGAAACTACTGATGCTGCTATTAAAAA
>CACNFA010000027.1 GCA_902619675.1 uncultured Pelagibacteraceae bacterium
TATTTCAAAATTTAGCACTATAGACTCTAAAGGAAATAAAATTTCTGAGAAACATACTAGTACCGCAGGAAGATTTCTATTAGCAAACTTACTTCCGATTAATGAAAATATAAAATTTAGCTTAGTAAATAAAATATTAACAAAAAAAATGTTTCTGAAGTGATAGACACAATTTTCAGATTTTGCGGACAAAAGGAAACTGTAATTTTTTGCGATAAAATTAAAACGTTAGGTTTCAAACATGCATTTAAAGCTGGAATTTCATTTGGTAAAGATGACCTAATAATTCCTAAAAACAAAGAAAATTTAATAAACAATACAAAGAAACAAATCGAAGAGTATGAAAAACAATATTCAGATGGCCTTATCACAAGGGGAGAAAAATATAATAAAGTAGTTGATGTATGGTCAAAATGTACCGATACAGTAGCTAATGAAATGATGAAAGAAATTTCATCTGCAGAAAAGGTATACGAAAATGACAGAATAGAGACTAATTCAGTTTATATGATGGCTGACTCCGGAGCTCGTGGCTCTCAAGCTCAAATGAAACAGCTTGCTGGTATGAGAGGTTTGATTGCAAAACCATCTGGTGAAATTATAGAAACACCTATAATATCAAATTTTAAAGAAGGACTATCAGTATTAGAATATTTTAATTCAACTCACGGAGCAAGAAAAGGTCTTGCAGACACAGCTTTAAAAACCGCTAATTCAGGCTATTTAACAAGAAGATTATGTGATGTTGCTCAAGATGTGCAAATTACAAAAGAAGAATGCGACTGCAAGACAAAATCTTCTGTTACGATTTCAGAAATTATTGAAGGTGGAAATGTTTTAGTAAGTTTATCGGAGAGAGTTTTAGGAAGAGTAATAGCGGAAAATATAAAAAACCCTGTAACAGGTGAGATTATAATTAAAAAAGAAAAATTGATTGACGAAAATGATTGTGAAAAGATCGATGCAGCAGGAGTGAAATCTGTAAATGTTTACTCTGTTATAACTTGTGGATCTACAAGAGGTGTATGCGCAATGAGTTATGGTAGAGATTTAGCAAGAGGTAAATTGGTAAGTGTAGGTGAGGCAGTAGGCATGATAGCTGCTCAATCAATTGGTGAGCCAGGCACACAATTAACTATGAGAACGTTCCACGTTGGTGGTACTGCACAAATTAAAGAAGAGTCTCAGATAATTTCACAAACGAAAGGTAAATTGAATATTATTAATAAAAACTTAATCGAGGACTCTAAAAAAAATATTATTGTGATGGGAAGGAACACGCAATTAAGCATCGAAGACGAGAATGGAAGACAATTGGCAATTTACAAAGTTAATTATGGATCAAAATTATTTTTTAAAGACGGTGAAATAATTGAAAAAGGAAAAAAAATTGCAGAATGGGATCCGTATACTCTTCCTGTTATAGCTGAAACAAGTGGTATAGCGAACTATATGGATCTTATGGAGGGAAGTTCACTCACAGAAACTCTTGATGATGCAACGGGATTATCATCAAAATCAGTTACAGATTGGAAATCTTCTTCAAAAAACTCTGAACTTAAACCTAGAATTACCCTGAGAAATGAAAAAGGTGAAATTATAAAGAAGGCTGACGGTAATGAGGCTAGATATTATTTAGTTCCAGATACTATTTTATCAGTTAAAGACGGTCAAAAAATTAGTGCAGGAGATGTTTTAGCAAGACTACCTAAAGAAACTTCTAAAACTAAAGATATTACAGGAGGATTACCAAGGGTTGCTGAATTATTTGAGGCAAGAAGACCAAAAGATAGCGCAATTATAGCAGAAAATGATGGAGTAATAGAATTTGGAAAAGAAGTAAGAGGAAAACAAAAAATTTCTATAGTTTCAATGAGTGGTGAAACCTCGAATTATTTAATACCCAAGGGAAAACACGTAAACTTCAACCAAGGTGAAAAAATAAAAAAAGGAGAATATCTTCTTGATGGAAGCCCAGCACCTCATGATATTTTAAGAATACTAGGCGTTGAGAAGTTAACAGAATATTTTGTTACGGAAGTACAAGAGGTTTATAGACTCCAAGGCGTTGTTATCAACGATAAACATATTGAAACTATTGTAAGACAAATGTTAAAGCGAGTTGAAATTAAAGACCCTGGAGAGTCGGAATTACTCAGTGGTGAGGTAATTGATCTTTTAGATATTAATGAAATTAACGAAAAATTAAGAAACGAAAAAAAGAAACCAGCTGTTTTTGAGAGAGTTTTATTAGGCATAACAAAAGCTTCGCTACAAACTAACTCTTTTATTTCTGCAGCCTCTTTCCAAGAGACCACAAGAGTTCTTACTGATGCATCTATAAGAGGCAAAACAGATACTTTGGAGGGATTAAAAGAGAACGTTATAGTAGGTAGATTAGTCCCTGCAGGTACTGGACTCACTAAAATTCAGTGGGACAAACAAGCAAAAGAGCAGGACAAAGCAAGACTTGAAGAATTAAAAAAACAAGAGCTAGAATCCGCTCCAGTTGTGGCCGATCAAGCGACCTAAAATAAATTAAAAACCTCTTTAATTATTGACTTTTACATATTCAATGCTAGTTTACGGCAATTTTGAATGTTAGAAGTAAGGCATCTTAGAGCCTTAAACACTAACCAAATCTAAAAGGGCTTTCTTACAATAACTTCAAAATATTATTATTATGCCTACAATTAATCAGTTGATTAAAAAAAGTAGAACTAAGCCTATTGCTAGGAATAAAGTCCCAGCACTAGAAAAACAACCACTTAAAAGGGGTGTTTGTGTTAAAGTTTATACTACAACTCCTAAAAAACCTAACTCAGCCTTGCGTAAAGTAGCAAGAGTTAGATTATCTAATGGATTTGAGGTAACAGCCTATATACCTGGAGAAGGTCACAATCTACAAGAGCATTCAGTAGTTTTATTACGTGGAGGAAGAGTAAAAGATTTACCAGGAGTTAGATATCATATCTTAAGAGGTAACTTAGACACACAAGGCGTAGCAAATAGAAAACAAAGAAGATCTTTATACGGCGCAAAGAAACCGAAATAACATATGTCTAGAAAACGAAAAGCTCCAGTAAGAAAAGTTTATCCTGATCCAAAATTTCATTCAGAAGTTGTTTCAAAATTTATAAACTCCATTATGTATGATGGTAAAAGATCTACAGCTGAAAAAATTCTTTACGATGCTCTTGAAAAAATTAAAACAAAAAATAACGAAGACCCTTTAAAAATATTCAATAACGCCATAAGCAATGTTAAACCTAACTTAGAATGTAGATCTAGAAGAGTTGGAGGTGCAACATATCAAGTTCCAGTTGAAGTAAAGTCAAAAAGGGCACAAGCTCTTGCATTAAGATGGATTATGGAAGCTACAAGAAAAAGAAAAAATAAAACTATGGCTGATAAATTATACTCTGAATTACTTGATGCTTCACAAAATAAAGGATCCGCAATAAAAAAAAGGGATGACACTCATAAAATGGCCGAAGCAAACAAAGCTTTCGCACACTTTAGATGGTAAAAGTTTATGGCTAAATATACTTTAGATAAATATAGAAATATTGGAATTATGGCACACATAGATGCCGGCAAAACTACTACAACAGAGAGAATTTTGTACTATACAGGAAAAAGTCATAAAATTGGAGAGGTCCATGACGGTGCAGCTACAATGGATTGGATGGAACAAGAACAAGAGAGAGGTATTACTATTACTTCAGCCGCTACCACTTGTTTTTGGAGAGATCATAGAATTAATATCATCGATACTCCAGGCCACGTTGACTTTACTATTGAAGTTGAAAGATCACTAAAAGTACTAGATGGAGCAGTTGCAGTTTTTGATGGTGTTGCTGGTGTTGAACCTCAATCAGAAACTGTATGGAGACAAGCTGATAAATATAAAGTGCCAAGAATTTGTTTTGTAAATAAATTAGACAGAACTGGGGCTGATTTTTATAGATGTGTAGATATGATAAAAGACAGATTAGGTTGCAAACCTTTACCCCTTCAGTTGCCTATTGGTTCCGAGGCTAACTTAAAAGGCGTTGTTGATTTAGTAAAAATGAAGGGCATAGTTTGGCAAAATGAGGATCTGGGCGCAAAATTTGACTATGTAGATATCCCAGAGGACTTAAAAGAGAAAGCAAATAAATATAGAAAAGAATTAGTTGAAACTGCAGTAGAAGAAGATGAAAAACTAATGGAAGCGTATCTAGATGGAAAAGAACCTTCAGAAGCAGATTTAATAAAATGTATTAGAAAAGGAACATTATCTTTTAATTTTGTACCAATAATTACTGGTTCAGCTTTTAAAAATAAAGGAGTTCAACCATTGTTAGACTCAGTAATTGATTATTTACCAAGTCCAAATGACTTAAAATCAATAGAAGGTACAAAAGTTGGATCGGATGAGAAGGTAACTATGAAATTTGATGAGAAAGCAAACTTCTCAGCACTAGCTTTTAAAGTTGCAAATGACCCTTTTGTCGGTTCATTAACATTTATAAGAATATATTCAGGAACTTTAAATGCTGGAACATCAATTTTAAATTCGTCAAAAGATAAAGATGAAAGAATTGGCAGAATGTTATTAATGCATGCAAATAGTAGAGAAGATATTAAAACAGCTACCGCTGGAGACATTGTAGCTTTAGCAGGGTTAAAACACACAATAACAGGGCATACTTTATGTGACTCAAAAAATCCTATTTTACTGGAACCTATGGAGTTTCCAGACCCGGTAATTGAAATTGCTGTTGAGCCAAAAACAAAAGGTGATCAAGAAAAAATGGGAGAAGCATTAGCAAGATTAGCTAAAGAAGACCCGTCATTCAGAGTTTCATCTGATGAAGAGTCAGGCCAGACTATAATTAAAGGAATGGGTGAACTTCATTTGGATATAATTGTAGATAGAATGAAAAGAGAATTTAAAGTAGAAGCTAACGTTGGTGCTCCACAAGTTGCATACAGAGAAACAATTTTAAGTGCTGCTGAAATGGAATATATTCATAAAAAACAAAGTGGTGGCGCAGGGCAATTCGCAAAAGTAAGATTAAGTGTTGAGCCTCTTGAAGCTGGTAAAGGAAGAGAAATAGAGAATTTAATTAAAGGTGGTGCTATCCCCAAAGAATATATTCCTGGTGTGGAAAAAGGAGTTGAGGGTGTTGCCGATAGTGGTATTTTAGCTGGATTTCCAATTATTGATTATAAAGTAAAAATTTTAGATGGCTTACATCATGATGTAGACTCAAGCGTTTTAGCTTTTGAAATAGCCAGTAGAACATGTTTTAGAGAAGCATGTCAGAAAGCTACATTAAAATTACTAGAACCTATGATGAAAGTTGAAGTAGTAACTCCAGAAGAATTCATGGGAGATGTAATCGGCGATCTAAACAGTAGAAGAGGCCAAGTTGGCTCTACTGAACCAAGAGGTAACGCTACAGCTATCAATGCGGTTGTGCCTTTAGCAAATATGTTTGGTTACATAAATAATTTAAGATCTTCAACTCAAGGAAGAGCACAATACACAATGCAATTTAGCCATTATGATAAAGTTCCACAAAATGTGCAAGACGAGGTAACAAAAAAACTAGCTTAATTTATGGATAATCAAAATATAAGAATACATCTCAAAGCTTACGACAATAAAATTTTGGATCTATCAACTGAAGAAATAGTTAATACTGCTAAGAGAACAGGTGCTCAAGTAAAAGGCCCGATACCCTTACCTACTAGAATAGAAAGGTACACCGTTTTAAGATCACCACATATAGACAAAAAAAGTAGAGAACAATTTGAATCAAGAACTCACAAAAGATTAATAGACATAATTGAACCAACACCACAAACGGTTGAAGCTTTAATGAAATTAGACTTAGCATCAGGCGTTGATATAGAGATAAAAATATAAATTTATGAGTATTGGACTTATAGGCACAAAAATAGGGATGACCAGAGAGTTTATGGAAAGCGGTCAATCCGTCCCTGTAACAGTAATAAAGGTTGAAAAAGGGAGAGTCTTGGACGTTATTACAAAAGAAAAGAGAGGCTATAACGCTGTTAAAGTTGGTTTCTTTAAACTTAAAAATTCAAAGTTAACGAAACAGATGAAAGGTTATTTCTCAAAAAAAAACACCGAACCAAAAAAAGTTTTAAAAGAATTTAGAGTAGAAAATAATGATCAGTTTAAAGAGGGAAATGAACTTGGCTTAGAAATATTTAAAGATAAAAAATTTGTGGAC
>CACNFA010000028.1 GCA_902619675.1 uncultured Pelagibacteraceae bacterium
AGCCTCAATCTTGGTACAACATTTTAAATTATGAAATTTAAAAAATTAATCTTAACCTCGTTATTGGTAATTTTTTTTCATACTAATGTAATTGCTGATGTACCATACTTTTTAGATTTTAAATTCATTTTAAATGAAAGTATTGCGGGTAAGAAAGCTCAAAACTTTCTTAAAAATAAATTAGACAAAGGAATAAAAAATCTAAAAAATACAGAGAAAAAATTACTTGAAGAAGAAAAAAAAATTATTCAACAAAAAAAAATCCTTTCTAATGAGGAATATAAAAATAAAGTTAAAGAACTACGAACAAAAGTTTCTTCTTTACAAAAAGAACGAAATACTCTTTTAGAGACTGTTGCGAAACAAAGGAGTCAAGCAAGAAACGAATTACTAAAAAATTTGAATCCTGTTATTAAAGATTATATGAAAGAGAAGAATATAAGAATGGTTGTAGATAAAAAAAGTCTTTTATTAGCTGACGATACCTTGGATATAACAAAAGATATTATAGATTTATTGAATAAAAGATTAAAATCGATAAAACTAAATTAAATTTGAATGAGTTCAAATTTCTTTTTAAAAAAAAGGAACATTAAAATTAGTGAAATCTTTCCTGAAGCTTCACTTAAAAAAAACTTTGTAATAAAAAATGTTAGACCTTTAGATAAGGCCGAAAAAAATGATATAACTTTCTTTGATTCTGTTAAGTATAAGGATAAAGCAATTCATACAAATGCAGGTGTTTGCATAACAACAAACAAACTCGAAAAATATCTACCGAGCAAAGTCTCAAAGATTATAGTAGCAAATGTACTACCAGAACTTGCTAAAGTCCTTAACAAAATATATTTAAATGCAGATATAGACTATCCAGATTTATCTCTAAAAAAACCAAGTAAAAAAAAACATAAAGATGTAAAATTTGGAAATAATGTTTTAATTGGTCGAAATGTAGAAATAGGTAAGAATTCGATAATTGGCTCTAACACAATAATTGAAAAAGGGGTGATAATTGGTAAAAACTGTATTATTGGTTCAGGTAATATTATTAAAAATTCAATTGTAGGAGATAGAGTGGTGTTACAAGATAGCTGTAAAATTGGACAAAAAGGTTTTGGGTTTATACCTTTAAAAGAAAAGAACTTTAAATTTCCACACATAGGAAGAGTTATTATCGAAGAGGATGTCGAGATTGCATCTGGTTGCACAATTGACAGAGGTTCAATAGACGATACAATTATTGGTAAAAACACTTATTTAGATAACCAAGTACATATAGCTCATAACGTTAAAATTGGAAAAAACTGTATGATAGCTGGTCAAGTTGGTTTTGCTGGAAGTTCAGAAATTGGTAGCAACGTCTCAATTGGAGGTCAAGCTGGAGTGTCTGGACATTTAAAGGTAGGAAATAATGTAAAAATTGGTGGTGGGAGTGGCGTTGTTAAAGATATAGAAGATAATCAAATTGTAATGGGATACCCTGCAGTTCCATTTAGAGAATTTTTAAAAAACAGAAAAAAATGAGTCAAAAAGAGTTAGATAAAAAACAAATTGAGTTATTGCTACCACATAGAGAACCTATGTTGCTAATTGATAAACTAACGAAAATTGAACATTTAAAATCTGCCACTGCAATAATGTATGTAAAAAAAAATGGATTTTACGTTCAAGGACATTTTCCAAATCAACCTGTGATGCCAGGAGTGCTTATAGTTGAGGCTTTTGGCCAAGCAGCAGCTGCATTAACGGCTCATGGAATTGATGCTAAAGAATACGAAAATAAATTAGTTTTTTTGATGGGAGTCGATAAAGCTAGATTTAGAAACCCAGTAATCCCAGATTGTGAATTACATTTAGAAATTGAGGCAATCAGATCTCACGGAAGAGTGTGGAAATATAAAGGAACTGCTAAAGTAGACGGAAAAAGAATGGCAGATGCTGAGTGGTCTGCAACAATAGTTGATAGAAAATAATGATACATAAAACAAGTGTTATTGATAAAAAAGCAAAGATTTCAAAAAATGTAAAAATTGGCCCTTTCTGTTTTGTTGGGCCAAATGTTTCTTTAGCAGACGATGTAGAACTAATTTCTAACGTACATATTGAAGGTTATACTAGAATTGGAAAAGGTACAAAAATTTTTCCATTTGCCAGCATAGGAACACAACCTCAAGATCTTAAATATAAAAATGAAAAAAATAGCTTAAGTATTGGTCAAAATAATTTGATTAGAGAGTATGTAACTATTAATCCTGGTACAGAAGGAGGTGGATCCAAAACGGTTATTGGTGATAATTGTTTATTTATGATTTCATCTCATGTTGCCCACGATTGCAAAATAGGTAATAATGTTATCATAGCAAACAATGTACCACTCGGAGGCCATGTAACAATTGAAGACTCAGTTGTCATTGGTGGTAATTCAGCTGTTCAACAATTTACAAGGATAGGGAGATTAGCAATGATAGGAGGCATGACAGGTGTATTGAAAGATGTAATACCTTTCGGGCTTTCAATTGGAAATAGAAATTACTTACAAGGTCTGAACTTGATAGGACTTAGAAGAAAAAAATATGAAAATAAAAAGATAATTGGTCTTGATAAGGCTTTTAAAGAAATTTTTTCATCAAAAAATTTACATGAAAATTTAGCGAAAATAAATGGGGAACATAAAGATAATGAATTAGTAAGTGAGGTCATAAAATTTATAGAAAAGGATAAAAAAAGACCAATCTGCTTACCCGAGAATTAAAATATGATAGGACTTATTTTTGGAGAAACCAAATTTCCTAAATATATTTTAAAAAAATTAAAAAACAAACAAAAATTTGTTATCATCGATTTAACAAAAAAAAAAATTTTTCAAAAAAACAAAAACTCTTTCTCAGTATCCTTAGGTCAATTTGGAAAAATCATTTCTATTCTAAAAAAATACAAATGTCGAAAAATTCTTTTTGCAGGAAGAGTAAAAAAACCAGAATTAACAAAACTAAAATTAGACTTCAAGGGCGTCTATTATATTCCTAGAATATTAAAAAAATCTAAGTTAGGTGATGCTGCAATTCTTAAAGAGATAATTAAAATATTAAAAAAAGAAAAAATTAAAACAATAAGCTCAACAACATTTACACCTGAATTAAGTTTAGTCAGAGGTATTTATACTAAATTAAAACCTGACAAAAATGATAAAAGAGATATTAAAAATTCTCTGAATGCACTTAGAAGAACAGGTGATTATACATACACCCAAGGAGCAGTATCTAGAGATAATAAACTAATCGCTATTGAAGGAACTAATGGAACAGATTCAATGTTAAAAAAAATCAAAACATCGGAGAAAGATAAAAAAGGAGTATTAGTAAAACTTCCTAAAAAAAAACAAGATCTTCGTGTAGATTTACCAACTATAGGCATTAATACATTAAAATTATGCAAAAAAGTTGGTATAAAAGGAATAGTACTCCAACACAAAAATAATATTTTTTTAGAAAAAAAAAAATGTATAAAATTTGCAAATAAAAATAAGATGTTCATTTACATTAAATGAAAAAAATAATTTTTATATTTCTATTTTATTTTACGAATCTTTGTGCTGAAGATTTTAGATTAGAAAAAATAATAAAGAATTTGAATAGTCCATGGTCTCTTTCATTCGTAGACGCACGTTACGCTCTCATCACTGAAAAATCTGGAAACATAAAAATATTAGATTTAGAAACTAAGACAATAAAAGTCATTCAGCATAATCTTAATATTTTAGAAGACGGTCAAGGTGGGCTGCTGGATATCCTTTATAAAGATAATTTTGTTTTTATTTCATATTCAGAAAATAGATCTAGCGGTATGTCTAGTACCTCAGTTGCTAAAGCAAAATTTAGTAAAAAAAAAATTATTTTTGAAAATTTATTTCAAGCTGAACCGCCTATAAAATCCGGTTATCATTTTGGTTCAAGGTTAGTTATCAAAAAAAATTATCTATATATTACAGTAGGTGAGAGAGGCAAAGGTATGATCGCTCAGGATCCAACAAAACATCCTGGTAGCATAATAAGGATTAAACTAGATGGGTCTATACCATTTGATAACCCAAAGTTCGTTGATAAAAAAAATTGGCTTCCTGAAATATTTCAAATTGGCTTAAGAAACCCGCAAGGAATAGCTTTATCTCCGTATGATAAAAAGATTTACTTAACTAATCACGGTGCAAAAGGTGGAGATTGGTTTGGTGAAGCTAAATTTGGAGAAAATTATGGTTGGAAAATACTAGGTTGGGGCGGAACTAATTATTCAGGTACAAAAATTGGACCCAAATGGAAACCAGGTTTTACTAAAGCGATAAAATATTGGGTTCCCTCTATAGCGGTTGGGGCTATGGTTATTTATAAAGGCGAAACTTTTAAAGAATGGAACGGAGAAGCTTTAATTACATCACTAAAAGACAAATCACTTAGGAAAATTAAATTTAATAAAAACGGTTTTGTCAAAGAACAAGTCATTTTCAAAAATGTTATGGGAAGAATAAGAGATATAAAAATTTATGAAAATGGTGATTTATACTTCCTTACTGATAAAGGAGAACTTTGGAGAATGTACAAATGAAAAAAGTGTTTATAGTAACCGGTGAACCTTCAGGTGACAAACTTGCTTCAAAAGTTATTAGAGAATTAAAAAAATCAAGAAATGATGTTGAATACTTGAGTGTTGGAGGAGAAAATTTA
>CACNFA010000029.1 GCA_902619675.1 uncultured Pelagibacteraceae bacterium
GCCTCCTTTTTTAGCAAACCATGGTTCTGGATTAGGATGATAGGATTGTATTCCTGGATAAGCGAATATACCTGTACCAAATTTCACTTTTCCTATTACTTTTTTGTCCAAAAGTTGCCTTGCTTTTTGATTTCCTCCACCTAAAAAAGTATCAGGAGCATTTCCTATAAAAAGTTTTTTTCTTTTTGCTATTTTTATAAGCTCTTTTCCATCTTTAAATGAAACTGCTAAAGGCTTTTCAGAGTAAACATGTTTACCATTAAGTAATGAATTTTTTGCTATTGTATAATGAGAATTTGGTGTTGTTAAATTTAAAATTACTTGAATTTCTTCATCTTTAAGTAATTCATTAACTGAATTAGAAATTATCTTGTAAGTTTTTGCACACTTTTCTGCTACTTTTTTATTTATATCAGCACATTTAATTATCTTAAAATTATTGAAATATTTATGTGCTCTAAAATAAGTTTCAGCTATATGACCACAACCGATTAGGCCGACTTTAAAAACTTTGCTCATCTAAAAGCTTATACACCTTTTCTCTGTTTTTTCTTCCCGTCTAAGTGTTCTTTTAGGGCTCTTTTGTTTTCCTCAGTTGAAGGTATTGAAAGAGTAGGACTTTCCCAATATGCGGAACCCTCTAACCATTGATATCCATCCGTATGGATGCTTATAACATATGTTTTCTTTGATTTTTTTGCTCTTTTAAAAGCTTCCTCAAGTTCAGATATTGAATTGACTTGTTCTCCATCTGCTCCCATACTTTTTGCATGTGAGGCAAAATCGACCGGTACTAGATTTGGGGCTCTTGAGCTTTTTAATAAACAATTAAATTCTTTACCTCCTTTATATAGTTGAAGTCGATTAATAACTGCATGACCCCCGTTATCACAAACTATAATAATCAATTTATTATTAGTTATTACTGAACTATATATATCAGAGTTATAAAGGAGATATGATCCATCACCAACAAAAGCTATAACTTCTTTGTTTGGATTTGCCATTTTTATTCCTAACGCACCTGAAATTTCATAACTCATGCAACTAAAACCCCATTCAGTTTCATGAGTATTTAGCTCTCTAGGCCTCCAGACTTGAACAACTTCGCCTACTAAACCGCCAGCAGCAGTTACCGCTATATCTGATGGATCAGAGTTTCTATAAATTGCACCAACAGCATGAGCATAACTAGGTAATTTTTGGTTTGTTGGACCACTTTCTTTATCAACATATTCGTTCCAGCTTTTTAATTCAGTTTGTGCTTTTTTATTCCAACTATCGTCTGCTTTCCAGCTTCCAAGAGCTTGAGACAATTCTGCTAATGAAACTTTTGCATCACCGACTACGGCTTGCGCCATATGTTTGTTTGCATCAAATCTTGCTGCATTTATTGATACAAGTTTAAAGTTGGGATTTTCAAAGTTTGCCCATGAACCTGTCGTAAAATCTGCTAGTTTAGTTCCAACAGCAATAGCTAAATCTGTTTTTTTAGCCATGTTATTTGCTGCTTTTCCGCCAAGCCCACCAATGGGGCCTAGAAAATGAGAATGATCTCTTTTCATAGTAGAATAGCCCATTACAGTTTGAGTTACAGGTATATTATGTTTTTTTGCAAAGTCAGATAATTCATCCATTGCATCAGAGTAAAAAACTCCTCCGCCTGAAATTATAATTGGATTTTTAGAGGATTTAACGACTTCCGCCGCCTTTTTAATTTGATAATCGTCTGGTCGTGGACGTCTGATTGAATGAATTCTTTCTTTAAAAAAATCCTCAGGATAACTAAATACTTCACCTTGAACATCTTGACTTAAAGAAATACATGCAGGTCCACAATCAGCAGGATCAAGCATTACTTCAATTGCTTGAGGTAAACTAGAAATTATTTGCTCTGGGCGTGTAATTCTATCAAAGTATCTAACAACAGGTTTAAACCCGTCATTTTGCGTTATTCCAGGATTATTAAAATGTTCAACTTGTTGTAACACTGGATCTGGCATCCTATTCGCAAATGTATCTCCAGGTAAAAATAATATAGGAAGTCTGTTGCTCATTGCAACAGCTGCTGCAGTAATCATGTTCGTTGAACCAGGTCCAACTGAACTAGTTGCAATGAAAATTTGTTTTCTTCTTTTTGCTCTTGAGTAAGCTATTCCTGTAAGAGCCATATTTTGTTCGTGATGACCTCTCCATGTAGGAAGATCCTTTTGATTTTCTTGAAGTGCTTGACCTAAGCAAGCTACATTACCGTGACCAAAAATTCCAAATGCACCAGGAAATAACGACTCTTTTTTTCCATCAATCAAAATTTTTTGTTTTGTAAGGAATTTAACCAGTGCATGAGCACAAGTAAGTTGAATGTTTTTCATAAATTCTATAAGATAGATAATTAACTTAATATATTCAATATTTATATATAATTTATGTACGGGAAATTTGGTCAGTTTATCGACGGTAAATGGCAACAATCATCGAGTGGTGAAACATATGAAGTAATTAATCCTGCTACCGAAGAGATTATTGGTAAAGTATCCAAAGCAAATAGTAAAGATATACAAAGGGCTTTAAAATCTGCAGAGAAAGGATTAGAGATTTGGAAAAATACATCTCCTTGGGAAAGGTCTAAAACTATTAGAAAAATTTCTGAATTGATGAGACAAAGAGTAGATACTTTATCTAAATGGTTAACCCTAGAGGTTGGTAAACCTCTTTCAGAGGGAGCAGGTGAAGTAGGTGGTGCAGCTGATATTTTTGAATGGAACTCAGAGGAAACAAAAAGAATTTACGGTGAAATAAGTCAAAGTCGATTCCCTAACACAAAAATACAAGTAATTTACCAACCTGTTGGAGTAGTAGCAGCTTTAGTTCCGTGGAATTTTCCAGTCATTTTGGCTTCAAGAAAAATTTCTACAGCTTTAGCAGCAGGATGTTCAGTGATTGTTAAACCAGACGTAATAACGCCGGGTAGTGTAATGGAAATCGTAGATATATGCAAAGAGGCAGGGGTTCCACCGGGTGTAGTCAATTTATTGTCAGGCGATCCAGCTGGTATCTCTACTGAATTAATTCAGTCAGATATTATAAAGAAAATTTCTATAACTGGTTCAACTAGAGTCGGAAAATTAATTCTTAAGCAAGCTGCGGATAAAGTTCAAAGAGTTACTATGGAATTAAGTGGTCATTCACCTTTTATTGTTTTTGATGATGTGGATTTAAATAAAGTAACAGACATGGCAATAACAGCGAAATTTAGAAATAATGGTCAAGTCTGTATTTCTCCTAATAGATTTTATATTCATGAAAAGAAAAAAGATGAATTTGCTAATTTAATGGTGCAAAAAACAAAAAGATTAAAAATGGGTAATGGTATGGATAAAGATACTTTGCTTGGTCCTTTATGTACTAAAGAGCGATTAGAGGGAGTTGAAAAATTAGTTGAGATTACAAAAAAAGAGGGTGGTAAAGTCTTATTAGGAGGTAAAAGGGCAGCAAACTTTAATAAAGGTTATTATTATGAGCCAACAATTTTTGACAATGTTAAAGATAATTTTACTGTCATGAAGGAAGAACCATTCGGCCCAATCGTGCCAATTTTATCTTTTAAAAATTTCGATGAAGTTATGGAAAGAGCAAATAATAATGATTTAGGTCTGTGTAGTTATGTTTATACAACAGATCTTAAAAAAGCTAACAAAGCATCTGATAAATTAGAAACAGGTTGTGTAGCAGTAAATACTCCTGTTGTAGCTGTTGCTGAAGCGCCTTTTGGAGGTATAAAGCAAACCGGATATGGCCGAGAAGGGGGTTCG
>CACNFA010000030.1 GCA_902619675.1 uncultured Pelagibacteraceae bacterium
ATATATCAAATAATTTAAGCTTTGTTTTAAGTTTTAAATTTCTGTCAATAATTATTAAGTCAGGCTTATTATTATCAAGTCCATTTATTCTACAGTTTAATAACGAGTTATCTTTATTTATAGATTTAGATGTAGAAATAATAGAATCGTATTTAGATCTAAGCAAATGTGCAACATCTCTTGATCTTCGATTTGTAATCCATTTATTTTTTTTATGAATCGTAAAATTGTCTTTTGATATAGCAATTTTTGCATCCACTAGTGGAATTTCTTTAGTCTTATTTAAATAATAGCTTTTATAGAAGTCATTTTTTTTGAAATATATTTTTTTTACCTTAATTTTATTTTTTCTTAAAATAGCCTTTGCTTTTTTTGATGTTCTTTTATCAGAATCATTAAAACTATAAAAAACTTTTTTAATTTTTTTTTTCTTTATAATGTTTGTGCAAGGCGGTGTTAAACCATAATGGGTACAAGGTTCTAGCGATGTATAAACCTCTGCATTCTTAAAATTCATTTTTTTATTTAAAGCATTGAATTCAGCATGAGGCCTTCCATTGACAGAAGTTAGACCAGTGCTGATGACTGAATTATTTTTTACAACTACACAACCAACTGATGGGTTATCTTTTGTTTTTCCAAGATTATGTTCTGCTATATTTAAAGCTAATTTTGAGAAAAATTTATGATTTATTCTCATCAATGTTACCTACAAATTCCTCAAAATCTTTTGCCTCTTTAAAATTTTTGTATACAGAAGCAAAACGTACATAGGCAACTTTATCTAAAGCAGAAAGTCCTTCCATGATAAATTTACCAATGGTAGGTGTTGGTATTTCACTTTCACCAAGACCTTCAAGGTTCCTTACTATTTTTGAAATAAATTTTTCAATTGTTTCTGAGTCTATTGGTCTTTTTCTTGTGGCTATTCTAATAGACTTAGAAATTTTATCTCTATCAAAAGGCTCTCTTTTGCCATTGCCTTTAATAACTGTAAGTTCTTGAAACTGGACTCTTTCAAAAGTGGTAAATCTCTCTTTTCTTTCACAACCACATAATCTCCTTCTTCTGATAGCTGTGCCATCTTCTGTTGGTCGGGAGTCAACTACCGAGGTATCTTTTTCTCTACAAAACGGACAAAGCATGATTAGGTTTTATTTACTATATATAGGAAAAGAAGAACAAAGATCAATGATTTCTTTTTGAACTTCTTTTTCTATTTTAGAATTATCTTCTTTATTGGAACTCAAACCCTTTATTACTTTAAAAATCAAATCACCCACAAGCTTAAACTCATCTTGTCCAAATCCTCTTGTAGTGCACGCTGGTGTTCCCAGTCTAATGCCTGAAGTTATCATTGGGCTTTCAGTATCAAAAGGTATCCCGTTTTTATTACATGTAATATTTGCTCTACCTAAAGAAGCTTGTGCATCCTTTCCAGTTACACCGAATGATCTCAAATCTAACAACATTAAATGAGTATCGGTTCCTCCTGAAAAAATTTTAAAACCTCGTTCGGTTAATTTTTCAGATAAAACTTTTGCGTTGTTAATAACATTATTTGTATATTTTTTAAAATCATCTGATAAAGCTTCTTTAAAACAAACTGCTTTTGCAGCTATAACATGCATTAAAGGCCCACCTTGTAATCCGGGAAATATTGCACTATTAAATTTTTTAATAAGATCTTCTCTGTTAGTTAAGATTATTCCACCTCTAGGCCCTCTTAAAACTTTATGCGTCGTTGATGTTACGACGTCAGCATATTTAGTAGGATTTGGATAAGCACCCCCAGCAACTAGACCAGAGAAATGAGCCATATCCACAAGGAGATATGCTCCAACTTTATCACAAATTTCTCTAAACCGTTTAAAATCAATAATTCTTGAATATGCACTTCCACCTGCAATTATAAGTTTTGGTTTATTTTCTAAAGCAAGTTTCTCAACACTAGAATAATCAATTAAGCCAGATTTCTTATCTACTTCGTAGTGAAGAGCATTAAACCATTTTCCTGATTGAGCTGGTTTAGCACCATGAGTAAGATGACCGCCAGAGTTCAAGCTCATTGCGAGAGTTGTATCTCCAGGTTTTAATAATGCCAAATAAACAGCTCCATTAGCTTGTGCCCCTGAATGAGGTTGTACATTTGCATATTGACAATTAAAAAGTTTTTTTGCTCTCTCAATTGCTAAGTTTTCTGATACATCAACATGTTCGCAACCACCATAATATCTTTTTCCAGGATAGCCTTCAGCATATTTATTTGTAAGAACAGAACCTTGAGCTTCAAGTACAGCTCTGGAAACAATATTTTCTGATGCTATTAATTCAATATGATTTTGCTGCCTTAAAAATTCACTTTCGATAGAATCATATAACTCTTTATCTGCATTTTTTAAATCTAATTTAAAAAAGCTATTTAAATATTTATTTAATTTAATTGCGATTGACATATCTTAACTATATTTTCCTCACCCTTTTTAAATGTCTTCCACCTTCAAATTTAGTTTTTAAAAATATATCAACTAACTTCAAAGATAATTTTTTTTTTGTTAACCTAGATCCTATAGCAATTATATTAGCATTATTATGTTGTCTAGACAATCTTGTAGACTTCAGATTATAACATACCGCAGCTCTAATTGTTTTGATTTTATTGGCACTTATGGCCATACCTGTACCAGATCCACATACAAGTATGCCAACATCGCTTTTTTTTAATTTGATTCTATTTCCAAGTTTTTTAGCATAATCGGGATAATCTACAGATTGACTATCATATGGACCCATATCAAAAACTGAAAGTTTTTTATCAACTAAATAATTTTTAATATCCTCTTTTAAATTATAACCCGCATGATCTGAGGCAATACATACAGTTTTAAAAATTGAATTTAATTTTATATTGCTCATAATAAGTAATTAAATTACACTAATATTAATTATAATAATATATTTGTCGCATTAAATAATAAATAATCAGGACTTTAAATGAAAATTATTGGTTCTTTTCCAAAAACTAGGCTCAGAAGATTAAGAAAAGCGAAATGGATTAGAAATTTAGTCTCTGAGAACAATATTTCCTATAATGATCTAGTAATGCCTATTTTCGTAAGAGACGGAAAAAATAAGGTTGAGCCTATAAAATCTATGCCTGGTATCAATAGATATTCAATAGATAAATTACCATTAATTTTAAATCAAATAGTGAAATACAAAATACCAATGGTGGCTTTGTTTCCATATACACCTAATTCTAAAAAGGATAAAAAAGGAACTGAGGCTATAAATCCTGATAATTTAATTTGCAGAAGTCTTAAAATGTTAAAAAAAAGATATCCTAATTTAGGTGTGATGTGTGATGTAGCTTTAGATCCTTATACATCACATGGTCATGACGGTGTTTTGGTAAAAAAAGAAATAGATAATGATGAAACAATAAAAATTTTAGTAAAGCAAGCACTGTTACAAGCAAGAATGGGCTGTGATATAATTGCACCTTCTGACATGATGGACGGTAGAGTTGGTGCAATTAGAAAAGCACTAGATAAAGAAAAATTTATAAATGTTAATATTTTATCATA
>CACNFA010000031.1 GCA_902619675.1 uncultured Pelagibacteraceae bacterium
ACAGGCTTTTAAAATTCACGGTTTCTCAAACAAATTTTTAAGTGATAAGGAAACCTTTGTGGAAGTAGCAGAGGAGTTTTTAAATTTTATAAAAGGAAAAAAAATTATTATTCATAACGCACCTTTTGACTTAAGTTTTTTAAATGGAGAACTAAACGCAATAAACAAAGATAAGATCGATCAAAATAAAGTGATAGATTCGCTTAATATTGCTAGAAATAAATTTCCAGGAGTTTCTAATTCTTTAGATGCATTGTGTAAAAAGTTTAATATTGACCTTTCAAAAAGAACAAAACATAATGCTTTGTTAGATTGTGAATTGTTAAGAGAAGTTTATATTAATCTTTTAGATGCAAAAGAGCCAAGATTTAATCTTTCTTTAAATAATCAAGAAAAAAATACTATCAAAGATAAAAGATATAACAAGAAAATTATAGCTATCTCTGATGAAGAGATTAAGTTACATAAAGATTTTATAAAAAAAGACTTAAAGAAAAACTTTTATTGATTTTTTTTGTTATTATAAAGTTTCTGAAAATCCACATTTTCACTTATTTTAATTTCTTTAAAACCAGAGTTTTCAAATAAATTTATAAATATTTTTCTTAAATCTGAATATACTTTTGAAGGCACCTCTACTAGAATAATTTTCTCTAATTTACTTTTATCTGTATTATTATTAGATAGCTCAATAATTGTAGCGTATACAATTTGAGTTTCTATTTTTTCAAAATCCTTTTTTGTAGGAGTTAAATTAATTGATGTTAAAACTTCAATAATATTTTCTTTTACCTGATTACTTTTTATGTCGATATTAATCTTGTAATTTTCAATATTTTTTGAAAGTAAAAAAAATGTCCTTGGGTTAGGTATATTGAAATTTAAATACTTTATATATTTACCAATTATCTTAAAGCTCATCTTTTTTTTTGTCTATAATTTCACCATCAATTATATTTTCATTATTTTTTTTTTTATGAAATTTAGTCTTATCCCTGAGCGCAACCTTAAATAAAGCGGTTCTAGTAAATGGGATTAATAGTAGAAATCCAACTAAATCTGTAAAAAAACCGGGGATTATTAGCAATAAAGCAGCCAATGCAATAGATGCCCCTGAAAGTAGCTCGTACACTGGGACTTTGTTTTGATATAAATTTATTAATCCTGTTCTCAAAGCTTGGATGCCCTGAATTCTTGCATAATAAACACCGACTATTGCAGTGAGAAAAATTAATGCAATTGTATTCATTGCTCCAATTTTGCTACCGATTTTAATCATCAAAAATATCTCAAATGCGGGTAATCCAAGAAATATTAGGAAAAATGTGTTCATTTGTCTGATACAAAATTATATTATTCATGTATATTTATCAAATAATGAGCAATAATTTTGGCTATTTAGACATAATTTTATTAGGTATGATTGCAGGCTTTATAATCCTGCGACTAAGGAGCATTTTGGGGCGTAAGACAGGCCACGAGTCCAAAATTTACCCAAATTTTGCTGAGAAGAAATTTAGTATGCCGCAAAAAGATGTCGAGCCAATTGAACAAAACCTAGATGTACTTGAGGGTAAAGATAAAAAAGAATTTTTAAGAGGAGCTGAGATTGCTTATGAAAGTATTCTAACTTCTTTTGCAAGTGGAGATCTTATTAAGCTTAAAGCTTTACTTTCACCTAATATGTTTTCTAATTTCTCGGATGCTATTAAAGCAAGAAATAAAGATAACATTAAATCAGAATTTACTTTTATTGGGGTAAAAGAATCCTCTGTCGCTAAATATGAGAAAATTAAAGATAATTTATTCGCAACAGTTAAGTTTGTTGCAGAAGTAATATCTGTAAAGAAAGACAAAGATAATAAAATAATTGAGGGGAATCCTGATAAAATAAAATATGTAAGCGATAGTTGGAAATTTACAAAAAATATCAACAACAAAAGTCCAAACTGGTATTTATCTGAAATTATCAGCAAGTGATAAAAAAAAAAGATCTTTCCCAAGATGATAAAAAGGTTTGGGAAGATTACATTAAAAATCCATCAGATATTTACGACAAAGATAGAAAAAATCAAAAAATCGCAAAGAATGAGAGATTTAAATTTGATTTGCATGGTTATTCTTTAGATGGTGCAAACAAAAAAGTAAGAGAAATAATTTTTTTTTGTATAGAAAATAAATTCAAAGAATTATTATTAATCACAGGTAAGGGAATGCACTCCACGAATGATAATGATACTTATATTTCGAAAGACTTTGGAAAATTAAAATTTTCTGTCCCAGAATTTATTAGATCTGATCTTGAATTATACAAATTTATAATTTCAATAAATAAAGCTGATGTTAAAGACGGTGGAGAGGGTGCAATTTTAATAAAATTTAAAAATTTATAATATAAATTTTGAAAGATCTGTATCTTTTACTAAATTACCTAAATTATCTTGGACAAATTTTTTATCTACTGTGATTGTTTCTCCAGCTTTATCTGTTGCGTTGAAACTTATATCATCTAATACTTTCTCAATGATAGTATGTAGTCTTCTTGCTCCAATATTTTCAACTGAAGAATTAACTTCCGCAGATATTTTCGCAAGCATATCAATGCCATCATCTGAGAATTCGAGATTAACATCTTCGGTTTTTAAAAGGGCTTTGTATTGTTTAATTAAACTATTGTCAGGTTCTTTAAGAATTCTTTTGAAATCATCCTCATTTAATGCGTTCAATTCCACCCTAATTGGTAATCTACCTTGTAATTCTGGCAACAGATCAGACGGCTTTGCTAGTTGGAATGCACCAGATGCAATAAATAAAATATGATCAGTTTTAATTGGGCCGTGTTTAGTGCTCACCGTTGTTCCCTCAATTAGTGGCAACAAGTCTCTTTGAACTCCTTCTCTAGAAACATCTCCACCTACTCTATCACTTCTTGCTGAAACTTTATCTATTTCATCCAAAAAAACTATTCCATTTTCTTCAGTAGCTTTTTTAGCCTCCTTAATAATTTTATCTTCTTCTATCATTTTATCAGATTCTTGCGCTACTAAAATTCCGTGAGACTCCTTAACTGACATTTTTTTCTTTTTACCTTTTTTTCCTCCCATAGATTTACCCAAGATGTCACCAAGATTTACCATTCCTACGTTTCCTCCTGGCATTCCAGGTATTTCAAAGCTTTGTAAACTAGATGAAGAGTCATTAACTTCTATTTCAATTTCATTATTATCCAGATCCCCATTTCTAAGCCTTTTTCTAAAACTCTCTCTTGTGGCAACACTAGCTTTATTACCAACTAATGCGTCAAGTACTTTTTCTTCTGCTTTTAATTCTGCTTTAGCTTTTACCTCTTTTCTTTTTCTTTCTCTTTCCATAGCAATAGCTATTTCTATCAAATCTCTAACAATCTGTTCTACGTCTCTACCTACATACCCAACTTCAGTAAATCTTGTTGCTTCAACCTTTATAAATGGTGCTTCCGCTAAT
>CACNFA010000032.1 GCA_902619675.1 uncultured Pelagibacteraceae bacterium
ATGGAAGAACCCTATTCCTACAAAAGTTCAAGATACTTCAGGTATAGAAATTCAATTATCAAACGAACAAATTCAAGAAATTAAAGCTCAATTAGCCATACAGAATTTTAAAGAAATATTAAATGTCGAAGATTTTAAAGATATAATTCAAACTGATGCGTTTGATGAAGTCGCAAAAACTGTTTCTCAAGCCTCTTTTAATTTTAATTTTACACTTGATGATTTTGCTAAGGCTTTAGGTGATTTCAAAAATTTAGATATAAATAATTATGCTGATTTGACAGATTTAGCTAATGCACAATACGGAGCTAATTGGTCTGTAGAAGAATACGCTTCTGCTTATCAAGGTAACTTAGATGCAATTGAAGCTTTAGCGAATGGCTCTATTACTTCATTTGATGCAGGAGCATTAGCTCAAGCGGCAGGTGAGACTTTACAATCAGTTGCAGATACAATTGCTGCTGCAAGCGCAGCAGGAGTAACTGTTGATCTAGAAGCTGTTGCAGCTGGAGCAGGCTATGATAGTTTTGCAGCCGCAGTAGATGCTTATAATGCCGCTCACGGAACAAGCTATACTGTTGACCAAGCGCGTGAGGCATTAGGTCAATAGTTAATTTAAAACAATTTTTAAAATTAGCTATCTTATAAAATATGGGAAGACTAGAAGCAGACTAGAAGATAGAGACGGAAAATAAATTATTTTTACTTATTTAAAACTCTTGTGTATTAATATATTAACAATAACAATAAAAAGAGCGACGTGCCCTCGTGGTGAAATTGGTAGACACAAAGGACTTAAAACACCAGGGATTCACTAACTTCATTGTCTCGGACAGTCTCAGGTAGTCTCAAAACATTATCAATCTTAACTTTCTTATTTAACCTTTCAATTAACATTAGAAATCAAGACAAATTAATTTGTGCAGACTAGGTGCAAACTAGGAGACAGAAAGGGAAAATTTGGTAAGATAATTTTTACTTTTCATAAATATTTAATACTGATAATTTAAATTTTAACGATGAAAAGTTTGTCTATATTTTTATTATTTTTTCTCTTTTTAAATAATTCATATGCTGATCCAATAGTGTGGAAAGAATTAGCTGGAAGCAAAAGTAGTGGTAATAGTCGTTTAATTAATTTACCTGATAATGTTCTTGAAGGTAAAAAATTAAGAATGAACCATTGGGATTCATGCTGGCAAAATGGTAAAGGACCTGATCACTGTTTGATAATCACAGATGAAATTTCAAGAGATGATAATATCTCTATTAAATTTGAAAGTCATCCAGGTGATTGTGGGATATACAAGAAATCAAATGATAGCAAAAATAACTGGAACAATTGCTATGAGGGAGCACGACGAGTTTTTATAGGAACAAAGTATCGGGATTGGGGAAGTAAATGGCTTTCATTTTCCGTATTAATCCCTAAAAATTATATTCATTCAAATACGCCACTTATATTCAATCAAATACATAGAAAAGGCAAAGGTGCACATTATAGAATGGGTATTTCACCTGAAGGAATTGTAAATGTACAGTTAAGAAGTTTTCTTCACGACAATGAGTGCGTGAAAATTAGCAAAAAACTTCTGGGAAAAAATATTTGTAGAAAAATAAGCGAAAAATATCACGATCCACCTTTTTTTGATTTAAAACATTTTTCTAATCACTTAGGAAAGTGGATAGATGTAATAGTACATACACCAAATAAGAAAAGTTTATTCATATGGGTTAACGGCAAAAAAATTGTAGATATGCAAAATAAAATGCCAGGAAACTCATCACTCTCGTCAACAAATTTTGGTATTTATCAAGACAGAGCAAATCAAATAAAGGCTAAAGGAAAAAAAGTGAAAACTAAATGGAAGTATGAGGAAGCGACAACAGTTCAAATTTTGTACATAGATGAAATAAGATTTGCAGATCAATGTAATAAATTAAACCTAATAAATTTAGGGTACAATTGTAATAAACTTTAAAATGAAAAAACTTTTAGCGATCGTGGTTCTAGGTTTGCTGTTGAGTGGAAACTCTAATGCTTGTGAAAAAGAGGATTTCATAAAATATATATCAGCAGGTAAAAACAAATGTATAGCAATTTTAAATTTAGGAAAGATTGAAAAGGGTAAAAAAAACTTAATAGTATTTCTTCATGGTGATGGTAGTCCTAATTCTCCAAGACCAGGAATACCCAAAAAAAGTCAAATTAGATTTGCAAAAGAATTAATAAACGATAATAACAATATTTTTCTTTTTGCAAGACCTGGTTACTTTATTAGAGAAAGAGGCAGTAGTGAAGAGGATAGATATTCATCAGGACCTCGTAACGCTATAAAGAGTACAGTGGTAAATTATGATTGGAAAAATTTTCAAATACTAGCACCTGCATTACAAAATCTTAAAAAATATTATAAACCAAAAAAACTAATTTTAATTGGTCATTCTGGAGGAGCTTATCAGGGAGGTACTATTCATGGAAAAGTACCAGGATTAGTTGATATAAATATTTTGATCTCTTGCCCGTGTGACTGGGAAACTAGAAAAAAACTAAGCAACGGTAAAAAATGGGAAACCAAATCTCAATTGAAAGAATTAAAAAAAAACTCACCAAGTTTCAATTATAAAGATATAGATTTAAAATCTCTCAACATATTAATTGTTGGAAAAGATGATAAAAATA
>CACNFA010000033.1 GCA_902619675.1 uncultured Pelagibacteraceae bacterium
AGGATAAACCAAACGAAATCTTTCCTTTTCTTGTTTGTTTATTTACAAATGGTTTAATCATCCCATGTGTTTGAACTGCTTTTTTAATCCATTTATCTGAAAGAACTGACATTTTTTTCTTTAGTTGAATTACTCTTTTTTTTTCTTTTTTTTAAATTTTTTTTAAGAGCGGCCTCACGTTTTTTAAATAATGAATCTTTTTTATGAAAAGATTTCATTATAAATCTAGTTTTTGTCTGGATTAGTCAAATCCTCAAGTGTAATAGGTTTGTTTATGTCGTGCATAGTTTCCTGCTCAGACTCTTTTGGATTTACACTTGATCTTTTTGCTCTTCTCTGCTCAATACGAGCTTTTCTTTTAGCTTCTTTTTTCATAGCTTTATCACCACGCGTTGATTTATAATCATAGTGAATACCCATAAACGACCTCTCATTCTTTATTACTTTTACTTGGTTGAATTTAAATATGCAAGCGTCTTAAATTCTTCTATTAATACTAGAAAAAAATTAAGACAATTGTGTGAAATTTTTCAAGTCAAACTTTGATTTCAGATATTTATAGCCTGTTTCTATTAACAGAGAAAAAACAAGAGTTGAGATTATACTATAAGCGAAAAATGGAATTGCTAAAGTATATGAGGTAATTAGTCCTTCATAAGTAACACCATATATGCCAGTTGTCCAAACACCAAAATTTGTTACTAAATAAAAAATTGTTGCTCCAATGATAACTCCTGTGAGCCTTGAAAATAAATTTTTTATAAAAAATTTTGAACATAAACCTATTAATAATACACTACCCCAAGTCCAATGAGTTGTGTTGTGATAACCAATTATAAGGTCAGTAATAACAAAGCTTATAATTAGATAGGGAATAAATCTTATGCCTAAAATAACTGGAACATAAAAACTCAAAGCTAATAAACTTGTGAAGTTTGGAGGATGTGGAATAAATCTACTTGCTGCTAAAGATGCAAAAATTCCTAGAAAAATTAACAAATTTTTATTCATAGATTAATATAACCTTTTTAAACCAAAATTAAAAGACCGTTTCATTTGTGAATAATCTTTAGCAGTCTCGTAATTTTCGTTAAAAATATTAGTAATGTTAAAAAACATGTTATAGCTATTAAATAATTTGTAATTTATATTTAAGTCATTTACTAAATAAGAGTCTAGCCTCTCGTCATTATAAGTTCTATTTCCATTTCCATAGTCCCTAGCGTCTTCTGACCATTTTGTATTAATTATCATATTTAGGTTTTCATAATAAGGAACTTTTATTTGAGTATTTAAATTTATTAAATGCCTAGGAACTCTAACCATTTGAGAGCTTAAAACAGAACTGCTTTTATTAGGATCATCTTGCTCCGCTCCGTCATAGGTATTAGTATAAGTATAGTTAAGACCAAAATTTAAATTTGAACTATATTTTAAGTTTGAAATAAACTCTATTCCTTGGCTTTTTACTGTTCCTGGCATATTTTGAGTTGTGTAATCAACTCCTGAACTATTTCCTGTTTTCCAGCCCTCAAGAACGTTATCATATGACGAATTAAAATAGGTAAGATCATATTTTACTTTGTCAAATGTTCTCTCAAAACCTATGTCAAAACTTTTACTTCTTTCTGCTTTAACAAATGGAAGAGAGTTAGCATTTGCAGCATAGACATAATACATTTCATAAAGCGACGGATATCTAAAGCCAGTGCCAAAAGAACTTTTTATTTTTGTTTTTTTGTCATCAAACAAATATGCAAGTGTGGCTCTGTGAGACTCTTCGTCTCCAGCAACAGAGTTATCATCAAATCGCGATCCAAGAGTAGCATATAAGTTTTTTGAAATTCTTTTCTGATAGTCATAAAAACTTGATGTAGTGTAATATGACTCTCTTTTAGTTCCAGTTAAATCTTTATTATAACCGATTTGATCCTCTTCTCTTTCAACGCCAAAAATTAAACTATTATCCAAATCAAAATTATAATTTCCCATATAATTATAGGAGTATCTTTCTCCATAATAGTTATCCTTGGTCAAGTTTCCGCTTCCTGCTGCGGCGCCATAAGATCTTTTTATATAAGAGCTTGTTAAAGACAGTTTATTAGAGAATTTTTCATTTAGATTATAAGTTAGAGCTCCACTAGCTAGATAATGTCTTCCATCCTCTTCTTCACTGTGTGTTGCAGTTGCTGTATCAACGACTTTGTCGTATTGAAGATAAGTATCGCGTAGTCTTATTGTTCCTTCAAATTCTAAATAATCATTTAGTTGAGTATCTAGTTTACCTAAAAAAGAATTATTTCTGTAAGCATCTTTTTCCTCATTATGACTCATTTGTGAAATTCCATCAGTCTGAAATTTTTCAAAAGATACTAGGTAATTTAAATTATCCTTTTTCCCAGATCTCGAAACAGAGATATTATTAGTTCCATGAGACCCGGTATTGTAGAAAAAGTCCCCTTTTTGATTTCTAGTTCCTTTTTTAGTTGTGATATTTATAGTACCGCCTATTGCTCCACTTCCATAAACTGAACTTTGAGAGCCTTTTAGTATTTCAACTCTTGAAATTTGATTAGTTAAAATATGGTTGAAGTCAAAATCTCCCGACACACTTGATGGATCTGACATTTTTACACCGTC
>CACNFA010000034.1 GCA_902619675.1 uncultured Pelagibacteraceae bacterium
ACAAGAATATCTTTCCAAGTAAGTTCCAAAATTGATAGTAGAACCATTTTAGGAGAGCAGGGTGCCGAACAATTACTTGGAAAAGGAGACATGTTATTCATGTCATCAGCAAACAGAATAGTTAGAATTCACGGTCCATATGTTTCTGAACAAGAAATTGAGAATATTACAAACTCATTAAGAGCACAGGGAGAACCAGATTATATGGAGGAAATTACTTCACAAGAAACAACAGAAAGCTCACTAACCCCTGGCAATGAAGGTGATGAGGATGAATTATTTAATCAAGCCGTAGAAATTATTAAAGCAGAAGGCAAAGCCTCTACAAGTTTTTTACAGAGAAAATTACAAATCGGATATAATAGAGCTGCTAGGATTATTGATATGATGGAAGAAAAAGGTATTGTAAGTAAGGCAAATCATGTTGGTAAACGTGAAGTTCTTTAAAAAAACATTTTTAATCTCGTTTTTTTTATTAATTACAACGAGTTTATTAGCTAATGAAAAAGATCAAATAATTTCTCAATTAAATAGCTTAAATTCTTTAGAATTTACATTTGATCAATTAATTAATGAAAAAAAAGAAAAAGGTAGGTGTCTTTTAGAATTTCCTGGAAAATTAAAATGCAATTACTTTGACGACAAGAAAAAAGAATTAGTTATTAATAATAAGAGATTAGCAATAACGCAGAAAAGGTATAATAAAACTTATCATTATCCTATTTCAAAATCTCCATTCTTAAATATTTTATATAAAGATAAACTTTTAGAAATAGTGCAATCAGGAGAATTAGAGGTTAGTGATCAAGCAATTAAGCTTGTATATTTTGGTGATAACGAAATTACAGTTTTTTTTGATAAAAAAAAACTGGATTTGAAAGGATGGGAAATAAAAGATCAATATAACAATAATATAAATTTCTCCCTTAACATTGTTGCTAAAAATGACTCTTATAAAAGAGACACCTTTAAAGTACCTGAAATAAACTAAGCAACAAAATCAATTTCTTCTTCTTTGAAAATTTCAAAGCCTTTGGATTTATAATTTTGTAATGCGTGTTTGTGGTCTAAACTACAAGTATGAACCCACATTCTTTCAGGATTTTTTCTTGATGCGCTTGCAATAGCATGATTTACAAGTGTTGAACCAAGCTTCAAACCTCTAAATTCTTTTAGCACTCCTAGATTGATAAGCTCTACTTCATTTGATCCAGGATGATATTCTTGTTCGTAATATCCTACTAAATCTTCCCCTTTTTTAAGAACGTGCGTTTCTAGATTTTTATTCGTAACATACTTTACCCACTCACTATCAGACCAAAGTAATCTGTCTCTCCAATAGTGATCTACACCTATTTGTTTATAAAAAAATCTGTTTAAGTGGAAATTATCTTTGTCATCCAAAATAATTTTAAAGTTTTCTGGAAGATTCAAATCGATAGTTTTTGAAAAATCTTTTATTTCTAAGAAATATCTTTTAACTCTTGAAACCATCAGCTGACCATTTTTCCAATCTTTTCACCTGCAAATATATGATAGTGTAAATGAGGAACTTCCTGTCCGCCATCGCTACCAATATTAGTTAAAGCCCGGTAACCTTTATCTTTTGCCCCCACTAAATTTACAACATGTGTCACGGCTCTATTTAACTCTACAATTTCTTTTTCTGAAGCTTTACTGTTGAAATCATCAAGATCAACGTATTCACCTTTAGGAATAACTAAGACATGTATTTTCTTTTGAGGATTAATATCATGAAAAGCTAAAACATGATCATTTTCATAAACTTTTTTGCAGGGGATTTCTCCTCTTAGAATTTTAGCAAAAATATTATTTCTATCGTAACTCATTTCTGTCTTTTCTTAAGTTCGCTCATCACATCTTCGATTTTTATGTTATTAGCCTCTAAGTAAACCATTAAATGATAAACCACATCGGCAGCTTCGTGTATCTTATTTGAATTTTTTTCCACAGATTCTATTAATTCGCTTATTTCCTCTTTTACTTTTGCAACACTTAGGTTTTTATCGTTCAAAAGTTTATTAGTATAAGACTTATCTGGAGATGAGTCTTTTCTCTCTCTGATTGTTTTGATTAATTGTTCTAAGTTTTCAAACATTTTATAACCTTACTGATACATTTTTAGAATTCAAATATTCTTTAACATCTTTGATTTTATATTCGCCATAATGAAAAATAGAGGCCGCTAAAACTGCACTTGCTCCACCTTTAACTATGCCATCATATAAGTGATCTAGAGTTCCAACTCCACCGGAAGCTATTACAGGAATATTAGTGTTATTCGTAATAGTTTTTAATAAATCAACATCGTATCCAGATTTAGTTCCATCTTTATCCATTGAAGTTAATAAAATTTCTCCGGCTCCATTTTCTTCTACTTTTTTAGCAAACTGTACTGCATCGATACCAGTTTTATTTCTTCCACCGTGTGTAAATACTTCCCATTTATTGTCTGAAACTTTTTTTGCATCGATCGCAACAACAATGCATTGAGA
>CACNFA010000035.1 GCA_902619675.1 uncultured Pelagibacteraceae bacterium
CATTCCTGCGTAACCTAAATAAATTGGAAAAGTTTTTGCATTGAAAGGAGCACCTTCATCGAAAGCAAAAACTTGTATTTGGTGAGCTGTGTATAAATAAAATGCTGATAAAACAAAGAAGAGCAGCGAAATAATTTTAACTGAGTTTATTTTCACTGCTCTTCCAATAAAGTTAACTAACTAGATAACGCCTAGTTTTTTCATTAACTTTGTCATTTCTTTTGTCTGGTTTTTTAAGAAACTGTCAAATTTACTACCTGGATTATAAATATTTACCCAAGCATTTCTTTTTCTAACTGTTTCCCATTCTGGAGTTTTTTGAACATCACCTAACATTTTAGCAATTTTCTTAACATCTCCACTTGGCATACTCTTAGGAGCAAAGAAACCTCTCCAGTTAACAAACTGAACATCGTATCCTTGTTCTTTGAGAGTTGGAACATCTGGAGCATCACCTACTCTTTTAGGAGCCGTAATACCAATAATTCTTACTTGGTCTCTAGCGCCCATTACTTCTCCCAAACCAGTTGAAAGAATTTGAGTTTCTCCTGATAAAAGTCCGGCTAATGCTTTACCACCAGCATCGTAAGGTACATAAACTACGTCGTTAGGATTTGCGCCAGCTTCTTGAAATGCTAGTGCACCTATTAAATGGTCCATGCTTCCTCTTACAGAACCACCAGCCATTTTAACTGACTTAGGGTTTTTTTTGTAAGCATCCACTACATCTTTAAAGTTTTTGTATGGTGAATTTTTAGCAACTGCGATTGCACCATAGTCACCTATTACACCAGCGATTGGTTTAACATCTTTGTAAGATAATACACCGCTACCTTTTACGTAACCTTTGTGTCTAGTAATTGATCTTAATACTAAAGGTGTTGATTGAACTAATATAGTTCCTTCTGGCTTCGAATTGATTATGTAAGATAGGGCTTTTCCTCCACCACCACCTGACATATTTTCATATGAAGCACTTTTTAACATACCAGCTTTAGTTAAAGCTTCACCAGTTCCTCTAGCAGTTCCATCCCAACCACCACCAGCACCGCCACCGATAATGAAATGTAACTTATCGATTGCAAAACTAGTTGATGAGATTGAAGTTAAAAGAACAGTTGCGAAAACTAAGCTAATTAATTTTTTCAAATTATTAAACATATTATTTCCCTCTGTTAATTAGTTAATAGCGTTATTAAAATAAAAATACTATTCAGAGTCAACAGTATATATTTTTAAAATGATTATAATTAATAAAAAAAAGTTCCTCTAATTCTTAATAATTCTCTAGACAACCCAGAATGCTCTTTAAATGCTTTTCTACCGTGTAACCAAAAATAATTATTAGAAAAAATTGTTGATCCTACTGGTAATGGAAAACTTATTTTATTTTTGCTTTCTTCCAATGCATCTGAAAGTTTTTGAAGAAAAAGACCTTGATCCATATTTTTTGGCTCTGGAAACTGATCAATATATGAAATAATGGGCTTACCATTTTTGTCTTTTGAAAATACAGGATGCTCAACTTTATATTCTACATTCTTACTTTTTGGCGAACCCCACGTAAAATTTTGTTGTCCTATCGGATCTTTGCTTAAATCTTCAAGATGCTCCCAATCGTCTAAATGAAGGATTACACTTTCGCCCCCACTTACATTATTTTCCTCCATTTTTGTCATTATTAACCAGTCGGTTTTTTCTTTAACGTAAGTACCATCAGTATGAAGATCTAAATTCGTGTAGGCTTTTCTTAAGTAAGAGTCGCTACTGTCTTGATGCTTTACGTGAAATCTTGCATAGTATTTGCCTGTCATTGAATCAAAGTTCGGGTTTCCAACTAAATAGGCAAGACCAGTAGAGAGCTTGACAAGAAAGTCCTTGTCAAATTTTTTATTTTGAATTTCGGGCTCTATAATTGCAGTACCTGTTTTACGATCATTGAGTACCTCATTTAAAATTCTGCTTAATTTATTTTCAAATACTTCGTCTAAACTTTTAGCCAAACTAAATCTTGAAAAAGGTTTGTATTCTAAAGACAAAATTGAATGTTTTTTAAATGGAAAAACTAGTCTATCTAAGTCGCTCTCCTTAAATTTAATTACACGTACTCTTTTGGAATTTTGATGATCTGATATTGAAAAACTCATAAGTAAACTAATCTATCATACCTACTATCCACAATGCGATGAATACAAGAAAAATCGGTTCCATTTAAAATTTTAACATAATTTAAAAGTTAGTCAAAACTCCTAAAAGAATTGCTGAGATTATTGTTGGAATTACTAAATTTTTCTTCGTAACTATGAATAAAATGACACAAGTTATTAAAACTACTAATCGAATAATTAAATCTGAGTCAGCGAGTACCCCAGCTGGAAAAACAATCATTCTTCCCAATAGAGCTGCTAAAG
>CACNFA010000036.1 GCA_902619675.1 uncultured Pelagibacteraceae bacterium
AAAGGGGGTAAATGGAGTTAGAGAAGCTGTTAAATATATTCATAAAAATTTCAGTATTGCTTTAATGATTGATCAAAGATTAAGTGAAGGAGAGCGAGTAAATTTTTTTGGTAAACCTGCTTTGACAACTACTTTGCCAGCACAATTAGCCTTGAAATATAATTTATCAATAATTCCAGTTTTTATAGAAAGAATAAATAATTCAAATTTTAGATTAGAATTTAGTGATGAAATTACTCCAAATAAATTCAATGATAAAATTGAATTAACTAGGAAATTGAATGAAATTCTTGAAAAAATGATAGAAAAAAATCCTTACGAATGGATTTGGACACACGATCGTTGGAAGTAAAATTCTATTTATTTAAAGATTTGTATCTTTTGTTTGCTTCAATAGGAGAAAAGTAAGCTTCTTGTAACTCGACGTTCCAATAATTCAAATCTTTGAGCATTATTTCTTTGCCTGAAATCGCACATAATACATAGTCACCATCTTCTAATATTTCAAAAGAATTGTGTTTAAAAACAAGTTTAGCTTTTTTTTTATTCATCAATAAATTATACAATATATCATTTAACATGAATATTGGTTTAATAGGAAGTGGTGGACGAGAACACGCGTTATGCAAAAAAATATTAGAGTCTAATTTAGTAAACAAAATCTTCTGTTTCCCTGGTAACGGAGGCACTTCAAAAATAGCACAAAACATCGATATCGACATACTAAATTTTAAAAAATTACTCAGATTAATAAAATATTATAAAATAGATCTTGTTATAGTAGGACCCGAAGAGCCTTTGGTAAAAGGTTTAGTCGATTTTTTAAATAAAAATAAAATTAAGACATTTGGACCAAATAAATTTGCTTCAAGATTAGAAGGATCCAAAGCCTTCATGAAAAGATTATGTAAAACTAATAAAATACCAACAGCAAATTTTAAAATATGTAAAAAAAAAAATGAAGTTCTTAATTTTTTAAAAACAACCAATTTACCTATAGTTGTTAAAGCTGATGGATTGGCTGCTGGCAAAGGAGTAACGATTTGTAAAACAAAAAATCAAGTATTAAAAATATCAAATGAAATTTTCAAAGGTAAATTCAAATCGTCAAATAAAATTGTTTTAGAGGAATTTTTAAGCGGGGATGAGGCTAGTTATTTCGTAATAGTTGATAAAACAAGTTTTAAATTTTTTGGCACTGCTCAAGATCATAAACGAGTAAGAGAAAGAGACAAAGGCCCCAACACTGGGGGCATGGGAGCGTATTCTCCAGCTCCAATAATAAATAAGATTGTTGAAAAAAAAATAATTAATAAAATCATATTACCTACCTTAAATGCTTTGAAAAAAAACAATAACCCTTATAGAGGTTTTTTATATGTTGGATTAATGATTAAAAACAATGAACCATCTCTGATTGAATACAATGTAAGAATGGGTGATCCAGAATGTCAGGTGATTCTTCCTAGGTTAAAAACAGATTTAATTAAAATTATGATAAATGCTACAAACGATAATTTGAAAAGAGTGAATATTAATTGGAGTAAAAAAAAAAGTATGACGATAGTTTTGTGTTCAAAAGGCTACCCTGGGAATTATAGTAAAAATAAAAGAATAAAAAATTTAGATAAAATAATGATTAAAAAAAAGGACTATATTTTTCATGCAGGAACCAAATTACTAAATGAAAAACTTTTTTCTAATGGTGGAAGAGTCTTAAATGTGACATCTACAGGAAATAATTTTCTTAAGATTAGAAAAAGAATTATTTCTTTAATAAAAAAAATTAATTGGAAAAATGGCTTCTTTAGAAAAGATATTGGTTGGAAAGTAATAGACAAATGAGAATCATAAGTGGAAAATTTAGAGGTAAGTCAATTAATTTCTTAAAAAATAAAATTACACGTCCTTTGAAAGATTCTGTTAAAGAAAATATTTTTAATATTTTGATGCACTCAAAGGCAATTAATATAAAATTAGAGAAATCAAACATTTTAGATTTGTACTCAGGGGTGGGTTCCTTTGGCTTAGAATGTCTTTCAAGAAATGCGCAATTTGTTACTTTTGTTGAAAAAAACTTAGATGCATTAAATGTTTTAAAAGAGAACGTGATTAAACTTTCGGTCAAGAATCAAACAGAAATAATTGGA